>NZ_JBEOXR010000077.1:0-31600 GCF_040296665.1 Streptomyces sp. NPDC002057
GGCCCCGGCCCCCGCGGCGCGCCCCTCGGCCCCCCCCCGGTGCGCTGTGCGGGGGGCTATGTGTATGGCCCGCCCGCCGCTGCGCCCCCCCCGGGGGGGGCCGCCGGCGCGCCGGCGGCCGACGATCCAGTCGCCGCGGGCCTCCTTGAGCCCGCGCATGCAGGCGGAGAAGGCACCGACGCCGGGGACGAGCAGTCCGTCGGCGTTCATCGCGGTGTCGTAGTCACGGGTGATCTCGACGTCGGCGCCGACCCGGGCGAGGGCGCGCTCGGCCGAGCGGACGTTGCCGAAGCCGTAGTCGAAGACGACGACCTTCTTGGGGGTGCTCGTGGTCATGACCACACGTCCAGCCGGAGCACACCGGCGCCGAGGCACATCGCGGCGCCGATGGCGACGAGCACGACGACGCCCTTGGGCATGTCCTGCTTGACGAACGAGTAGATGCCGCCGAGCAGGAAGAGCCCGACGACGATGAGGATGGTGGAGAGGCCGTTCACGGTCAGAGCGCGCCCTTCGTGGAGGGGAGGATGCCGGCGGCGCGCGGGTCGCGCTCGGAGGCGTAGCGGAGGGCGCGGGCGAAGGCCTTGAACTGGCACTCCACGATGTGGTGGGCGTTGCGCCCGTACGGGACGTGGATGTGCAGGGCGATCTGGGCCTGGGCGACGAAGGACTCGAAGATGTGCCGGGTCATCGTCGTGTCGTATGAGCCGATCATCGGCGCCATGTTCTCGGGCTCGGTGTGCACGAGGTACGGGCGGCCGGAGAGGTCGACGGTCACCTGGGCGAGCGACTCGTCCAGCGGGACGGTGCAGTTGCCGAAGCGGTAGATGCCGACCTTGTCGCCGAGGGCCTGCTTGAAGGCGGCGCCGAGGGCGAGGGCGGTGTCCTCGATGGTGTGGTGCGTGTCGATGTGCAGGTCGCCGTCGGTCTTGACGGTGAGGTCGAACAGACCGTGCCGGCCGAGCTGGTCGAGCATGTGGTCGTAGAAGCCGACCCCGGTCGACACGTCGACCTTTCCGGTGCCGTCGAGGTCGATCTCGACGACGACGGAGGTCTCCTTGGTGGTGCGCTCAACGCGGCCTACGCGGCTCATCGCTCCTGCTCCTTCATCAATTCACGAACCGCGTCGAGGAACGCGTCGTTCTCTTCGGGGGTGCCGGCGGTGACCCGCAGCCATCCCGGTACGCCGTTGTCCCGGACCAGGACGCCCCGGTCGAGGATCCGCTGCCAGGCCGCGTGCGTGTCGGGGAACTTCCCGAACTGCACGAAGTTGGCGTCCGAATCGGTGACCTCGAAGCCGATCCCGCGCAGCTCGGTGACGAGCCGGTCGCGCTCGGCCTTGAGCTGCTCGACGTACCCGAGGAGGGTGTCGGTGTGCTCCAGGGCGGCGAGCGCGGTCGCCTGGGTGACGGCCGAGAGGTGGTACGGCAGCCGGACCAGCTGGACGGCGTCGACCACGGCCGGGTGGGCGGCGAGGTAGCCGAGGCGCAGTCCGGCGGCGCCGAAGGCCTTGGACATGGTGCGGGAGACCACCAGGTTCGGGCGGCCCGCGATGAGGGGCAGCAGCGAGTCCCGGTGGCTGAACTCCACGTACGCCTCGTCGACGACGACCATCGAGGGCTTGGCGGCCTGGGCCGCCTCGTACAGGGCGAGGACGGTTTCGGCGGCGACCGCGCTGCCGGTGGGGTTGTTGGGCGAGGTCACGAAGACGACGTCCGGGCGGTGCTCGGCGATCGCCCGCTCGGCCGCCGCGAGGTCGATCGTGAAGTCCTCGTCGCGCGGGCCGGAGATCCAGCCGGTGCCGGTGCCGCGGGCGATCAGGGCGTGCATCGAGTACGAGGGCTCGAAGCCGATGGCGGTGCGGCCGGGGCCGCCGAAGGTCTGCAGCAGCTGCTGGAGGACCTCGTTGGAGCCGTTGGCCGCCCACACGTTCTCGACGGCGACCGGGTGCCCGCCGGTGCGGGTGAGGTAGCGGGCGAGTTCGGTGCGCAGCTCGATCGCGTCCCGGTCGGGGTAGCGGTTGAGGGTACGGGCCGCCTCGGCGACCCGCTCCGCGATCCGGGCCACGAGCGGCTCGGGCAGCGGGTAGGGGTTCTCGTTGGTGTTCAGCTGGACGGGGACGTCGAGCTGGGGCGCGCCGTAGGGGGACTTGCCCTTCAGCTCGTCCCGGACGGGGAGCTCGTCCCAGGGGGATCGATCGCTGATTCCGGTCACTTGGTCTCCGGCACCTTCCATCCGAACCTTGCCTTGATCGCGGCGCCGTGGGCCGGGAGGTCCTCGGCCTCGGCGAGGGTCACCACGTGGTGGGCGACGTCGGCGAGCGCGTCGCGGGTGTAGTCCACGATGTGCACGCCGCGCAGGAAGGACTGCACGGAGAGGCCCGAGGAGTGGCAGGCGCAGCCGCCGGTGGGCAGGACGTGGTTGGAGCCGGCGCAGTAGTCGCCGAGGGAGACCGGGGACCAGGGGCCGACGAAGATCGCGCCCGCGTTGCGGACGCGGTCGGCGACGGCGGCGGCGTCGCGGGTCTGGATCTCCAGGTGCTCGGCGCCGTACGCGTCGACGACCGTGAGGCCGTCGGCCAGGTCGCGGACGAGGACGATGGCGGACTGGCGGCCGGCGAGGGCCGGGACGATCCGGTCGTCGACGTGCTTGGAGGCGGCGACCTGCGTCTTCAGCTCGGCCTCGGTGGCGGTGGCCAGCTCCTCCGAGTCGGTGACGAGGACGGAGGCGGCCATGGGGTCGTGCTCGGCCTGGCTGATCAGGTCGGCGGCGACGTGCACGGGGTCGGCGGTGGAGTCCGCGAGGATCGCGATCTCGGTGGGGCCGGCCTCGGCGTCGATGCCGATGCGGCCCTTGAGGAGGCGCTTGGCGGCGGCCACGTAGATGTTGCCGGGGCCGGTGACCAGGTTGACGGGGGCGCAGCCGGGCTCGCCGCCGGCGTCCGCGCTGTCGGCGGTGCCGTACGCGAACATGGCGATGGCCTGGGCGCCGCCGGCGGCGTACACCTCGTCCACGCCGAGCAGGGCGCAGGCGGCGAGGATCGTCGGGTGCGGGAGTCCGCCGAACTCCTTCTGCGGGGGCGAGGCGACGGCCAGGCCCTCGACGCCGGCCTCCTGGGCCGGGACGACGTTCATCACGACGGAGGACGGGTAGACCGAGCGGCCGCCCGGCACGTACAGACCGACGCGCTCGACCGGGATCCACTTCTCGGTGACCGTGCCGCCGGGGACGACGTGGGTGGTGTGGGTGGTGCGGCGCTGCTCGCGGTGGACGAGACGGGCGCGCCGGATGGACTCCTCGAGGGCGGCGCGGACGGCCGGGTCGAGGGTGTCGAGGGCGGCGGTGATCGCCTCGGCGGGGACGCGCAGGCTCGGGACGCGGACGCCGTCGAACTTCTCCCCGTAGTCGATCACCGCGGCCGCGCCATGATGCCGGACGTCCTCGCAGATCGGCCGCACCTTGTCCAGGGCGGCTTCCACGTCGAACTCGGCACGGGGCAGCAGGTCACGCAGGGCGGAACCCTCGGGGAGGGACTCGCCGCGCAGATCGATTCGAGAGATCACGGGTCAATTCTCGCAGACGGCCCACAGCGTCGGACGCCTGTATCACTGGCTGATACACGCCACACTGGCGTCTTGTCGCCACTCCTGACCGTTAGCGTTCAGCCCGTCACTCAGCGGGAAGAACGGCTGTACGAATCCACGAAACCCCGGAAGGGGGGTCGGGGAATCGTGGGAACGGAACGTGGAAAGCGAGGGGGGCGGCAGTGACCGAGCCGCACGAGGACGGGATGCCGGACGGTCTCACGGGCCCGGAGCGGGCCGTGTGGCGGGCGTTCCGCATCGGCAGGACGTGCGATCTGACGGAGGGGATCGCGGAGCGGGACGATCCCTTCGGGGGACGGGAGTGGGGGGAGGAGCGGAGCGTCCGCGCCGACGTGGTGGCGCTGCTGCTGCTCGCCGGGCCGCCGGCGCGGTCCGGGCGGGTGGCCGCGCTGAAGCTGCGCGGCGTCAGGATCACCGGCGTGCTCGACCTGGCGGGCGGGACGATAGGGCCGTACGTCGAGCTGCACTGCTGCCGGTTCGACGACGAGGTGGTGCTGCCCGAGGCCCGCTTCGGCACCCTGAGGCTGGTGGAGTGCGCGCTGCCGCGCCTGGAGGCCGCCCGGCTGCACACCGAGGGGGACCTGCACCTGCCGCGCTGCCGGGTGAAGCGGGGCATCCGGCTCACGGACGCGCAGATCGGCACGGACCTGCTCGTCAACCAGATCCAGGTGTGGCCGGACCGGCGGGGCCGCGCGATCACGGCGGACGGTCTCGTGGTCGCCCAGGACCTCCAGGCCGAGCTCATCGAGACCCACGGGGAGCTGAGCCTGCGCGGGGCGAAGGTCGGCGTCTCGCTCAGCCTGCGCGGCAGCGTCCTGCGCGGCGCCCAGGGCCGCCGCGCGCTGAACGCACCGCAGCTGACCGTGGAGCGCTCCCTCTACCTGAACGCGGCCTGGGTGTACGAGGAGTCGGGGAGCGCGGGACCGGCGGGGAACGCGACGGCCACCCCGCCGTACGGGGTGACGCCCGCCCAGGGCGCCCGCCGCAAGCCGGTGGAGTGCCACGGCGGGGTGCGGCTCGACGACGGCCGCTTCGGCGACGCCGTGGACCTGCACTACGCCCGGTTCGTGCTGAGCGGGGCCCGCCGGGAGGAGGTCTCCCTGCGCCGGATCGTCACCCCGGAGCTCCGGTTCAACGGCGAGCGGCCGGAGGAGGGCCGGGTCGTGCTCAACGGCGCCAAGGTCGTCACCCTGATCGACCTGTCGACCAGCTGGCCGGGCCCCGGCGGCCTCGCGATGGGCGGCTTCGCCTACGAGAACCTCGTGCCGTACGGACACTTCCCGCTGGCCCGGCGCCTGGAGTGGGTGGCCGCCGCGACCCCGGAGTACGCCCCCGAGCCGTACGAACGCCTCGCCACGGTCCTGCGCGCCAGCGGGGAGGACGCCGACGCCCGCGAGGTGCTGCTCGCCAAGCAGCGGCGCAGACGGGAGACCCTGCCGGTGGCGGGGAAGCTGTGGGGATACCTCCAGGACTGGACCGTGGCCTACGGCTACCGGCCGGGCCGGGCGGCGCTGTGGATGGCGGTCCTGTGGGGGGCGGGCACGGTGGCCTTCTCCCGCTACCGGCCGATACCGCTGAAGGCGGAGGAGTCCCCCGCGTGGAACGGTCCGCTGTACGCGCTGGACCTGCTGCTCCCGGTGATCAACCTCGGGCAGGACGGCTACTGGCGGCTCGAAGGCGTCTGGCAGTGGGTGGCCGCGGTCCTGATCCTGCTCGGCTGGATCCTGGCGACGACGGTGGCGGCCGGCGCGACCCGACTGCTGAGCAGGGGGTGAGGCGCGGAGGTTTGGTGTACGGAGCGTGAGACAGGCTGCCGTCACAGGAGGGGCCGGGAGAGAATATGTCGCACCATGTCCTTCCTCCGAGCGCTGATCGGCGCCGCCCGCGCGGTCCGGCACGCCCCGCGGCTCGCCGCCGGGTTCGTGCCGGACGACGACGTGCTGCTCGACGCCCCGGACGAGCGGCTCGCCCCCGCGCTGGTCGCCGCCGCCCTCGCCGATCCGGAGCCCGCCGCGAAACTGCTCGCCACCACCCGGGACACGGGCGAGTGGGAGGACCGCGACCGGTACGTCACCCGGCTCGCCACCTTCGCGTACAGCAGGGACGGCTGGCTGACCCACTGGCTCTCGGTCGCGCCCGGCGACCCCGACGCCCTGCTCGTCACGGCGCAGCTCGCCGTCCGCAGGGCCTGGGAGTCGCCGGCCCGGGCCGAGCGGCTGCGCGAGCTCGGCCCGCTGATCCACGCGGTCGCCGCCGAGGCCCCGCACGACCCGGTGCCGTGGCGGCTCGCCCTGGACCACGCCCGCGGGGCGCACGCCGGGCACTCCGTCTTCGAATCGCTCTGGGAGCAGGCCGTGCGCCGCTCCCCGCACCACTACGGGAGCCACGTCGCGGCCCTGAAGTACCTCTCCGCCCAGTGGTACGGCTCGCACCGCGCCGCCTTCGACTTCGCCGAGCAGGCGGCGGACGACGCCGCCCCTGACTCGCTCGTCCGGGCGCTGCCGGTCCGGGCCGCCCACGACCGGCTCCGGGTGCCGCAGGACCGGGACCCGTCCGTGCCGGCGGCGCGGGTCGACCGGGCGGCGGACCGCGCGCTCGCCCTTTCGGAGGTCTTCCCGACGGGCGACCCGTGGCCGGCCGAGGTCCGCAACCTGCTCGCGTACGTGCTGGTCGAGCGGGCGCGGTGGGAGGAGGCGCGGGAGGAGTTCGGCCGGATCGGGGCGCACGCGACCTCGTTCCCGTGGGGCGCCGCACGGGGTGTCGGGCGGGGCGCCGTCCGGGAGGATCCGCTGCGCGGGTTCCTCGCCGCGCGGGACCGCGTCAGGGCCGAGCTGGCCCGCCGCACACCGCTCTGGGAGACCGGACGTGGACGGGCCGGACGGGGCGGGCCCGGCGGCCATTAGGCTGACCGCTGTGACCACCGCTCGCCTGCCTCTCTTCCCGCTCAACGCGGTGCTGTTCCCGGGCCTCGTTCTGCCGCTGAACGTCTTCGAGGAGCGTTATCGCGCCATGATGCGCGAGCTGCTCACGATCGACGACTCGGAGCCGCGCCGCTTCGCCGTCGTCGCCATCCGGGACGGCCGCGAGGTCGCCCCGACCGCTCCGGGGATGCCGGACCAGACGGCGCTGCCGGAGAAGGGCCCGGCCGCCGGCTTCGGCTCCGACCCGATCCAGTCCTTCCACCGCGTCGGCTGCATCGCCGACGCGGCGTCGATCCGGGAGCGCGCGGACGGCAGCTTCGAGGTGATGGCCACCGGCACGATCCGGGTGAAGCTGCTGTCGGTCGACGCGAGCGGGCCGTTCCTGGTCGCCGAGATCGAGGAGATCCCGGAGGAGCAGGGCGAGGAGGCCGGCACCCTCTCCGAGGGGGTCCTGCGGGCCTTCCGCAGCTACCAGAAGCGGCTGGCGGGGGCTCGGGAGCGGTCGCTGACGACGAGCGAGCTGCCGGACGACCCGTCGGTGGTGTCGTACCTGGTCGCGGCGGCCGCGGTGCTCGACACGCCCTCCAAGCAGCGGCTCCTCCAGGCCCCGGACACGGCGACGCGGCTGCGTGAGGAGCTGACGCTGCTGCGCGCGGAGACCGCGGTGCTGCGGCATCTGCCGTCGCTGCCGGTGGTGGACCTGACGCAGGCCCCGACGTACCCGAACTGAGCCGGGCCGAGCCGGTCCGATCCGAGGAGGAGCGCGTGGCGAAGAAGCAGAAGAAGAACACCGGCGGCACCCCGGCCACGGTCGCCCTGACGGCGGCCGGCACCCCGTTCACCCTGCACGCGTACGAGCACGACCCGGCCTCCGCCTCGTACGGCGAGGAGGCGGCGGAGGCCCTCGGCGTCTCCCCCGACCGGGTCTTCAAGACGCTGGTGGCGGACGTCGACGGCGAGCTGACGGTCGCGGTGGTCCCCGTGGCGGGCCAGCTCGACCTCAAGGCGCTCGCCTCGGCGGTCGGCGGCAAGCGCGCGGCGATGGCGGATCCGGCGGCGGCGGAGCGCACCACGGGCTACGTCCGGGGCGGCATCTCCCCGCTCGGCCAGCGCAAGCGGCTCCGCACGGTGCTCGACTCCTCGGCCTCGGACCACGCGTCCATCTGCGTCTCGGCGGGCCGGCGGGGCCTTGAGGTGGAGCTCTCCCCCGCCGATCTGGCGGCCCTCACCTCGGCGGTGGTGGCCCCCATCGGGCGCGCCTGACGGACGGCGGCGGCGCGCTCCGAGGACGGGTGCGGGTCAGTACGCCTTCGCCCGGTCCCACGGCTCGGGTTCCGGGTCGCGCGGGCCGAAGAGGGCCGTGAGCGCCAGGTGCACGATCATCGCCGCGAGCGGCCAGGCCAGCATCGCGGCGGCCGCCAGGTTCAGTTCGAGCGGCGCCTCGAAGGTGACGTTCGGGCCGACGGCCTTCGCGTGGGCGACCACGTCCCGCGCCGGGCCGAAGTACGTCCCGAGGCCCCAGGCGAGGAGCGACCCCGCCCCGCCGCCCAGGGCCAGACCGAGCACCAGGGGGACGCCGCCCTGGCGGCGGAGCAGGAAGACCACGAGCGCGGCGACCGCGCCGAAGGCCAGCGCGAGAAGGACGAACGTCCCGTCCGAGCCGATGGCCGCCTCCCCCTCGGAGTTGCGGAGGTAGACCCCCTTGCCGTCCGAGATGAGCAGGACGCGCGGGGCCAGGTTCAGCCACAGCACTCCGAGCAGCGCCCCCGCGATCGCCGAGACGACGGTCACCAGAACGCCCTGCAGCACCTCGGCCGCCGTGATCGGGTCCCCGGCCGGGCCGAGCGCGGGCGGGGGCGGCGGCGGCCAGTCGGGATCGTGCGGCGGCTGGTGAGGCGGAGTCAGGGGTGCGGTCACCCCGCCATCGTGCCAGGTGTGTCCGTGACCCGCCTCAGCGGACGGCGGCCCGCCGGTACGCCCAGGTGGCGACGGCCAGGGAGAGCACGCCGACGACCCCGCACACGGCGAGGTCGAGGGCGACGGCCGCCCAGTCGGGACGCGGCTCGAAGGTACGGGCCATGGCCTCCACGCCGTACGTCGACGGCAGCAGGTCCCGGGCCCAGCCGATGGGCCCGGGCAGCCGTTCCGCCGGGAGCACGCCGAGGAGCAGCGCCGCCGACATGCCGAGCTGGCCGAGGAGGGTGGCCAGCTCCTGCCGGGGCGCGAGGAGGCCGAGGGCCGCGCCGAGTCCGGCGAGCGCCGCTCCGGCGAGCGGGACGACGGCGGCGAGGATCCACAGCTGGCCGAGCGGCAGCCCGAAGAGCACGGAGCCGGCGACGGCGGTGACCACGGTCCCGGGCACGGTGAAGGAGGCGTACGCCCCGGCCGCGCCGAGGACGACGGCGGCGGGCGGCACGGGAAGCGTGGCGTAGTGGTCGAGGCCGCCGGTGGCCCGCAGCTGCCCGAAGTACTGGGCGAGCAGGTTGAGCGCGACGAAGGCGACGACGAGGACGGTGGAGCCGGCCACGACGGCGCGCGCCTCGGAGCCGCCGTCGACGACCCCGCGCATCAGGACCATGATCCCGATGGACTGGAAGGTGGCCACGAAGAGCAGCGGGATGCGGGCGACCCGGGCGCGGGAGAGCTGCGCGCGGTAGACAGCGGCCATCGACGGCAGCAGCCGGGCGCGGGGGGCGAGGGGCGCGGCGGCGACCCCGTCGTCGTCGCGGCTCAGGGCGGCGGGCGCGCCGGTCGGCAGGGCCTCGGCGGGCACGGTGCTCACTGCGTACAGCTCCTGACGGTCACGGACGGAACGCGGGTCATGCCTTCACCAGTCCTTGCGTGGCGCCGCCCAGCGCCAGGTACACGTCCTCCAGGCTGGGCGTGGCCAGGGTGAAGTCGTCGAGCGCGGCGAACGCCGCCCCGCCGGTGACGGTGGCGACGGCGGCGCGGGCCGCGTCGGGGGCGAGCCGGAGGATCCAGCGCCGCCCGGTCTCCTGCGCGAGTTCGCGCAGGGCGGCGACCTCGGGCAGGTGGAGGGGGGCCGCGTCGCGCCAGACCAGCTCGACGCGGACCTCTCCGGCGACGCGTTCCTTGAGTCCGGCGGGGGTGTCGCAGGCGATGACCCGGCCGTGTTCGAGGACGGCGACCCGGTCGAGGACGGTCTCGGCCTCGATGACGTTGTGGGTGACGAGCAGCACGGTGGCGCCGTGTTCGGCGCGCCGCCGGTCGACGGCGGCCCAGACGGCGCGCCGGGCGATCGGGTCCATGCCGGTGGTGGGCTCGTCGAGGACGAGGACGGGGCGCTCGCCGACGAGCGCGGTGGCGAAGCAGGCGAGCCTGCGCTCTCCGCCGGAGAGCTTCTTGAGGGGCCGGGAGGCGAGCGCGGTGAGGCCGAGCTCCTCCAGGACGGCGTCGCGCTCGGCGCGCGCGTCGCGGGCGGTGAGGCCGCGCAGCCGTCCGGTGGTCTCGGCGGCGAGGGCGACGGTCAGCTCGTCGAGGGCGGTGGACTCCTGGCCGAGGTACGCGAGGAGGCGGGCGGCCCGCTCGGGGTGGCGTACGAGGTCGTGGCCGAGGAGCCGGACACTGCCGGAGTCGGGGCGCAGGAGTCCGGTGAGCTGGCGGACGAGGGTGGACTTGCCGGCTCCGTTGGGTCCGAGCAGCCCGAAGATCTCGCCGCCGCGCACGTCGAGGCTGATCCCGTCGGTGGCTCGCACCTCGGGTGTCGCCGGCGCACCGCGCCCGCCGCGCGTGGCGGGGTACGTCTTGACCAGATCCCGCGCCACGCACACCGTACTCACGGGGGAAGAGCCTACGGGGTCGCCGGGCCGGCTCCGGGCGCGGGGGCGTGTTCGGCGGCGGCCCGGACGTCGATCTCGCGCCAGAACCCCGCCCGGATGGCGTACCGGTCGTGCTCGTCGATCTGGTCGTCCTTGTGGGCGAGCAGGCCGAATCGGGCGGCGTAGCGGAGGAGTTCGCCGTCGATCCGGTGCGGGATGCGGGGGTAGAGGGTGGACAGCTTCTGCACGTGGCTCTGCTCGGGAAGCCGTTCCATCCACCGGCGGGCGAACACCTGTCCGACTTCGAACGGGTCGCCGCCGACGGTCGTGATGTCCTCCTCGCGGTCCGCCCAGCGCTGCTCGGCGCTGGTGAGGGTGGCGAGGGTGGGCAGGGAGGCGGTCTCGGCGGGTTCGCCGAGGGCGGGGGCGGGGCGCTCGACCCAGCCCCGGTCGGAGGACCAGCGGAGCGCGCTCGCGGGCACGGGGGCGCCCGGGGTGGCGGCGCCCGTGCCGGGGCCGCGCAGTCCCGCCAGGTCCTTGGGCGTGGGGACGCCCTTGCCGGGAGCGGGGGCGGGGACGTCGGCGCCGTGGCCGTGGTCGTCCTCGCGGACGTGGCCGTTGGAGCCGGGGTGGCCGTTGCCCCGGTGGCCGTTGCCCCGGGCGTGGCCGTTGCCGTGGGCGGTGGGGGCTTCTCCGGAGGCCGCGGCCGCCGCCGCCTCGTCGGCGGCCCGTTCGGCGGAGGCGAGGGCGGCCTCGGGCAGCGGCGCGGAGAGGATGGCCGCGATCTCGGGGCGCGGGGCGGGCGGGGGCGCGCAGATCCCGGTGAGGTCCTTGGCGCGGACGGCCCGGGTGATCCAGGCCCGGTCGAGGACCCGCCGTTCGTCGGCCTCGGCGACCAGGTCCTCGGACTGGTTGTAGTCGCCGTCGGCGGCCTGGACGGCCCAGAGGTGGACGGCGACGCCGTGTTCCTTGGCCGACATCAGGCCGGGCAGCAGATCGCCGTCGCCGGTGACGAGCACGATGTCGGAGCAGGCCCGGTTCCTGGCGAGCTCGGTCAGCTCGGTGTGCATGGCCGCGTCGACGCCCTTCTGCGCCCAGCGTCCGTCGCTCCTCGTCAGGGCGCCGAGCCGGACCGTGACCCGGGGCATCACCCGCAGTCTGCGGTGCTCGGGCTGGGGCACCCGGTCGGGCGCGCCGTCGAACCAGTAGATGCGCAGGAGGGGCAGCGCGGTCTCGGCCTCGGCGCGCTGGCGCAGCTGCTGGATGAGCCCGGCGTGGTCGACGGTGATCCGGGAACGGGCCGGTTCCCCGGCGAGGAGACTGGCGGCGGCACCCAGCAGGTAGCCGGCGTCCACCAGGACGACGCAGCGGTCCACGTGTTCCACCCTCTTTCGGGAACCTCGGGATCGGAAGTTGCTTCGGATTTCCTTCGAGTCTGCCCGAAGGCCGGGGGCTCGACGGTCGGAACTGGATCATCGGCGTGGCGGATGTCACGCCCCCAGGGACCCTACGCTCCGTAATGATCCAAAATGCGGCGGTTCATGCCGTATGTGAGTCTGACAGCGGCCCTGGCCCCTAGGTCCCTTTGAGGAGGCATCACCATGGCCAAGAACCGCAACCAGAACCGCAGTCAGAAGCAGCAGTCGCCGGCCGAGCGCGGCGCCCAGCAGGCGCAGCAGTCGGCGATGGAGTCCGAGGCGTCGCAGCGCGCCTCGCAGGTCCTGCCGAGCGACGTCGCCCGCAAGGGCCGCCAGAAGCGCTTCGGCCACAACTGACGGCCTTCGCGTACGGCAAAGGGGCGCGCCCGTGACGACGGGCGCGCCCCTTGCGCGTGCACGGACCCTCGCCCGTGCGCGGACCCCTGCGCGTACACGGGCTCTCGCCCGTGCGCGGGCCCTCCCGCGGAGGCGAGGGCTGTCCGTGAGGACTGCGGTGCGGGCTAACCGGCCAGGCAGGACGGGCCGAGCAGCACCTTCAGGTCGCCGAAGAGCGCCGGGTCGGCCGTCACCCGGTGCCGGTCGAGCCGCAGCACGGTGGTGGTGCGGGGGCCCTGGAGCTTGATCCGCACCTCGGTGTTGCCCTTGTGGTGCTTGAGGATCTCGCCGAGCCTGCTGACCATCGGCGGGGTCACCTTGACCGTCGGGATGGTGAGGATCACCGGCGCGTTGGTCCCGGCGTTCGACAGGTCGGGGACCATCAGCTCCATGGCGACCAGCCGGGGAACGTCCTCGCGCTTGTCGAGCCGTCCCTTGACGAAGACGACGGTGTCCTCGACGAGCTGGGTGGAGACCAGCTGGTAGGTGGCGGGGAAGAACATGCACTCGATGGATCCGGCCAGGTCCTCGACGGTGGCGATGGCCCAGGCGTTGCCCTGCTTGGTCATCTTCCGCTGGAGGCCGGAGATGATGCCGCCGATGGTGACGACCGCGCCGTCGGAGTGCTCGCCGCCGGTGAGCTGGGAGATCGCCGCGTCGGTCTTGTCGGACAGGACGTGCTCGATGCCGAAGAGCGGGTGGTCGGAGACGTACAGGCCGAGCATCTCGCGCTCCTGGGCGAGCAGGTAGGACTTCTCCCACTCGAGGTCGGAGAACTCGACGTCGAGGCCGAAGCCGGGCTCGTCGGTCGCCTCGTCGCCCATGCCGCCGAAGAGGTCGAACTGTCCCTCGGCCTCCTTGCGCTTGACCGCCACCACGTTGTCGATCATCGGCTCGTGGTGGGCGACCAGACCCTTGCGGGTGTGGCCCATCTCGTCGAAGGCGCCGGCCTTGATCAGCGACTCGACGGTGCGCTTGTTGCAGACGACGGCCTCGACCTTGTCGAGGAAGTCCGGGAAGGAGGAGTACTTCCCCTTCGCCTTGCGCGACTTGATGATCGACTCGACGACGTTGGTGCCGACGTTGCGGACGGCGGAGAGGCCGAAGAGGATCACGTCGTCGCCCTGCGCGGCGAAGTTCGACTCGGACTCGTTCACGTTGGGCGGCAGGACCTTGATCCCCATGCGCCGGCACTCGTTCAGGTAGACGGCGGACTTGTCCTTGTCGTCCTTGACCGAGGTGAGCAGTCCCGCCATGTACTCGGCGGGGTGGTTGGCCTTGAGGTAGGCGGTCCAGTAGGAGACCAGGCCGTACGCGGCCGAGTGGGCCTTGTTGAAGGCGTAGCCGGCGAAGGGGACCAGGACGTCCCAGAGGGCCTTGATGGCCTCGTCGCTGAAGCCCTTGCTCTTGGCTCCGGCCTCGAAGATGACGAAGTTCTTCGCCAGCTCGTCGGGCTTCTTCTTGCCCATCACGCGGCGCAGGATGTCGGCCTCGCCGAGCGAGTAGCCGGCGATGATCTGGGCGGCCTTCTGCACCTGCTCCTGGTACACGATCAGGCCGTAGGTGACCGCGAGCACCTCTTCGAGCGGCTTCTCCAGCTCGGGGTGGATCGGGGTGATCTCCTGCTGCTTGTTCTTGCGCAGGGCGTAGTTCGTGTGCGAGTTCATGCCCATCGGGCCCGGCCGGTACAGGGCGGACACGGCGGAGATGTCTTCGAAGTTGTCGGGCTTCATCAGCCGCAGCAGCGAGCGCATGGGCCCGCCGTCGAACTGGAAGACGCCGAGGGTGTCACCGCGCTGGAGCAGTTCGAAGGTCTTCGGGTCGTCCAGGGGGAGGGCGAGCAGGTCGAGGTCGATGCCCTTGTTCGCCTTCACCATCTTGACGGCGTCGTCCATGATGGTGAGGTTGCGCAGGCCCAGGAAGTCCATCTTGAGCAGGCCGAGCGACTCGCACTGCGGGTAGTCCCACTGGGTGATGGTCACGCCGTCGGTGTGCCGGACCCAGATCGGCGCGTGGTCGACGATCGGCTCGCTGGACATGATGACGCCGGCGGCGTGGACGCCCATCTGGCGGACCAGACCCTCGACGCCCCGGGCGGTGTCGATGACCTTCTTGACGTCCGGCTCGTTCTCGTACATCGCGCGGATCTCGCCGGCCTCGCTGTAGCGCGGGTGCGAGGGGTCGGTGATGCCGTTGAGGTCGATGCCCTTGCCGAGGACGTCGGCGGGCATGGCCTTGGTGAGCCGGTCGCCCATGGCGTACGGGTAGCCGAGGACGCGCGCGGAGTCCTTGATCGCGTTCTTGGCCTTGATCTTGCCGTAGGTGCCGATCATGGCGACCTTGTCGGAGCCGTACTTCTCCGTCACGTACCGGATCACCTCGACGCGCCGGCGCTCGTCGAAGTCGATGTCGACATCGGGCATCGAGATGCGCTCGGGGTTGAGGAAGCGCTCGAAGATCAGTCCGTGCGGGATCGGGTCGAGGTCGGTGATGCCCATGGCGTACGCGACGATCGAGCCGGCCGCGGAGCCTCGGCCGGGGCCCACGGCGATGCCCTGCTTCTTCGCCCACATGATGAAGTCGGCGACGACGAGGAAGTAGCCGGGGAAGCCCATCGAGATGATCGTGTCCATCTCGTACTCGACCTGCTTCATGCGGTCCTCGGGGATGCCCCCGGGGAAGCGGCGGGCCATGCCGCGCATGGTCTCCTCGCGGAACCAGGTGACCTCGGTGTACCCCTCCGGGATGTCGAACCTCGGCATGAGGTTCTTCTCGACGAACATGCCGTCGGTGGAGACCTGCTCGGCGACCAGGAGGGTGTTGCGGCAGCCCTCCTGCCAGGCGTCCGAGGAGTCCACGGCGTACATCTCGTCCGTGGACTTCAGGTAGTAGCCGGTGCCGTCGAACCGGAAGCGGTCCGGGTCGGAGAGGTTCTTGCCGGTCTGGATGCAGAGCAGGGCGTCGTGCGCGGTCGACTCGTGCGCGTAGGTGTAGTGCGAGTCGTTCGTGACCAGCGGCGGGATGCCGAGCTTCTTGCCGATCTCCAGGAGCCCGTCGCGGACCCGGCGCTCGATCTCGATGCCGTGGTCCATCAGCTCCAGGAAGTACCGCTCCTTGCCGAAGATGTCCTGGTACTCGGAGGCCGACTTGAGGGCCTCGTCGAACTGGCCGAGCCGGAGCCGGGTCTGCAGCTCGCCGGAGGGGCAGCCGGTGGAGGCGATGAGCCCCTCCGACCACTTGGAGATGGTCTCCTTGTCCATCCGGGGCCACTTCTGGAGCCAGCCCTCGGCGTACGCGTCGGAGGAGAGCCGGAAGAGGTTGTGCAGTCCGGTGGCGTTCGCCGCCCAGATCGTCTTGTGGGTGTAACCACCGGAACCGGAGACGTCGTCCCGCTTCTGGTGCGGCTGGCCCCACTGGATCTTCCGCTTGTTGCGCCGGGACTCGGGGGCGACGTACGCCTCGATGCCGATGATCGGCGTGACCCCGGCCTTCTTCGCCGTGTGGAAGAAGTCGTACGCCCCGTGCAGGTTGCCGTGGTCGGACATCGCGATGTGCGTCATGCCCATCTCGTTGCACGCGTCGAACATGTCCTTCAGCCGCGCGGCACCGTCCAGCAGCGAGTACTGGGTGTGGACGTGGAGGTGCGTGAAGGGCGGCTTGGTCACGGCGGAAGGCCTCCGGAAAACAGGAGTCGACAGGCTGCGGGCAGTCTGGGGGGACAGCGTGGAAGTCTACGTCTCCGGACTGACAGGCGTCGGGCACTCACGGCTAGGGTCGCGCGTTGAGAGGCAGGGAACACCTGTCCCAATTGTCATGAACAGTCTTTCAGCACGTCCGGTACCAGGAGGCACCTCGAATGTCGGTCCCCCAGCCCACCGTCGCCGAGCGCGGTGAGCACATCCTCGCCGTCTTCGACACCGCCTTCGGCGAGCTCCTCGCGGCCGACCCCGCGGCCTTCCGCGTCAAGTTCCGGAAGATGGCCGGCTCCGCCTTCGCCTTCTACCGGGGAACGGCCTGCCTCTTCTACGCGGACCTGGAGCAGGAGGCCCAGGGCGGCCCCTACCTGGACGAGCGCACCGGCCGGGTCTGGATCCACGGCGATCTGCACGCCGAGAACTTCGGCACGTACATGGACGCCAACGGACGGCTGATCTTCAACGTCAACGACTTCGACGAGGCCTACGTGGGCCCCTTCACCTGGGACCTCAAGCGGCTCGCCGGCTCGCTCGCCCTCGTCGGCTACGCCAAGGCGCTCTCCGACGAGCAGATCACCGAGCTCGTCCGGATCTGCGCCGCCGCCTACCGGGAGCGCATCCACGCCCTCGCGACCGGTGCCAAGGGGGACGACGTGCCCGCCTTCACCCTGGAGACCGCCGACGGGGCGCTGCTCGGCGCCCTGCGCGCGGCCCGCTCCCTGACCCGCTTCGGGCTGCTCGACTCGATGACGGAGATCCGTGACTTCGAGCGCCGGTTCTCCGCGGGCGGCGGTGCGATCGAGCTGGACGCTGCCACCCGGTACAAGGTCCTGGCGGCCTTCGACGGCTATCTGGAGACCCTCCCGGAGTCCAGCCTGGCCCGCCCCGACTCGTACCGGGTCAAGGACGTCGTCGGACGGCGCGGGATCGGCATCGGCTCGGCCGGCCTCCCCTCGTACAACATCCTCCTGGAGGGCAACAGCGACGCCCTGGAGAACGACGTCGTGATCTACCTCAAGCAGGCGCAGACCCCGGCGGTCTCCCGGCACGTGACGGACCAGGCGGTACGGGAGTACTTCCAGCACGAGGGCCACCGCACCGTGATCTCGCAGCGGGCGCTCCAGGCGCACGCCGACCCGTGGCTGGGCTGGACGGAGCTGGACGGCTCCGGGCAGCTGGTCGCCGAGGTCTCGCCGTACGCCGTGGACCTGGACTGGTCGGACATCGACGACCTGGACGAGATCGCGGCGACCGTCGCGGACCTGGGCCGGGCCACGGCGACCATGCACGCGGCGGCGGACGACTCCAGCGGTCACTCGCTCGTGCCGTTCTCCACGGAGCGGGCCATCGACGCGGCGATCGCCGCCGACGAGGAGGGCTTCGGAGACCTCCTGGTGGACTTCGCGCACCGCTACGGGGCACGCGCGCGGGCCGACCACCAGATCTTCGTGGACCTCTTCCGCAACGGCCGGATCCCGGGACTGTAGGGGCCGCCGGGACCGTCCACAGACTTCCTTTAGGGACGTCTTACGGACCGGCATGGCACACTCCACGACGATGGACATGGCAGGGACGCAGCTGAGAGCGCTGCGGGCGGCGTTCTTCACGACACTGGTCGTGACGCTGTCCGTGGCGTCCCACGTGCTGCTCTCGCGCGTGCCGCTGCCGCTCGGGACGGTCGTCCCGGTCGCGGTCGGCGTCTTCGCCGTGGCGTACGCCCTGGCCGGCCGCGAGCGGGGCCTCGGCCCCATCGCCGGCCTCCTCGTCCCGCTGGAACTGGCGGCCGACACGCTCTTCACCAGCGGCCAGGCGATCTGTTACGGCCCCGCCGGCGGCCCGGTCGCCGGTTCGCTGCGCGCGGTGGGCGTCGAGGTGTTCTGCGGCGGCGCCGTGGGCACCCCGCTGCCGGGCGTCGTGGCCCCCGAGAGCGGGACCGCCGCCGCGCTCCTCAGCTCCCCCGACCCGGCGCTGCCGTGGCTGCTGCTCCTCGCCCATGTCGGCGTCGGGCTCTCGGCCGCGGCCTGGCTGCGCGGCGGGGAGCGGGCGCTCGCCCGGCTGCTCGGCGCGGTGGCGGCCTTCGCGTTCCGGCCGCTGCTCCTGGTGGCGGCCCTCATCCGTACCGGTGGCCCGGCGCCTCGGCGCGCCGGGCGGCCCGCGGGACGGCCGCGGCCCTCCCGCACCCGGCTCCTCACGCACTCCGTGGGACGGCGGGGACCTCCGTGCCCCGGCCTCGCTCTCGTCTGAGCAGCGCGGCCCCGCAGGCACGCAGTCCTCTCTCTTCTCTTCCCACCCTCACGGAGAACACGATCATGAGCTCACGCAACTCCCAGTCCAACAAGGCCGCCGCCCGCGAGCGGCTGCGCGTCGAGCGCGAGCGCCAGGCCAAGAAGGACCGGACGCGCCGGCAGGTCGTCGTCGGCGTCTCGGCCCTGGCCGTACTGGCCGCCGCCGGCGGCATCGGCTACGCCGTGGTGCAGTCCAACAAGCCTTCCGCGTGGGAGGCCGCGGCGAAGGCGAGCGTGACCGCCCCGAAGAACACCACGGGCACGAACGGCACGACCGTCGTCGTCGGCAAGGCGTCCGCGAAGAAGACGCTGGAGCTGTACGAGGACTCGCGCTGCCCGGTCTGCGCGACCTTCGAGCAGTCCGTGGGCTCCACGGTCGAGAAGGACGTCGAGGCGGGCAAGTACAAGATCAAGTACATCGGTGCCACCTTCATCGACGACGCCGCCACGGGCGAGGGCTCGAAGAACGCGCTCTCGGCGCTCGGCGCGGCCCTGAACGTCAGCCCCGAGGCCTTCCTGAAGTACAAGGCGGCGCTCTACTCGACGGAGTTCCACCCCGAGGAGAACGACGACAAGTTCGCCAAGGACTCCTACCTCCTGGAGGTGGCGGACTCGGTCCCGGCCCTCAAGGGCAACGCCGCGTTCAAGAAGAACGTCGAGGACGGCACCTTCGACGCGTGGGCGATGAAGATGTCGAAGGCCTTCGACGACAGCGGCGTGACGGGCACCCCGAGCCTGAAGATGGACGGCAAGCCGGTGACGGTGGCGGGCACGGACAACCCGCCGATGACGGTGGCCGAGTTCGACACGGCCGTCGCCACGGCCCTGAAGGGCTGACCGGACCTCCCCCTCCGCCGGAAGCGGCTCCGCCGCGGGGGTGCGACCGGTGGGCGACGGGTCGGCGAACTTCCGGATATCCCCTGCCCATCGGTCGTACCCGTCAGTAATCTGACTGCCCGTGACCAGTCGTATGTTCTCCTCAGCCCCCAGCCGGCGCACGGTCGTCAAGGCCGCCGCCGTCACCGCCGTCGCCGCGCCCGCCCTCCTGGGCGCGGCCTCGACGGCCCACGCGGCGCCCGGGGCGGCCGCCTTCCTCCACGGTGTCGCCTCCGGCGACCCCCTGCCCGACGGCGTCCTGCTCTGGACGCGCGTCACCCCCGCTCCCGAGGCGATACCCGGCTCGGGCCTCGGCCCGGACGTCCAGGTCGGCTGGGAGCTCGCCGAGGACCGTGCCTTCGCACGGGTCGTGGCCTCCGGCACGACCACGGCGAGCGCCGCCTCCGACCACACCGTGAAGGCGGACGTCCGGGGTCTGCGCCCGGCCACCTCCTACTGGTTCCGCTTCACCGCGGACTCCGCCGTCTCCCCCGCCGCCCGCACCCGGACCGCGCCGGCCGCCGACGCCGCCACGCCCGGCGTCCGTTTCGGCGTGGTCTCCTGCGCGAACTGGGAGGCCGGCCACTTCTCCGCGTACCGCCATCTCGCCTCACGCGCCGACCTGGACGCGGTCCTGCACCTCGGCGACTACCTCTACGAGTACGGCAGCGGCACCTACCCGGAGGCGAAGGACACCGTCCGGCCGCACGAGCCGCGCCACGAGATCCTCTCGCTCGCCGACTACCGCGTCCGGCACGCCCACTACAAGACGGACCCCGACCTCCAGGCGCTGCACGCGGCCCACCCGTTCGTCGCCATCTGGGACGACCACGAGTTCGCCAACGACGCCTGGTCGGGCGGGGCCGAGAACCACACCCCCGGCGCCGAGGGCGACTGGGCGGCCCGGGTGGCCGCCGCCAAGCAGGCGTACTTCGAGTGGATGCCGGTCCGCGCCTCCACGGAGGGAACGGTCTTCCGGCGCCTCCGCTTCGGCAGGCTGGCCGATCTGCACCTGCTCGACCTGCGTTCGTTCCGTTCCGCCCCGGCGAAGGCGGGCAGCGGTTCGGTCGACGACCCGGCGCGGAGCATCACGGGCCGCGCCCAGCTCGACTGGCTCAAGTCCGGGCTCGCGGGCTCGGACGCGACCTGGCAGCTGGTCGGCACCTCGGTGATGATCTCGCCGGTCGCCTTCGGCGCCCTGCCCGCCCACCTCCTGGAGCCGCTGGCCGAGTTGATGGGCCTGCCGAAGGAGGGGCTGGCGGTCAACGTGGACCAGTGGGACGGGTACACGGACGACCGGAAGGAGCTGCTCGCCCATCTGACCTCGCGGGCGATCCGCAACACGGTCTTCCTGACCGGTGACATCCACATGGCCTGGGCCAACGACGTACCGGTGAAGGCGGCGACGTACCCGCTCTCGGCCTCCGCGGCGACCGAGTTCGTGGTGACCTCGGTGACCTCGGACAACCTGGACGACCTGCTGCACGTGGCCCCGGGGACGCTCTCGGTGGTGGCCGCCGGCGCGGTCAGGGCCGCCAACCGGCACGTGAAGTGGGTGGACATGGACCACCACGGTTACGGCGTGCTCGACGTGACGTCGGAGCGTTCGCAGATGGACTACTACACGGTCTCCGACAAGAAGGACCCGGCCGCGACGACGGCCTGGGCGCGCTCGTACCGGACGCTGAGTGGAACGCAGCGTGTCGAGCGGGTGTACCAACCGGTTCGCTGACGGTTCCCCGAGGGCTCTCCGACGCGCTCTCGGACGGCGATTTTCAGCCATGATCTCTTCTGTTAACGGGAGATCACATCGCTACGGCGGGTGGCTGGTTCCGGCGATCGAATCCGGACACACCACCCGCCTCCGTCCGCTCCACCGTTACGTCGGGATCTCAAACTCCGGGAAGCACACAAGAATTTCTTCCCGATGCACCGAAATGCCGCACGGATGATTGGGCTTGATCACTCCTCAATCAGGCCTGACATGGACGCGTAATCTCCTCGGCGTGGCGGAGGAAGTTCCTCCCCACCACCCCCCACGAGGAGTCACCGTGCGTGCTCTTGTCCGCATATCCCCGCGTACGTCCCGCCGGATATTCGGTACGGCCGTCATGGCCGGAACCCTGGCCCTGGCCCCCCTCTCCGCCCCCTCGGTCGCGGGCGGCGCCACCACCGCCACCCTGGCCGGCGCCTCCGCCGAGGAGTGCGTGGACGGCGGCGACGCCGTCTCCGGCGCCCGCAAGGCGCGTGGCGCGGACCACCACGCCGCCGAGCCGAACGAGGTCACGGCCGCCAAGGCCAAGTCCATGGACGACGACCTCAGAAAGAAGCTGGCCTCGGCCCGTTCCCAGGGACGCCTCAGCGCCTCCGCCGGCACCGCCGCCGCCGCGGTGAACATCCCCGTCTACTTCCACGTCATCCACTCCGGCACGACGGGCAAGCTCTCCGCCACCGCCATCAACAACCAGCTGGCGGTCCTCAACGCCGCCTACGGCGGCCAGGGCGCCGGCAACGTGAACACCAACTACCGGTTCACCCTGGCCGGTACCGACTACACGAACAACTCCACCTGGTACAACCTGGCCTCCGGCTCCAACGCCGAGAAGCAGATGAAGCAGACCCTCCGCAAGGGCGGCGCGGGCGCGCTGAACTTCTACACCGCCAAGCTGAGCGGCGGCCTCCTCGGCTGGGCGACCTTCCCGTCCTCCTACGCCTCGCAGCCGAAGATGGACGGCGTGGTCGTCCTGGACTCCTCGCTGCCGGGCGGCTCCGCGGCCAACTACAACGAGGGCGACACCGCCACGCACGAGGTCGGCCACTGGATGGGCCTCTACCACACGTTCCAGGGCGGCTGCAACGGCGCCGGCGACTCGGTCACCGACACCCCCGCCGAGTCGAGCCCGGCGTACGAGTGCCCGACCGGCCGTGACTCCTGCACCACCAAGGCCGGCGTGGACCCGATCCACAACTTCATGGACTACACGTACGACTCCTGCATGTACCAGTTCACCTCGGGCCAGGTGACCCGGATGAACGAGCACTGGGCCGCGTACCGCTCCTGACGGAGCGACCGGAACAGGGGTGTGGCCCCCGGGGGACTCCCCGGGGGCCACACCCCTGCGTCACGACCGGCCCTACAGGTCCTCCAGGAACGACAGCGCCACCGACCAGGTCCGCTCCGCCGCCTCCGCGTCCCAGTCCGGCAGCTCCGGGTCCGTGTACAGGTGCCCCGCACCCCGGTAGCGGTAGACCTCCACGTCCGCCCCGGCCCTGCGCATCTGCAGGTACCAGGCGGACAGCCAGTCGTCCGTCTCGAAGGGGTCGGGCTCGGCCACGTGCAGCTGTACGGGCAGCTCGTCCACCGACACGTTCGGCGCGAGGTCCGAGGTGCCGTGGAGCAGCAGCAGCCCGCGCGCCTTCTCGTCGCCGAGGGCCAGGGTCTGCGCGACGGAGGCACCGAAGGAGAAGCCCGCGTAGACCAGACCGCGCTCCGAGTACGGGGCGGCGGCCAGGATCGCGCGCTTCAGCAGCTCGTCCTTGCCGATCTCGTCCCGCTTCGCCATGCCCTCCTCCACCGACCCGGTGGTCCAGCCGTCGAAGAGGTCCGGCACCCACACCTGGTGCCCGGCGGCCCGCAGCCGGTCGGCCGCGTCCCGGACGGCCGGGCGCAGCCCGTACACCGAGTGGAAAAGCATGATGTCCATACCCGACATCCTGCCACCCACCACCGACCGTCACCGAACGCGTCGGCGCGACCGTCACCGCATGCTGCGCACATCCAGCTGCCGCAGCACCCGGTCCACCACCTCCGGGTCCGCGCCCGGCTCGCTGCGCGCCGCGAGCACCTCGTGCCGGGCGGCCGACATCAGCTCCCGTTGGATCCGCTGCACCGCCTTGAACCGCTTCGTCCGCTCGACGAAGGCCGCCCTCCGCTCCTCGTCGACCATGTCCGGGCTGATCCGGGCCCCGATGTCGTACGCCCCGCGCAGCAGCCGCTCCTGGACCTCCTCGGGCAGCTCCTCGACCTCCTCGATCTCCTTGAGCCTGCGCCGGGCGGCCTTCGCGGCCCGGATGGCGAGGTCCCGCTCCAGGGCCCGCTCGGCGTCGGCGTCGGCCCGCACCCCGAGCCTCCGGACCAGCCAGGGCAGGGTGAGCCCCTGGAAGACGAGAGTGGCGATGATCACGCAGAAGGCGATGAAGACGATCTCGTCGCGGCCGGGGAAGGGCTCGCCGTCGTCGGTGCGGAGCGGGATGGCGAGCGCGAGCGCCACCGAGGCCACCCCGCGCATCCCCGCCCACCACATGACGACGGTCTCCCGCCAGCTCATCGGGATCTCCTCGTCGACGTCCCGGCGCGTGTGGAGCCGCTTGGCGAGCCAGGTGGCGGGCAGCAGCCACAGCAGCCGGACCCCGACGACCACGGCGACCACGGTGGCGCCCCAGCCGAGCATCTCCAGGCCGCGCCCCTCGGCCACCCCGAAGACGTGGACGAGCTCCAGGCCGATGAGCCCGAAGGCGATGCCGGTGACGAGGGTGTCGACGATCTGCCAGAACGTCTGCCCGGCGAGCCGGCCCATGACGTCGTCGGCGTCGGCCGCGTGCTCGGCGAGGAAGAGGGCGGTGATGAGGACCGCCAGGACGCCGGAGCCGTGCAGTTCCTCGGCGAGGACGTAGCTCACGAAGGGGACGAGGAGGGTGAGCCCGGTCTGCAGGGTGGCATCCCCCAGGAGTCCGATGAGCTTGTTGGTGAGCCAGCCGAGCACCAGGCCGAGGAGCATGGCGACCACCGCGGACAGCACGAACTCGCCGATCGCCTCGGGCCAGGAGAAGGAGCCGCTGACGACGGCGGCGATCGCCACGTGGTAGAGCACGATCGCCGTGACGTCGTTGAAGAGGCCCTCGCCCTCCAGGATCGACACGAGCCGCCTCGGCAGCCCCAGCGAGCCGGCGACCGCGGTCGCCGCGACCGGGTCCGGTGGTGCGACGAGGGCGCCGAGCGCGATCGCGGCGGCCAGCGAGATGCCGGGCACGAGGACGTGCGCGACCGCGCCCACGGCGGCCGTGGTCACGAAGACGAGGGCGACCGCGAGAAGGAAGATGGGGCGCCTGTTCGCCGCGAACTGGCGCCAGGAGGTGCGCTGCACGGAGGCGTAGAGCAGCGGCGGCAGCACCAGCGGGAGGATGAACTCCGGCGGGATCTCGACGTTCGGCACGAAGGGCAGCAGGGCCAGCACGATCCCGATGAGGGTCATCAGGACGGGCGCGGGCAGTCCGAGCCGCTCGCCGAGGGGCACGGTGAGCAGGGCGCCGAGCAGCAGCAAGAACAACAGGGCCAATTGATCCACGGCCCCCACCCTGTCACGTATGTCCGTTTTCACGGCCACTGCCCCCTGCGTACGCCGGAACGCGGCGGACGCCACCGGGGGCAGGGAGCGCCACGGGAGGAGCGGGGGTGCTACAGGGCCCTTCGCATCGCCCGGTGGGGCATGTCCGCGTCCGGGAACTCGGGGCCGTACGCCTGGTAGCCGAGCCGCTCGTAGAAGCCGAGCGCGTGGGTCTGGGCGTGCAGGTCGACGGCGGTCAGACCCCGCTCGCGCGCCACGCCCTCGACGGCCCGGACGAGCGCCGCGCCGACCCCGAGGCCGCGGGCGGCCTGGGAGACCGCGAGGCGGCCGAGCGAACCGACGGAGGCGTCGGCGCCGGTCTTCCCGGCCGCGTCCGCCCCGAACAGGAGACGGCCGGTGCCCAGCGGCAGCCCGTCCTCGCGCACGGCGAGCACGTGCACCGCCGTCGCGTCGTACGTGTCGTACTCCAGCTCCTGCGGAACGCCCTGCTCCTCGACGAAGACCTCGCGGCGGACCGCGAAGCAGGCCTCCCGGTCCTCGGCGCCGAGCGCCTCGCGGACGCTGTACGGGCCGCTCACTGGCTCTCCGCCGCGATCCGGTCCAGGGCCTTCCGGAGGTCCTCGGGGTACGTGCTGGCGAACTCGACCCACGAGCCGTCGCCGGGGTGCTCGAAGCCGAGGCGGACGGCGTGCAGCCACTGCCGGGTCAGACCGAGGCGCTTGGCGATCGTCGGGTCGGCGCCGTAGGTGAGGTCGCCGACGCAGGGGTGGCGGTGGGCGGACATGTGCACCCGGATCTGGTGGGTGCGGCCCGTCTCCAGCTTGATGTCGAGCAGCGAGGCCGAGCGGTACGCCTCGATGAGGTCGTAGTGCGTGACGGAGGCCTTGCCGTCGGCGGTGACCGCCCACTTGTAGTCGTGGTTCGGGTGCCGGCCGATGGGGGCGTCGATGGTGCCGCTCATCGGGTCGGGGTGGCCCTGGACCAGCGCGTGGTAGCGCTTGTCGACCACGCGCTCCTTGAACTGGCGCTTGAGCGAGGTGTACGCGTACTCCGACTTGGCGACCACCATCAGACCGGAGGTGCCGACGTCGAGGCGGTGCACGATGCCCTGGCGCTCCGCGGCGCCGGAGGTGGAGATGCGGTACCCGGCGGCGGCGAGGCCGCCGATGACCGTGGTGCCGGTCCAGCCGGGGCTCGGGTGCGCGGCGACGCCGACCGGCTTCATGATCACGACGATGTCGTCGTCGTCGTGGACGATCTCCATGCCCTCGACGGGCTCGGCGACGATCTGCACCGGCGCGGCCGCGCCCGGCATCTCGACCTCGAGCCACGCGCCGCCGCTGACCCGCTCGGACTTGCCGACGACGGAGCCGTCGACCTGGACCTTCCCTGCGGCGGCCAGCTCCGCCGCCTTCGTACGGGAGAACCCGAACATACGGGCGATGGCGGCGTCGACGCGCTCGCCCTCCAGGCCATCGGGAACGGGCAGCGTGCGGATCTCGGGACTCGTACTCACCCGTCGAGTATGCCTTGCCGCGAGGACCTCGGGCCTCGCGGCAAGATCCACTCAGTCCTTGTGGACGGTGCCGTCGGGGTCCAGGCCCCGGAACGACAGGATCACGATGAGGATGCCGCCGCACACGATCGCCGAGTCGGCGAGGTTGAAGACGGCGAAATGCGCGGGGGCGATGAAGTCGACGACCGCGCCCTCGAAGACGCCCGGGGAGCGGAAGATCCGGTCCGTGAGGTTGCCGAGCGCGCCGCCGAGCAGCAGACCGAGCGCGATCGCCCAGGGCAGGCTGTAGAGCTTCCGCGCGAGCCGGATGATCACGACGATCACGGCGGCGGCGATGCAGGTGAAGATGATCGTGAAGGCCTCGCCCATGCCGAACGCGGCACCGGGGTTCCGGATGGCGTCGAAGCGCAGCCAGTCGCCGATGACCCGGATCGGCTCGCGGCCCTCCAGCTTGGCGACCACCAGCATCTTGCTGCCCAGGTCGAGCAGGTAGGCGAGGACGGCCACCACGAAGAGGGCGAGGATCCTGCGCCTTCCCCGGGGCCGCTCCCCGGGAGCGGCCGACCCGTCGTCGGGCGCGGCCGTTCCGTCGGCGGCCACCGTCTCGTCGGAGGCGGCCGTCTCGTCGGCCCCTGCTGAATCCGGCGTACCGATGATGCGCTCCGCCTCTGCCACGTGAGTGAGTCCCTCGACCTCGATGCCTGACCGTGCACCGAGGGTACGGCACAGGCGTACGAGACCGTCAGCCGAGAGCGTCAGCCGCGTCTCTCCTGCCGCTGCTTGTCCTCGACGCAGAGCGTGGCCCGCGGGAAGGCCTGCATCCGCGCCTTGCCGATCGGCTTCCCGCACACCTCGCAGAGGCCGTACGTGCCGGAGTCGAGGCGCTCCAGGGCGTGCTCGGTCTGCTCCAGCATCTCCCGGGCGTTGGCCGCGAGGGCCAGCTCGTGCTCCCGGGTGATGTTCTTGGTCCCGGTGTCGGCCTGGTCGTCCCCCGCGCCGTCGCCCGAGTCGCGCATGAGGCCGGTCAGCTCCTCCTGCGAGTGGACGAGCTCGCTGCGGAGCCGCAGCACCTCGGCCTGGAGCACGCTGCGGGCCTCGGCGACCTCTTCCGGGGTCCAGGGATCCTCGCCGGGACGCACGGCGAGCTCGCCGGTACGGGCCGGAGGCACGGCGGCCTCGTCACCGGCGGTCGTGACGCCACCCGCGGTCTTCTTCGCTGCCACCGTCCTGGCTCCTGTCTGCTTCTTCGCGGCGGGCGCCTTCTTGGCGACCGCCTTCTTCGCCGCCTTCCTGGCGGACGTCTTCCGGGCGGCGGCCCCGGGCGCGACCGTCTCCCCGCCGTCCTGCGACACGGCACCCGCCTCCTCGGCGACCGCCTCTCCGGCGACGGCCTTCCTCGCCGCTGCCTTCTTGGCGACGGCCTTCTTCGCGACGGCCTTCTTCGCGACGGTCTTCCGCGTGGCGGGCGTCTTCGTGTTCCTCGCGTTGTTCGCGACCGTCGGCGGCTCCGCGACCGTCGTCCTCTTCCCGGCCACGTCCTGGGCGCCCTCGGCCGAACCGGTGGAACCGGCGGCCGAGGTCTTCTTCGCGGCGGTCTTCTTCGCCACCATGTCGCGGCCCCTTCACATTTTGTGATCTTGCTCGCGCATCGTGCTGGGACGATAAATCGGCCCAGGGCCCGCGGCAACGGGGCTCGCCGCCGATCCCACCCCGCCCCCGCACCCCTCGGGGCGGACCTGCCTCCGTTGTGCCCAGCTCCCCGCCGGGTAATCCGTCCCGCCCCTCCCCCAGATGGCCGCACCCCAAGTCCGGCCCGCCCCGTATGGCCATTCGGGTCACGGGAAAACCGGTCTGCCACCCCGCTTCGGGCCCCGTACACTGGGCGGAGCGAAAGGCTTGGATGGGGACGAGTAGCGTCGTACGCAGCCATGAGCGACCCGGGGACGGTGAGAGCCCGGGGGCGAGCCCGATGTGAAGCATCACCCCGGAGCCGTCGGAAGAAAGCCGCAGGAGTCTGCGGCGACTAGACCTGGCGTCGCGACCCCAATGAGGGGGCTCAGGGCGTCCGCGCCCCGGGCCAAGGAGGGTGGTACCGCGGGAGCAGCTCTCTCGTCCCTCCGACGGAATGACGACAGTCCGCCGGAGGAACTCGATGACACCGCCGCAGTACCGCCAGGTGCCCGCCCAGGTCGACCTGCCCGCGATGGAGCACGCCGTGCTCGATTTCTGGCACGAGAGCAAGGTCTTCGCCAAGACCCTGGAGCAGTCCGAAGGACGCCCCGAGTGGGTGTTCTACGAGGGCCCGCCCACCGCCAACGGCATGCCCGGCGCGCACCACATCGAGGCCCGCGTCTTCAAGGACGTCTTCCCCCGCTTCCGGACCATGCGCGGCTACCACGTGGCCCGCAAGGCCGGCTGGGACTGCCACGGCCTGCCGGTCGAGCTCGCCGTCGAGAAGGAGCTCGGCTTCTCCGGCAAGAAGGACATCGAGGCGTACGGCATCGCCGAGTTCAACGACAAGTGCCGTGAGTCGGTGACCCGGCACACCGACGCGTTCGCCGAGCTGACGACCCGCATGGGCTACTGGGTCGACCTCGACGACGCGTACCGGACCATGGACCCCTCGTACATCGAGTCGGTCTGGTGGTCCCTGAAGCAGATCTTCGACAAGGACCTCCTCGTCCAGGACCACCGGGTCGCCCCCTGGTGCCCGCGCTGCGGCACCGGCCTCTCCGACCACGAGCTGGCCCAGGGGTACGAGACGGTCGTCGACCCCTCCGTCTACGTCCGCTTCCCGCTGACCTCCGGCCCGCTGGCCGGCAAGGCGGCGCTCCTCGTGTGGACGACGACCCCGTGGACCCTGGTGTCCAACACGGCCGTCGCCGCCCACCCCGAGGTCACCTACGTGGTCGCCACCGACGGCGACGAGCGGGTCGTCGTCGCGCAGCCGCTGCTGGAGAAGGCCCTCGGCGAGGGCTGGGTCACCACCGGCGAGTCCTTCACGGGCGCGGAGATGGAGCGCTGGACCTACC
Organism: Streptomyces sp. NPDC002057; assembly: GCF_040296665.1. NCBI lineage: Bacteria > Bacillati > Actinomycetota > Actinomycetes > Kitasatosporales > Streptomycetaceae > Streptomyces > Streptomyces sp. NPDC002057. The sequence continues at coordinate 28,869 of NZ_JBEOXR010000077.1, forward strand.
AGCGCCCCTTCGAGCTGGTCGCGTTCCCGGAGCCGGCGCACTACGTCGTCAACGCCGAGTACGTGACGACCGAGGACGGTACGGGTCTGGTCCACCAGTCCCCCGCCTTCGGTGAGGACGACCTCAAGGTCTGCAAGGCGTACGGCCTGCCGGTCGTGAACCCGGTCCGCCCCGACGGCACCTTCGAGGAGGACGTGCCGCTGGTCGGCGGCGTCTTCTTCAAGAAGGCCGACGAGGCCCTCACCGCCGACCTGGACGCGCGCGGGCTGCTCTTCCGGCACATCCCGTACGAGCACAGCTACCCGCACTGCTGGCGCTGCCACACGGCGCTGCTGTACTACGCGCAGCCGTCCTGGTACATCCGCACGACCGCGGTCAAGGACCGCATGCTCGAAGAGAACGAGAAGACGAACTGGTTCCCCGACTCGGTCAAGCACGGCCGCTTCGGTGACTGGCTGACCAACAACGTCGACTGGGCGCTCTCCCGCAACCGCTACTGGGGCACCCCGCTGCCGATCTGGCGCTGCGAGGACGACCACCTGACCTGCGTGGGTTCGCGCGCCGAACTGACCGAGCTGACCGGCACCGACCAGTCGGAGCTCGACCCGCACCGCCCGTACATCGACGCGGTGACCTTCGCCTGCCCCGCCGAGGGCTGCTCCCTGGAGTCCACCCGGGTCCCGGAGGTCATCGACGCCTGGTACGACTCGGGCTCGATGCCGTTCGCGCAGTACGGCTACCCGTACGAGAACAAGGAACTCTTCGAGTCCCGCTACCCGGCGCAGTTCATCTCCGAGGCCATCGACCAGACCCGCGGCTGGTTCTACACCCTCATGGCCGTCGGCACGCTGGTCTTCGACAAGTCGTCCTACGAGAACGTGGTCTGCCTGGGCCACATCCTCGCCGAGGACGGCCGCAAGATGTCCAAGCACCTGGGCAACATCCTCCAGCCGATCCCGCTGATGGACCAGCACGGCGCCGACGCCGTCCGCTGGTTCATGGCGGCCGGCGGCTCCCCGTGGGCGGCCCGCCGGGTGGGCCACGGCACGATCCAGGAGGTCGTCCGCAAGACCCTCCTGACGTACTGGAACACGGTGGCCTTCCAGGCGCTGTACGCCCGCACGTCCGGCTGGGCCCCCTCCGCCGCGGACCCGGCCCCCGCCGACCGCACGGTCCTCGACCGGTGGCTGCTGTCCGAGCTGAACACGCTCGTCGCCGAGACCACCGAGGCGATGGAGTCGTACGACACCCAGCGCACCGGCAAGCTCGTCTCGGCCTTCGTCGACGACCTCTCCAACTGGTACGTCCGCCGCTCGCGCCGCCGCTTCTGGCAGGGCGACAAGGCGGCCCTGCGCACCCTCCACGACGTGATCGAGACGGTCACGCGCCTGATGGCCCCGCTGACCCCGTTCATCACGGAGCGGGTCTGGCAGGACCTGGTGGTGCCGGTGACCGCGGACGCCCCGGAATCCGTCCACCTGGCCACCTGGCCGGAGGCGGACACCGCGCAGATCGACAAGACGCTCTCCGAGCAGATGCTGCTCGTCCGGCGCCTGGTGGAGCTGGGCCGGGCGACGCGCGCCGAGTCGGGCGTGAAGACCCGCCAGCCGCTCTCCCGGGCGCTGGTGGCGGCGACGGGCTTCGCGGCCCTCTCGCCGGAGCTCCAGGCCCAGATCACGGAGGAGCTGAACGTCAGCTCCCTGGCGTCCCTCTCCGAGGTGGGCGGCTCCCTCGTCGACACGACGGCCAAGGCGAACTTCCGCGCCCTGGGCAAGCGCTTCGGCAAGGGCGTCCAGGACGTGGCGAAGGCGGTGGCGGCGGCGGACGCGGCGGCCCTGTCCCTGGCCCTGCGCTCGGGCGAGGCGTCCCTCACGGTCAACGGCGAGGACATCACGCTGACCCCCGAGGAGATCATCATCACGGAGACCCCCCGCGAGGGCTGGTCGGTCGCCTCGGACGCGGGCGCGACGGTCGCCCTGGACCTGGAGATCACCCCGGAGCTCCGCAAGGCGGGCCTGGCCCGTGACGCGATCCGCCTGATCCAGGAGGCCCGCAAGAACAGCGGCCTGGACGTCGCCGACCGCATCGCGCTGCGCTGGCAGGCGGACTCCCCGGAGACGGTCGAGGCCCTCACGGCCCACGCGGACCTGATCGCGGACGAGGTCCTGGCGACGGACTGGACGCGGGGCGAGGGGGACGACACGTTCGGCACCCCGTTCACGGACGAGCCCCTGACCCTGACGTTCCGCCTCCGCAAGGCCTGACCCACCCCGAAGGCCCGGCGCCCCACCACGGGACCGCCGGGCCTTCGCCACACCCACCCCCAGCCTCCCCCGCCCCGCTGTGCGCAATCGCTCCGCCGGGACGAAACACTCCCCACGGTTGCGGGCCCCCGGCCGGGCCAAGGCTTCCGCGCCCCGTTGTGGGCATTCGTTCCGCTGGGGCGGAACGGGTGGGCACAACGGACCTCGCCCCTGGCCGGGCCCAGGCTTCCGCGCCCCGACCCGCACCCGTGGTGCGGCGCACAGCCGGTGCGGGCCCAGGCACAAGGAGCGGAGGCGCCGCCAAGCGCGCCGTCCCGTGTGCCCACCCGTCCCGCCCCAGCGGGACGATTGCCCACACGAGGAGGCGCGGGCCCGCCAAGGCCAAGCCCGCCCACGGACCCCGTACCCGCCCATGGCAAAGGGCCGGGGCCCCCGGGTGGCCGGGGGCCCGCCCCCAAGGCCGGCCCC
>NZ_JBEOXR010000078.1:0-31354 GCF_040296665.1 Streptomyces sp. NPDC002057
GGTGTCGTTGCGGGCCAGCTCGGGGGCGAGGAGCTTGAGCGCCACCGTCCGGTCGTGCGGCGGCCGCCCGGAACGACCGGTGAGAGCTGATGGCCGGCGGTGCGCACGAGGACCCGGACCTGCCCGCCGGCCGTCCCTCGGGGCTCCTCGGCAAGGAGATCGCGGGCTACCGCGTCGAGCGCGAGATCGGGCGCGGCGGGATGGCGGTCGTGTACCGGGCGAGGGACCTGCGGCTCGACCGGACGGTGGCGCTCAAGCTCCTCGCCCCCGAGCTGGCCCGCAACGACACCTTCCGCAAGCGCTTCGCGCACGAGTCGCGGGTCGCGGCCTCGATCGACCATCCCCACATCGTGCCGGTCTTCGACGCGGGCGAGACGGAAGGGGTGCTGTACATCGCCATGCGGTACGTGGCGGGCCAGGACCTGGCGGCCCTGCTCTCCCGCGAGGGCCCGCTGCCGCCCGTGAAGGCGGGGCGGATCGCCGTACAGGTGGCCTCGGCCCTGGACGCGGCGCACGCGCACGACCTGGTCCACCGGGACGTGAAGCCCGGCAACATCCTGGTCGCCGAGGGCACCGACCGCGACCACCCGGAGCACGTGTACCTCACGGACTTCGGGCTGACGAAGAAGTCGCTGTCGCTGACCGGCTTCACCACGGTGGGCGAGTTCGTCGGCACGCTGGACTACGTGGCGCCCGAGCAGATCTCGGGGAAGCCGGTGGACGGCCGCTGCGACGTGTACAGCCTGGCCTGCGTGGTGTTCGAGACCCTGGTGGGGGCCCCGCCGTTCCGCCGTGACACGGACTGGGCGGTGCTCTGGGCACAGCAGTACGATCCGCCGCCGCCGCTCTCGGAGGTGCGGCCGGGGCTGCCCGAGGCGGCGGACGCGGTGTTCACGCGGGCGCTGGCCAAGACGCCGGAGGAGCGGTACGGGACGTGTCTGGAGTTCGTCGCCCAGCTGCGCGCCGCCCTGACCACCGGCGGCGAGGGCGGCGGGCCACTCGTCGCGAGGGGGCCGGAGCCGCTCGGCCCGCCGCGTGACCCGCCGGCGTGGGCGAGGGCCGTGTTCCGGGAGCTGTAGTTCGGGGAGTTGCAGTTCCGGGAGTTGCCGTCCGCGAAGACGCAGTTCCGGGAGTTGCCGTTCCCGAAGACGCAGGGGGAACCGGGCGTTCCCGCCCCGTCTCTGAGTACGTCGTCCCCGTCGCTGAGTACGGGACCCCACTCCGGTGCCGGACCGGGCGTGCGAGAGTACGTCGAGGCAGGGCCGGGGGGCCCGCACGGGGGACCCGCCTGGGGGCGGGAGAGGGGGGATGGGACATGGACCTGTTCGACGGAGAGCTGGGCGGCCGGGAGGAACACCACGTCGGCGCCGAGGGCAGTGGCTGCTTCTGGGGTTACGTGGTCCTGATCGGACTCGGGATCCTGGTGGTGGTCACGTTCCACTGGCTCGTCGACCTCGTCAAGGGCCTGTTCTGACGGAGCCGCCGTCCCTCAGACGTCGGGCTTCGGCTTCGGCTTCGGTTCGTCGACCTCGCCCCTGCGGTGCACCCGGGCGGCGAGCAGACCGCCGAGGAAGCCGAGGACCAGGCCCCAGAGCAGGGCGAAGCCGGCCGTCTTCCAGACGTGGGGCCTCAGCACCACCTCGCCGCCGAGGGAGTCGAGTTCGCCGATGCCGAGGACCGAGAGGCCGAGGCGGGCCTCGACCAGGGTCAGCGGCGCCGCGACCAGCATGGTCAGCGCGAACGCGACGCCGAGGTGCAGGGAGTGCTGCCAGAGCCGCACCCGGGCCGGGGAGCGGACCGCCGCGACGAAGGCCACGGCGAGGACCAGGACGGCGGCGATCGGCAGCAGCCACCACGCCCGTCCGTCCTGCGCCGCGAGCGAGTTCAGGTCGATGGTCGAGAGGTCCGTGCTGTCGCCGTCTCCGCCGCCCTGGCGCAGGACGGCGTCGAGGACCTGCGGCATGGGCAGCCCGAAGGGACCGTCGACCCTGCCCTCCCAGGAGCCGCCGATGCCCACGCCGAGGGCGAGCCAGGTGACGTTGGGCAGGCCGAGCAGGAGGACGGCGAAGGTCTCGGCGGGGTGGCCCTTGGTCGCGGCGACGACCACGCCGATGACGAGGCCCACGGCCACGTAGGCCAGGAGCAGGAGCAGCATGGCGTACGCGGCGGGCCTGACGGGTTCCTGGTAGCGGACGAGCCGGGACGGCAGCGGGGTCCTGCGGGAGACGAGGAGGGCGACCACGAGCACGCCGAGGATCCACAGGAGCCCGTAGAAGAGGGTGGGCCCGACGTCGGTGCGGAAGCCGACGGTGGGGTTCACGGCGTCGAGGAGCTCGCCGAAGAGGTCCTCGATGGATCCCGTCTGCTCCCCGCCGCCGATGGAGATGCGGAAGTCGTGCCGGGCGAGCGCCGAGAGGCCCGCGAGGGCCACCAGCCACAGGACGACGGTGGTCGCGGCGCGCAGCAGGAGTTCGCGGGCTCCGGTCACGGCGTGGTGGCGCAGGGGCCGCAGGAAGAGATAGCCGGTGACCAGTGCGCCCACCAGGGTGACGGTGAGGGGCATGGCGGTCAGTTCGGCCTGGGTTCCGGCGAGGGCCCCGGCGTCGCCGGAGAGTTCGATCGTGCCGCCCGCGGCCATGACGACGACGGCGGCGAGGACGGCGGCGAAGCCACCGGGCAGGTCGCCGGCGCCCGCGGCCCAGAGGCCGAGGCCGGCCGTGACGCCCATCGCGACGAACCCGGCGACCACCGCCGCCAGGGACTGGAGGCCGATGCGGGCGAGGAGCCCGGTGGGGGTCGCCGCGGGCCGTGTGGGGGTGGGGAGCCGACTGCTCACGCTGACCACGCTAGTACCGGAGACGGTCGGCCGCTTGCGGGACGGCCTCCGTGCGGCTCGTCCGGGGGACGCCCCTCCGTGTGCCTCCGCTTGCGGACCGGCACCGTTCGGCGCACACAATGGGCCCGGAACGGAAGAAAGGGAAAAACGTGACTTCCCACCCGCCGTCCGGCCCGCCGTCGATTCCTCCCGCAGGTCCCCCCTCCGGCCCGCTCTCGGGTCCGAGCACACGCCCGGGAGTCGGCGGTCCGCCCACGCCCCCCGGACCACCCCACGACGGTACGGGGGGCGGTTCGGGCGGCGGCGGTTCGTCGGGCGGCTCCGGTGGCGGTGACTCCGGCGGTGGGCCGGGGAACGGCGGAGCCGGTGGCGGCGGATCGGGCGCTCCCGGCAACGGCCCCGGCAAGGGCCCCTGGTGGCGCTCCGTCCCCAAGGTCGCCTCCGTCACCGCCGTACTGGTGGCGGCCGCCGCCCTGGCCGTCGTCCTCACCAACCGCCCCGACGGGAACGGCGACACCGCCGGATCCGGTGGCGGCGAGGTCTTCCTCCAGAACGCGGCCGCGACCGGCCCCGACCCGTTCACCCCGTCGACGGCGCGCACCGACGCGCCCTCGGCCTCACCGGCCTCGCTGCCACCCCGTACCGGCTCGGCGACGCCCGAGGTGTCGGGCTCGACGCCCGGTCTCTACGGCGGCACGCAGTCGGTGGCCAGCTGCGACGTCGAGCAGCAGGTGCGCTATCTCTCCGGCGAACCCACGAAGAACGCGGCCTTCGCCTCGGTCCTGGGCATCTCCGCCGACGAGGTGCCGGGCTATCTGCGCTCCCTGACCCCGCTTCAGCTGCGTGCCGACACCCGGGTGACGAACCACGGCTTCCGGAACGGTGCCGCCACCACCTACCAGGCGGTGCTGCAGTCCGGGACCGCCGTCCTGGTGGACGGCCGGGGCGTACCCAGGGTGCGCTGCGCGTGCGGCAACCCGCTGACCGATCCGGTGGCGCAGAAGTCCCCTCGGACGACGGGCACGCCGTGGCAGGGGTACAGCTCCGAGCAGGTCGTCGTGGTGGCGCCCTCGGTGACGGTCGTGAACGTCTTCGTGGTGTACGACCCCGAGAACGACAGCTGGTTCGGGCGGACGCACGGCGACACGGGCGGCAAGGACAAGCCGACCCCGCCGCCTCCCCCGCCGCCCACCGTGTCGCCGTCGACCTCGGCGCCGACGTCGGCGTCCCCGTCCACCTCGGCCTCCACGTCCCCGCCGCCCTCGGAGTCGACGTCCTCCCCTTCGAAGCCCCCCTCCGACACGACCCCGTCGGCCGACACGGTCTCGCCCGACACGGTCTCGCCGGACACGTCCCCCGACTCCCCCGACTCCTCGCCCGCCGAGCCGCCGGAGTCGCAGTCCGCGCCCGTCACGAACGATTCGGCGGGTTCGACCGTCAGCGGGCCGGCCGACGGTTCGGCCCCCGAATCCGCCCCCGGATCCGCACCCGGGTCGGCCCCCGGGTCGGCCCCCGGGTCGGACTCCGCCTCGGCCCCGGCCCCGGGTCCGGCAGCGGCACCGTGGTCCCGGCCCGCCGCCCCCGCCCCTCAGCCCGTCGCCTGATCCAGGCCCTCGCGGCCGCCCGTACCCCCGTGCCCGACCGGTCCCCTCCGACCGGGCACGGGGGTACGGGCGTTCCGGCGCGGGACACGGGCCGCGCCCGGGAACGGCGTCGGCGCGGGCGCCCGTCCCACTGTGGCGCGGAGGGCGCGCAGCAGGGCCGCGACCCGCGGGGGCCGGGCCGCCCGCTCCTCCGCTCGCAGCTGCCACATCCGCTCGTCGCGGTCGGTGAAGTGTCCGGACATCGGTCGTCTCCTTTCCCTCGGGGAGGGTGGCCACCAGGCCACTTGACCGGAGTCTGTACTCTGATTGGCCCGGGCAGCAGAGCCAATGAGGAGTGATTGGCATGGCAGTGGCACGCATCGTCCATGCAGCGGACCGGACCCTGACGGGCCGCCAGCTCGCCTCGCTCCTCACCCCGCCCCCCGAGGGCCGGTTCGGCTACCGGGAGCTCGCGCGGGCCGTCCGGGAGGCGCTCCTCGACGGGCGGGTGGCCCTGCGGCTGCGGCTGCCCGCCGAACGGGAACTCGCCACGGTGCTCGCGGTGAGCCGGACGACGGTGACCGGGGCGTACGACCTGCTCCGGGAGAGCGGCTACGCCCACAGCCGACGCGGCGCGGGCACCTGGACCGCGCTCCCCGACGGTCAGGCCCCGACCTCCCTCGGCGCCTTCCACGACGACACCGGAGCGACCGTCGACCTCGCCCTCGCGGCGCCGCACGCCCCGGCCGAGGAGCTCTCCGCCGCGCTCGCCGTCGCCTCGACCGAACTCCCCCGCTACACCGGCACGCAGGGCTACCACCCGTACGGGCTGCCCGCGCTGCGCGCCGCCGTCGCCGCGCGCTACACGGCACGGGGCCTGCCGACCCTCCCGGAGCAGATCCTCGTCACCACGGGCGCGCAGCAGGCGCTCTCCCTGGTGCTCGCGCTGCTCGGCCGGCCCGGCGACCGGGTGCTCGCCGAGAACCCCTCGTACACCAACGCCCTCGACGCGATGCGGGGCCGCATGCTCCGGGTCACCCCGGTGCCGGTCACGGAGAGCGGGTGGGACACCGGGCTCGTCGACGCGGCGCTCCGGCAGACCGCGCCCCGTCTGGCCTATCTGATCCCGGACTTCCACAACCCGACCGGGCAGCTGATGCCGCAGGAGCAGCGGCGGGACCTCGCCCGGTCCGCGCGGGCCACCGGGACCTGGCTGGTGGTGGACGAGACGCTGACCGACATCGCCCTGGACGTGCCCGCCCCGCCGCCCTTCGCGGCGACGGCCGCCGGGGGCGACGGCGAGCAGATCGTCTCCGTCGGCTCGCTGAGCAAGAGCTGCTGGGGCGGGCTGCGGGTCGGCTGGGTGCGGGCCGCGTCCCGGGTCGTGACCGAGCTGGCCCGGGTGCGGATCACTGCCGATCTGTCCGGTTCCGTACTGGACCAGCTGGTCGCCGTCGCCCTGATGGACCGGCTCGACGTGATCCTGCCGCGCCGCGTCGAGGAGCTGCGGCTGCGCCGGGACGCGCTGGCCGCGGCCCTGGCCCGGCACGTGCCGGAGTGGCGGTGGACGGTGCCGCCCGGCGGGATGTGCCTGTGGGTCGACCTGGGCCGCCCGGTCGCCTCCTCCCTCGCGGCCCGCGCCCTGCGGCACGGGGTGCGGGTGGAGGGCGGGGCACGGTTCGGGGTGGATCCCGGCACGCACGAGCACCGGCTGCGGCTCCCGTACACGCTGCCGGAGGACGTGTACGAGCCGGCGGCGGAGCGGCTCGCGGCGGCCCTCGACGGGGCGCCGGGCGGCTTCGGCCATCCGGCGCTGCCGGACTGGGTGGCCTGAGGGGCGGATACGGGCCCGCCCGCCCCGCCACCCCTCCATATTCGGATGCCCGCCGGCCGGGGTCCGTGTACGGTCCACCGAGTGGAACCATTGACCGACAAACAGATCCGCTCGTCCTTCGTGAACTGCACCAAGGGCGAGGCGGCACGTCTGAAGCTGCCGCTCGACTTCGCCGAACTCCCCTGGGATGACCTGGACTTCCTCGGCTGGGTCGACCCGGGCGCGCCGCTGCGCGCGCATCTGGTCGTCCCCGGTGCGGACGGGCCGGTCGGCGTGACCCTTCGGGTCCCGGCCGCCGGCCGGACCAGCGCCATGAAGTCGAGCATGTGCCAGGTCTGCCTGACCGGGCACGCCTCCTCCGGCGTCACCCTCCTCGTGGCCCCGCTCGCCGGGAGCCGCGGCCGTGAGGGCAACACGGTCGGGATCTACCTCTGCGCCGACCTGGCCTGCTCCCTGTACGTCCGGGGCAAGCGGGAGCCGAAGCTGCGCGGCCGGCGCCACGAGGAGTCCCTCACCCTCGACGAGCAGGTCGCCCGTCTGACGGGCAACCTGGGCGCCTTCGTGGGCCGGGTGACGGCGGGCTGAGGCCGCCGCGGGCCCCGGGCCCGGCGGGAGGCCCTCGGCGGTCCCTCGGGCCCTCAGGTCCGGCGGGGCCGCCGCTGCCCGCCCGCTCTCAGCGGAAGGCCTGTTCGCCCGTGAGCGCCTTGCCGATGACCAGGGAGTGGACCTCGCTCGTGCCCTCGTAGGTGAGCACCGACTCCAGGTTGTTGGCGTGGCGCAGCACGGGGTACTCCAGGGTGATGCCGTTGGCGCCCAGGATCGTGCGGCACTCGCGGGCGATGGCGATGGCCTCGCGCACGTTGTTCAGCTTGCCCACGCTGACCTGCTCGGCGGTGAGCGCGCCCGCGTCCTTGAGCCGCCCCAGGTGGAGGGCGAGCAGCATGCCCTTGCCGAGTTCGACGGCCATGTCGGCGAGCTTCTGCTGGGTCAGCTGGTAGGAGGCGAGCGAGCGGGCGAAGACGATCCGGTCCCGGGCGTACGAGATGGCCGTCTCCAGGCAGTCGCGGGCGGCGCCGAGCGCGCCGAAGACGATGCCGAAGCGGGCCTCGTTGAGGCAGCCGAGCGGGCCGGAGAGGCCCCGGGCCTCCGGCAGCATCGCGTCGGCCGGCAGGCGCACGTCCTCCAGGACGAGTTCGCTGGTGACGCTGGCCCGCAGCGAGAGCTTCTGCTTGATCTCCGGGGCGCTGAAGCCGGGAGTGCCGGCCGGGACCAGGAAGCCGCGGACGCCGTCCTCGGTACGGGCCCAGACGACGGCGACGTCGGCCACGGAACCGTTGGTGATCCACATCTTGGTGCCGTTGAGGACCCAGTCCGAGCCGTCGCGCTTGGCGTTGGTCCGCATGGCGCCCGGGTCCGAGCCGGCGTCGGGCTCGGTGAGGCCGAAGCAGCCGATGTACTCGCCCGCCGCCATCTTCGGCAGCCAGCGCTGCTTCTGCTCCTCGGAGCCGTACTTCCAGATCGCGTACATGGCGAGGGAGCCCTGGACGGAGACGAGGGAGCGCAGGCCCGAGTCGACGGCCTCCAGCTCCAGACAGGCGAGGCCGTACGCGACCGAGTTGGTCCCGGCGCAGCCGTAGCCCTCCAGGTGCATGCCGAGCACGCCGATGCCGCCGAGCGTGCGGGCGAGTTCGCGGGCCGGGATCTCGCCCTTCTCGAACCAGCCCGCGACGTGCGGGCGCAGCTCGCGGTCGGCGACGGCGCGCACGGTGCGGCGGATCTCGCGCTCCTCGTCGGTCAGCAGCCCGTCGACGGCGAGCAGGTCGAAGGGGTGGACGGGTGCGGAGCTGGACTGCGACGACGGCGACTGCGGCGACTTCACGGACGGCCTCCTGGCGGCTGTGGCGACTCGGCGAGCCGAAGCGTAGCGTCAGATCGGATATTGGATCCAGTATTGAAAATCCGATACCCGAACCGTACGGTGCGACCGAACCCGATCGCCAGTGAGGGGAGAGCGGAATGCGCGCAGCTCAGCCGGGGACGCACACGGCGGGCGCCCTGTCCGGGATCGTCGTCGCCGACTTCGGCCGGGTCCTCGCCGGGCCGTACATGACGATGCTCCTCGCCGATCTGGGCGCGGACGTGATCAAGATCGAGCGGCCGGGTTCGGGCGACGACACGCGCGCGTGGGGACCGCCGTTCGCCGACGGCGAGGCCACCTACTTCCTCGGGGTGAACCGGAACAAGCGCTCCGTCGCGCTCGACCTCACGGATCCGGGGGATCTCGCGGCGGCGCGGGCGATCGTGGACGGGGCGGACGTCCTCGTGGAGAACTTCCGCCCCGGCACCATGGAGCGGCTCGGCCTCGGGTACGAGGAGGTCCGGGCGGCCAACCCGGGGCTCGTCTACTGCTCGGTGACCGGTTTCGGGACCGGTGAGGGCGCCCGGCTGCCGGGCTACGACCTGCTCGTCCAGGCCATGGGCGGTCTGATGAGCGTCACCGGCGAACCTGACGGTCCCGGGACGAAGGCCGGGGTCGCCCTGGTCGACGTCGTCACCGGGCTCCACGCGGGCCTCGGCGTCCTCGCCGCCCTCCGGCACCGGGAACGGACCGGAGAGGGCCAGCGGGTCGAGGTCTCCCTGCTCTCCTCGCTCCTCTCGGCGCTCACCAACCAGGCGTCCGCCCACCTCGGGGCCGGCGTCGTGCCGCGCGCGATGGGCAACCGCCACCCGAGCATCGCCCCGTACGAGGTGTTCCAGGCGCGGGACAGGCCGCTGGTCCTCGCCGTCGGCAACGACCGGCAGTTCCGGGTCCTGTGCGCGCGGCTCGGTCTTCCCGGGCTCGCCTCCGACACCCGTTTCGCGACCAACACGGCCCGGGTCGCCCACCGGGAGGAGCTGGTCGCGGCCCTCGCCGGGCCGCTCTCCACCCGTACCGCCGACAGCTGGTTCGAGGAGCTGACCGGGGCCGGCGTTCCGTGCGGGCCGATCAACGACCTGGCCGCCTCCTTCGACCTCGCCGACCGGCTGGGGCTCGCGCCGCGGGTCCCGGAGTCCGCGGCCGGCCCCGGCCAGGTCGCCCACCCGATCCGGCTCGGCGCCACCCCGCCCACCTACCGCGCCGCTCCCCCGCGCCTGGGCGAGCACACGGAGGACGTGCTCGCGGCCGGGGGCGGCGCGGACGCGGCCCCCGCGCGGAGCGGGTAGCCCCGCGCGCGTAGGAAGATGGTCGGCACCGGGTGCGGCGACGCGCCGGTGGGCAACGCGAGGGAACGGAAGGTCACAGGCGATGAGCAGCGCGGTGCAGAGGCGGCGGCCGCAGACCGCACAGCAGTTCGTCCTGGAGGAACTGCGGCGCGCCATCACCAGCGGGGAGCTCAGGCCCGGTGGGCAGATCCGCCAGGACGCCCTCGCGGCGCGGTTCGAGGTGAGCCGGGTGCCGCTGCGCGAGGCCCTGAAGGCCCTGGAGGCCGAGGGTCTGGTCGTCCATCACATACACCGGGGCTACTTCGTCGCGGAGCTGTCGCTCGCGGACCTGGAGGAGATCTACCGGATCCGTGAGCTGCTGGAGACGGAGGCCGTCCGGATGGCCGTCCGGCGCATGCCGGACGGCACGGTGGCCACGCTGGAACGCATCCAGCGCGAGGTGGAGCGGGCCGCCGACCTGGGCGACGTGCCGGCGATGGCCGCCGCGAACCGGCTCTTCCACTTCACCCTCGTCGAGGCGTCGGGCATGCCGCGTCTGGTCCGCCTCATCGCGACCCTGTGGGACTCGACCGACGCGTACCGCTCGCTGTACTACACCGAGGGCAGCCACCGGAAGCAGGCCGTGCGCGAGCACCGCGCCGTCATCTCGGCCGTGCGCCACGGCGACGAGGACGCCACCGTCCACTGGCTCGACGAGCACCGGGCCCACGCCGTGGCGGCGCTCCGCGACGTCCTGGCCCCGGAGCGGGACCAGGCCCTCCCGTAAATCCGGATGCCGGGCACGGGGTCTCCCTCGTAGGCTCCCGGCATGCATCACGGGGGTTTGATCAACATCGTCGACGTCGAGGCGACCTGCTGGGACGGCGTGCGGCCGCCCGGCGCGGTCAGCGAGATCATCGAGATCGGGCTGACCGTGGTCGATCTGGAAGCGGGTGAGCGGGTCTCCCGGCACCGCGTCCTGGTCCGCCCGGCGCGTTCGCGGGTCAGCGCGTTCTGCACCGAACTGACCGGTCTCACCCAGGAAGAGGTGGACACCGGCCTGGACTTCGCCGCCGCCTGCCGGCTCCTCGCGACCGCCCACGAGGCCGGCGCGCGCCCCTGGGCGAGCTGGGGCGACTACGACCGCAACCAGTTCACCCACCAGTGCCGGGTCACCGGTACCCCGTACCCCTTCGGCCGGCACCACACCAACGCCAAGGCCGTCTTCACCGAGTCGTACGGCCTGCCCAGGCGTCCCGGCATGGCGCGCGCCCTGGAGGTCGCGGAGCTGCCGCTGGAAGGGCGTCACCACCGGGGCGAGGACGACGCCTGGAACATCGCGGCCCTCGTCCTGCGGCTCGCGGAGCGCGGTGCCTGGCCGACGGGCGGGGCCGGGGCCGTTTCCTAGGCGGCTCCGCCGCCACGGGCTGCGGTTACCCTGGCGCCGGACCCGAGGAGGAACCATGGGGCGGATGCCGTCGGCCGAACGACGCAGGCAGCTGGTCGACGCGGCGATCAGGGCGATGACCAGGGACGGTGTCGCCCGGACCACGACACGCTCGATCTGCGCCGAGGCGGGGGTCTCGCTGAGCGTGTTCCACTACTGCTTCGAGTCCAAGCAGGCCCTCCTGGAAGCCGCGATCGAGGCGATCACCGGCAACTACGTGGCGCGGGTGATGTCGGCGGTGGAGCCGGGTGCCACCCTGCGCGAGACCGTGCGGGGCGCGCTGCAGACGTACTGGGACCACGTCACGGCTCATCCGGGTGAGCACATGCTGACGTACGACCTCACCCAGTACGCCCTGCGGGAGCCGGGGTTCGAGCACCTGGCCCGCGCGCAGTACGAGCAGTACGTGGTGTCGGCGGGCGCCCTGGTCGAGCAGGTCCGCGCGCTGCGCGGGTTCGAGCCGAGGGTGCCGGTGGAGACGATCGCCCGGTACCTGGCGGCGGTGATCGACGGTCTCACCCTGCAGTTCCTGGTCCTCGGTGACGAGAAGACGGCTGCGACGCAGCTGGACCTGACGGCCGATCAACTGGTGCTGCTCATCGAGGGATGACGACGGATCGGGGCATGCGCGCGAACGGGGGCGACTCTTCCGCCGGGGCTCTCGCCCCCGTCAACAGGTCATCCGTCCCGGACTATTGACTCACTCCGTCAACACCGCGATCCTCGGGGCGCCCGGTACACCCCCACCGACCGGAGGACTCGCTGACCATGACTCGACCCCTCTCGCGCGGGACCGGCGGCAGATCCGCCCTCCTGGCGCTGTTCCTCGCCCTGGCCGCCGTCCTCTTCGGCTCCGGTCCCGTCCCCGCAGCGGCGGCAGCCGGCGGTTCGTGGTGGGAGCCCACCTCCCGCCCGGCGGCCGACTCACAGATCAACGTGACGGGCGCGCCGTTCACGGGAACGGACGCGCAGGGCAAGGTGCGCGGCTTCGTCGACGCGCACAACCACCTGATGTCCAACGAGGGCTTCGGCGGCCGGCTCATCTGCGGCCAGACGTTCTCCCCCGCGGGCGCCGCCGAGGCGCTCAAGGACTGTCCGGAGCACTACCCGGACGGCTCCGGCGCGCTGTTCGAGAACCTCACCGGCGGCGCGAACGGCACGCACGACCCGGTCGGCTGGCCGACGTTCAAGGACTGGCCGGCCCACAACTCCCTGACCCACCAGCAGAACTACTACGCCTGGGTGGAGCGCGCCTGGCGCGGCGGGCAGCGGGTCCTCGTCAACGACCTGGTGACGAACGGCCTCATCTGCTCGATCCTGCCCCGGGACCGCAGCTGCGACGAGATGACCTCGATCCGTCTCCAGGCCAGGAAGACCTACGAACTCCAGGAGTACGTCGACGGGATGTACGGCGGCCCCGGGAAGGGCTGGTTCCGCATCGTCACCTCCGCCGCGCAGGCCCGCTCGGTGGTCGAGCAGGGCAAGCTCGCGGTCGTCCTCGGTGTGGAGACCTCGGAGCCGTTCGGCTGCAAGCAGATCCTCGACATCGCCCAGTGCGGCAAGGAGGACATCGACCGGGGCCTGGACGAGCTGTACGGGCTCGGGGTGCGGAGCATGTTCCTCTGCCACAAGTTCGACAACGCGCTCTGCGGCGTCCGCTTCGACTCCGGGACGATCGGCGCGGCGGTCAACATCGGCCAGTTCCTGTCGACGGGCACCTTCTGGGCGACGGAGAAGTGCACGGGCCCGCAGCACGACAACCCCATCGGACTCACGGCCGCACCGGCGATGGCGGCCAAGCTGCCGGCGGGGGTGAGCGCACCCTCGTACGCCTCCGACGCGAAGTGCAACACCCGCGGTCTGAGCCGGCTCGGGGAGTACGCCCTGCGGGGGATGATGGACCGCGGCATGATGCTGGAACTCGACCACATGAGCGTCAAGGCCGCCGGGCGGGCGCTCGACATCCTGGAGTCCGAGGAGTACCCGGGCGTCCTCTCCAGCCACAGCTGGATGGACCTCGACTGGACCGAGCGGCTCTACCGCCTCGGCGGTTTCGTCGCCCAGTACATGCACGGCGCGGAGGGCTTCGTCGGCGAGGCGGGCCAGAAGGCCGCGCTGCGCGCCAAGTACAAGGTCGGTCTCGGCTACGGCACCGACATGAACGGCGTCGGCGGCTGGCCGGGGCCGGTCGGAACGGGAGCGCCGAACTCCGTGAAGTACCCCTTCCGCAGCTTCGACGGCGGCTCGGTGATCGACCGTCAGGTGACGGGTCAGCGGACCTGGGACCTGAACACCGACGGGGCCGCGCACAACGGCATGGTCCCCGACTGGATCGAGCAGGTACGGCTCACCGGCGGCGGTCCGTCGGTCGTGAACGAGCTGGCCGGCGGCGCCGAGTCGTACCTGGGCACCTGGAAGGCGACCGAGAACCACGAGCCCGGCGTCAACCTCGCGGCCGGGGCCGCCACTTCGGCCAGTTCTTCGGAGTGGAACCCCTTCACGAGCTACGCACCGGGCCGCGCCGTCGACGGCGACGTCGGCACGCGCTGGGCGAGTGACTGGTCGGACGACCAGTGGATGGGCGTGGACCTCGGCGCCGTGCGCCGGGTGGGCAGGGTCACCCTCGACTGGGAGCGCGCGTACGCGCGCCAGTACCGGATCGACGTGTCGGAGAACGGCACGGACTGGCGGACGGTGTGGTCCACGGACGCCGGGGACGGCGGGTACGACACGGCGGAGTTCGCGTCGACGCCCGCCCGGTACCTGCGCGTCCACGGCGAGCGGCGGGCGACCAAGTGGGGCTACTCGCTCTACGAGGTCGCGGTGCACAGAGCCTGACCGTCGCGGACGGCGGCGGGGCCGGGTGGATCGCCGGACGATCCGCCCGGCCCCGCCGCCGGGGCGCCCCGTCGTCCCACTCCGGCCCCCGGTGCGAGATCATGGGAGCCGGAACCCAGAAGGGACGGAACGGACGATGAGGCACCGCAGTGTCGCCGACCTGATGACGCCGACCGCGGTGGCGGTGCAGCCGGGGACGTCCTTCAAGGAGATCGCCAGGCTGCTCGACGAGTACGGCATCACCGCCGTCCCCGTCGTCGACGAGGAGAACCGGCCGGTGGGCGTCGTCTCCGAGGCCGACCTGCTGCGGCGGCACACGGCCAAGGACGGGCCGAGTTCGGCGGAGGCGATGATGTCCAGCCCGGTCGTCACCGCACGGCCCTCCTGGACCGCGGTCGAGGCGGCCCGCCTGATGGAGCGGCACCGGGTGAAGCGGCTGCCGGTGGTGGACACGGACGGCCGGCTGATCGGGGTGCTGAGCCGGAGCGATCTGCTCCAGCTGTTCCTGCGGCGCGACCGGTCGATCCAGGAGGAGATCCGCGAGGACGTCGTCGTCCGCATCCTGCGCCTCTCCCCCTCCGCCGTGCACATCGACGTCGACGAGGGCCGCGTCACGCTGAGCGGCACGCTCGACCGCCCGGGGCTCGGCCCGATCATCGTCCGGCTGTGCGAGACGGTGGACGGCGTCGTCGAGGTGACGGACCGGCTGACGTACGAGGAGGGCCGGGCCGAAGCGGGCGGAGAGGGCCAGGGGGAGGCCGAGGACGAGGACGTGGTCCGCGGGTAGGGCTGCGGGGGCCTCGCCCCCCGCCCGGCCGTCGATGAAGAGCGGCGGTGCGGGGTGTGACGGCTCGCTCGGCCGGGCCGACGGGTGTACCGACGGGTGTACCGACGGGTGTGCGGCGCCGTCAGGGCGTCGCTCGGCGCCGCCCGGCGGCGAGCGGTGCACCGCCGGGCGCCGCCGGGGGCGGTGATCCCGTCAGGAGACCGCCTCCGGCCAGCCGTACCCGGGTCCGGTGTGCTGGGGAACGGTCCCGGCGCCCACCGCCTCCATCTCCCGGTTGGCCTCCCGCATGAGCTTGCCGGCCAGGTCCTTCATCGCCCGGCTCGCGGCGAGTTCGTCGCCGATCGCCGGGACGTCCGCGTCGGCCGGGCTGCAGCGGGCCGAGCCGTGACCCGTGAGGGTCGAGGTGCCGGTGGTCAGTCGGGCCTCGGCCTTGGTCCGGCCGCCGTCCTCGACCAGTTCCACGCCGACCGTCCATTCCAGGGTGCGGGTCATGGTCCGCCTCCTCGCACGCTTCCGATACCTCCAGGATCCATCGGCCGGGGCCGGGGCGCACGGGGACGGGGAGGCGAGGCCCGCCGGGTCTCAGGGGGCGCGGAAGAGACGCGGGAAGCGCGGGGCGAGCCAGGGCTTGCGACCCCAGCCGAGCGCCTTGCCCCGGGCGATCACGGGCCAGGGGTCGATCCGGCCCAGGGCGAGGAGGAGGAAGGTCACCGGCTCGGTGAGGATCGTGCAGTCGGGGCGTGCGGGCGGCTCGTGGGTGACCTCGACCGCGCCGTCCGTGACGAGGACGCCGAAGCCCTGGCCGCCGCGGAGCCGTACCGCGAACCGCGCGGTGAGGCCGGCGACGGCGGCCGGGTCGGTCACGCGGGGCATCACCTCGGTCATGAACGGCAGGGAGAGGCCGACCCGGTGCGCGTCCAGCATGTGGGGCCGGCCGAGGGCGAGGGCCAGGTCGTAGCCGTGGCCCAGCATGTGGGTCAGGAGGTAGGAGCCGAGGACGGCCGGGCGCAGGGCGCCGAGCGGGGTGGTCAGCGGCTCGTCCGGGTCGCGCTCCTCGACGGCGACGAGGAAGGCGGCGGCCTGGGCGGTGATCATCTCGGCGAGCGGGCCGGGGTCCCGCTCGCCGAACCCGGCGAGGGCGTGCGCGTTGGCGTCGGCCAGGCTGCCGGGGGTGCCGTCGCCGTAGGGGCGGTCGTGGCCGGCGGCCAGGTCGGCCATCAGCGCGTTGGCCTGTGCCAGATGGGCCGCGGCCTCCCCGACGGTCCAGGTGGAACGGGGCACCGGCAGCCCGCCGCCGTGGGCCCCGGCCGTGCTCCCGGCCGCCGCCGGGGCCGTGCGGAGCACCGCGGCGATGTCCTCGGCCGTCCCCCGTATCGCCTCGGCGAGAACGTCGGGAAGCACCCGTTCCCTTACCCCGCCCGCTTCTCGCGCCATGGCTCCGCCCCTCCACCGACTCCCGGCCGCCCCGAGCGGAGCACCCGCTGGTCAGGGACCGTACCAGCGAGTAGCTCCGTCGGCACCGGTCGCGGCGGGGGCGATTTCCGGGGCCCGGCGGCGGTCGCCCCTCCGGGCGCGCGGAGCTACAGGCCGACGTCCCGCACCCGGAGGTCCGCCGGTGTCTCGCGGCGCACCAGGAGCCGGGCGCGGCCGTCGCGCACGGCGACAAGGGGCGGGCGGCCGACGAGGTTGTACGTGGAGGCCATCGACAGGTGGTACGCGCCCGCCACGGGCACGGCGAGCAGGTCGCCGGGGTGGGTGTCGGCGGGCAACGACACGTCGTCGGCCAGGACGTCACCGGCCTCGCAGTGGCGGCCGACGACCGTCACACGCTCGGCTTCGGCGGACGAGGCGCGGCCGATCAGGCGCGGGGCGTACCGCACGCCGTACAGCGCGGGCCGCGGGTTGTCGCTCATGCCGCCGTCCACCGCCACGAAGGTCCGCGTGGGCGTGCGCTTCACGGCGAGGACCCGGTAGACGGCGACTCCGGCGGGGCCGGTGACGGCGCGGCCCGGTTCGATGATCAGGCGCGGGACGGGGAGCCCGGCCGCCGCGCAGCTCCCGGCCAGTTCGGCGCGGACCTTGCGGGCGAGCGTGGTGAGGTCGAGGGCGGGTTCTCCCGGACGGTAGGCGATGCCGTGGCCTCCGCCGAGGTCGAGCTCGGGGAGGGTGACCCCGTGGGAGTCCCGGATCCTGGCCATGAGGCCGACGATCCGCCGTACGGCCACCAGGTACGGCTTGACGTCCGTGATCTGCGAGCCCAGGTGGCAGTGGATGCCGCTGAGTTCGAGGGACGGCTGGTCGAGGATGCGGGCGATGGCGTGCTGGGCGTGGCCGTCCCTGAGGGAGAGGCCGAACTGCTGGTCCTCAGAGCCGGTACGGATCTTCCGGTGGCCGCCCGCGCTGATCCCCGGCACGACCCGGACCATGACCTTCTGGCGGCCTCCGGGGCCGACGGCGGCGGCGATCCGGGCGATCTCGGCGGGGGTGTCGATGACGATCCGGCCCACGCCGAGACGGAGCGCGGTCTCCAGGTCCTGCGGCGACTTGGCGTTGCCGTGGAGCAGGATGCGGCCGGCGGGGAACCCGGTGGTGACGGCGAGTTCCAGCTCGCCCGCGGAGCAGACGTCGAGGCCGAGTCCCTCCTCCTCGACCCAGTGGGCGAGGGCGCGGCACAGGAAGGCCTTGGCCGCGTAGTGGATCTCGGCGTCGGGGAAGGCGCTGCGGTAGGTGCGGCAGCGTTCGCGCACCTCGGCCTCGTCCAGGACGTACACGGGGGTGCCGTGGCTCTCGGCGACCTCGGCGAGGGACACCCCGCCGACGAGGAGCCGGCCGTGGGGCTGCTCGGTGGTGGTCGCGGGCCAGACGGAGAGCGCGTCGCCGGTGGCGGTGGTGGGGGCCGGGGCGGGGGCCGTGGAGACGGCTGCCACGGGATGGGTGGTCATCTCTGGGTCTCCCTTCAGCTCGCGAGGAGTGTCAGGGCGCGCGGCAGCGGCCGGGGGGCCGGCCGGGGCTGCGCCGGCGGCACCGGCTGCGGCTCCGTCGCCCGGGCGGTGGCCGGCGCCGGTGCCGTGAGGAGCGGGTCGATCGTCAGCTCCCGGACGTCCAGCGGCTCCAGGAGCGCCCTCAGCGCGGGCTCCGCCAGCCGGATCCAGGGCTGGTCCGCCCCCAGGACGGCCTTCAGCCTCTCCGGGTCGGTGAACGCGACGGCGGTCCTGCCGCCGACCGGCGTGCGGAACAGGCGGGTGACACAGCCGCAGGTGCCCGGCCGGACGGGGACGCAGAGGCGTCCGGCCGGGAACGGTTCCGCGGGTTCCGGGTCGTCTCCGTACAGGGCGTCCGCCATGGGTTCCTCCCGAGGAACGAAGCAGGGTCCCGGCACGGTCGTGCCGGGGTGTGTCCTCGACGCTATGCCCGGCGATCACCGCCCCCCGGTCCCTCCTGACGCCCCCCTGACGCGCGCGGACCGCATGCATACACCCCCCTGACGCCGAGGCCCTCCCCCGACCGCCGCGGCGGGCCCCTCATGGCCCCGGGACCGCGTCGCGCCACCGTCTCCGTGCCGCCATCGTGGTGACTCCCCCGGCCTGTCGGCGTACCTTCCGGGGCACGGCGACGAGGGGGCCGAGGCGGCGGCCGCCCGAGCTTTCCGCAGGCCAGGGCCGTGTGGATATTCCCGCGTACCCATCGGAGTTCCCATGGCACCCATTGGTTTCCTCATTGGAAAGCTCTCCCGGACAGGGCTACGTTCGAGGACATCGCCGCACCGGCGGTCCCGGACCGGGGCGCACGGTGCGCGATCACCGCCTTTCGGGCCGGACCCTGGCCCGTACCTCCCGGGAGACCCCACATGCCCAAGATCCTTTTCGTGATGACCGGCGCCGACGTCTGGACCCTGGCCGACGGTACGAAGCACCCGACCGGCTTCTGGGCCGAGGAGGCCGCCGCCCCGTACGAGGCGTTCACGGCCGCCGGGTACGAGGTCGTCGTCGCCACCCCCGGCGGTGTCGTCCCCACCGTCGACCGGAGCAGCCTCGCCCCCGAGTTCAACGGCGGCCAGGAGGGCGCGGGCAAGGTCGCCGCCACGCTCGCCTCGATGAGCGAGGTCCAGCGGCCCCTCCGCCTGGAGGACGTGGACCTGGCCGACTACGCGGCCGTGTTCTACCCGGGCGGCCACGGCCCCATGGAGGACCTCGCCGTGGACACGACGTCCGGCGCGCTGCTGGTCGACGCCCTGGACTCGGGGAAGCCGCTGGCCGTGGTCTGCCACGGTCCGGCCGCGCTCCTCGCCGCGACGGACGCCGACGGCAAGAACGCCTTCGCCGGCTACCGGGTCGCCGCCTTCACCAACGAGGAGGAGACCCAGTCCGGCTTCGCCGACAAGGCGAAGTGGCTCCTGGAGAGCCGCCTCGTCGAGGCCGGCGTCGACGTCCAGGTCGGCGAGCCGTGGGTGCCGAACGTGGTCGTCGACCGCAACCTGATCACCGGCCAGAACCCCGCCTCCTCCGCCCCGCTCGCCGCCCAGGTCCTGAAGACCCTCGGCTGACGACACCACCCGCCGGGCGCCCCGCACACCCTGAGGCCGCGGTGCGCCCGGCACCCGGCGACGCGGCCGGCCCGGCCCCGTCCGCCGCCCCCGTCCGCCCTCGTCCGCCCTCGTACGCCGTCGTCCGCCCTCGTCCGACCCCGCCCGGTCCGACCCCGGCCGGACCGGCTCCGCCCCGTACGGCCCAACGTGACTCCGCCCCAGTCGGCCATAGGGAACAAGTAGGCTTCCCGCGTGAGGCATACGGATCCTGATGGCCGGCCCGGCGGAGCACGGCCCGGCGCGGCGCCCCCGGCGGACCTGAACCTGCTGCGCACCTTCCTCGCGGTCTACCGCTCCGGTTCGTTCACCGCCGCCGCCGGGCTCCTGGGCCTGTCGCAGCCCACGGTGACCACCCAGATCCGCGCCCTGGAGCGGCACACCGGGCGGGAGCTCTTCGAACGCCTGCCGCGCGGAGTCGCCCCGACCGCCGTCGCCCACGACCTCGCGAGCCGTGTCGCCACCCCGCTCGACGCGCTCGCCGCCGCGACCGGCCACGAGACCGCTCCCCACCAGCGCTCCGCCCCCGTGCACCTGGCGGGCCCCGCCGAACTTCTCTGCACCCGCGTCCTGCCGGCCCTGGCCCCGCTGGCGGCCGAAGGAGTGCGGCTGCGTGTCACTCCGGGCCTCACCGAGCCGCTCCTCGACGAACTCCGCGCCGGCCGCCACGACATGGCGATCGCGACCTTCCGGCCGCGCGGGCGCGCCCTGGTG
Organism: Streptomyces sp. NPDC002057; assembly: GCF_040296665.1. Lineage (NCBI taxonomy): Bacteria > Bacillati > Actinomycetota > Actinomycetes > Kitasatosporales > Streptomycetaceae > Streptomyces > Streptomyces sp. NPDC002057. Next base: position 19,805 of record NZ_JBEOXR010000078.1, read on the forward strand.
GCCGTACCGCTGATGGACGAGGAGTTCGTGCTGGTCGCCGCCCCGTCCTGGGCCGGCAGGGTCACGGAGCGGCTGGCCGGGGAGGGAGCGGCGGCGCTGCACACCGTGCCCCTGGTCACGTACGCGGAGGACCTGCCGATAGCCCGCCGCTACTGGCGTCATGTCTTCGGCGCCCGGCTGTCCTGCCCCGCCGCCGTCACCGTCCCCGACCTGCGCGGTGTCCTGGCCGCGGTCACCGCCGGCGCGGGATTCACCGTGCTGCCGCGCTACCTCTGCGAGGCCGAACTGGCCTCGGGCGCCCTCGTCCTCCTCCACCACCCGGACGATCCGCCCATCAACACGGCCTACCTCGTGCAGCGCCCGGGGCGCGCCGCCAACCCCGACGTCACCCGCGTCCGGGACCTGCTGATCGAGGCGGGGCGGGGGTGGTGACGCCAGGAGCGGCCACGGGGTCCGTACGACCGGCTCCGCCGGGGGCGGGGCCGGTGGGTGTCAGCGGAGGAGCGGCGCGTAGGTGTGCAGCGCGGCCCGGGACTCCAACTGCTTCGCGGCCGGGAGCGCGGTCCCCACGGCGGTGCTCGCGACGATCAGCAGGGTCGTCGCGCTGAGGGCGAAGCGGTCGGCGGGCGCGTCGAGCGCGGTGAGCGCCACCACGGGCATCAGGGCGACGACCGTCATGCAGAGAGCGGCGGGCAGACCGATCCGCGACTGGACGTGGCCGATGTACTCGGCGGTCGACCGGCCCATCCGGACTCCGGGGATGAACAGGCCCGACCGTTCCAGGCGCTGCGCCAGGTCGACGGCGCCGGGTTCGATGCCCGCGCGGAGCCAGGCGTGCGCGAAGACCACCAGGACGTACGCGGGCAGGAGCCAGGGCCCCACCGGCCCGGGGACGAGGAGCAGGAGCGACGCCGGGATCATCACGGCGAACCCGCCCTGACCTCCCCTGACGGGCACGTACGTCGGGGTGGGTCCCAAGGCGCGGCGGCCGATCATCCGCTTGGCCTGCTGGAGGGGGATGCGCCGTTCCCCCTGCACCACGGTGACGACCACCCCCGTCATGAGCACGAGGGCGAGGACGACGACGAGCACGACGAGCGCGCCCCGGCCGCCGCCGACCTCCCGGGCCGCGCCCGCGACCTGGTCGGGGACCACCGCGGCGAGTTGGGCCAGGAAGAGCACCGAAAGCCCGTCGCCGACCCCGCGGGACCTGATCAGGCCGCTCAGCAGGAGAACGACCGTCGTGCCCGCCGCCATGCAGGCCACCAGGGCGACCGCCACGAGCGGACCGTCCGCGCCGTCGTACAGCGGGCCCTGGTCCCCGGGGGCGCAGACGCCGGTGAGCGGGACGCATCCGCCGTCCCCCGCCGCGGCCACCACCACCGCGCCGCACACCACGGTCAGGAGGACCGCGAGCGCCCGGGTCAGGCGCGCCACGGCGGCGGCACCCGCGTCGCCGGCCGCGGCGAGGAGCCGTACGCGGGAAACCAGCGAGCCGACGAGCCCCATGGCCAGACGGGCGGCGAAGAAGGGCGCGATCCCGAACGTGAGCACGGAGAGGTGCCCGAGTCCGTCGCCGGTCATCAGCTCGACGAGCCCGTACAGGCGCTGCCCTCCCCCGTCGTGATCCCCCGCCGATGCCTCGGCATCCGTCGGCGCACCGACCCGCACCCCCGGCAGGGGCAGGGTCTGCCCCAGCCGGAAGAGCGCGACGGCGAGCAGTGTCCAGAGCAACCTCTTGCGCAGCGCGGGTACGCGCAGCGCGGGTACGCGCAGCACTCGTGCGAGCATGACCGACTCCCCCGTCCGTCCCACTGCCACGGGGCCGACCTCCGCCCCCACCGAACGCTCGCCGCTGTTGGACACGGAGTCAACTCCCTTACAGGGACGTGACGAAGGAGAGGCGAGGAGTTCGGTCCGTGTTCACGGGTCCGCCACCGACCCGGCGCCGGCACGGGAGGGGGCCGACCGGGGCGTACGACGGCGCTCCCGCCCGGGCCCGCTCCTCATCCCCGCCCCGCCGGCCGGGCGGCCGAAAGGCGCCACATGGCGCCATGGGCACTTGCCATGGCGCCACGACGCTGCCACCATGGCCCCATGGACCCGACGCCCCGCGTCGATCCCGTCCGCCATGCGTACCTGGCAGCGTCAGGCTCCGAGCCCGCCCCACTCCGGGACGTCATCGGCGCCACGGATGGCGCCACGCTCGGCGGACCGGGACGGCTGCGAGGGCGGCACGGTCGTCGTACGCGACACGTCACTCTCCTCGGAGGACACCATGCAGCACACCCCGTCACCCCGTCCCGGGACCGGCGAGCCCGTCACGTTACCCACCGAGCGGGCCGCCGGCTGCCCCTTCGACCCGCCCTCCGGACTGGCGGAGCTGCGGGAGGAACGGCCGCTGGCCCGGATGACCTACCCCGACGGGCACGTCGGCCACCTGGCCACCGGCTACTCCACGGTCCGCGCGATCATGGGGGACAGCCGCTTCAGCTCGCGGTACGAGCTGCTGCACTACCCCTTCCCCGGCGGCCCCGAGGGCCCCCTCCCGCCCGCGCCCGCCGGTGACATGACCGGGATGGACGCACCGGAGCACACCCGCTTCCGGCGGCTCCTCACCGGCAGGTTCACCGTCCGCAGGATGCGGCAGCTCTCCGACCGCGTCACGGAGACCACCACCGAGCACCTGGACGCGATGGAGCGCGGCGGCCCCGGTGCCGACCTGGTCGAGGCCTTCGCCCGGCCGATCCCCGCCCTGATCATCTGCGAGCTGCTCGGTGTGCCCTACGCCGACCGCGCGCGCTTCCAGGACCACGCCCACACCCTCATGTCCACGGACGTGACGCCGGAGGTGCAGCAGGCCGCCTTCGCCGCATTCCTGTCGTACATGGCCGAGTTGGTCGCCACCAAGCGCGCCGCACCCGCCGACGACCTGCTCGGCGACCTGGCCCGGGACTCCGACCTCACCGACGAGGAACTGATCGGCGTCGGGGGCTTCCTGCTGGCCGCCGGGCTCGACACCACCACCAACATGATCGCCCACGGTACGTTCGCGCTCCTCTCCCACCCGGAGCAGGCCGAGGCCCTGCGGACGGACCCCGACCTCGCTCCCCAGGCCGTCGAGGAGCTGACGCGCTACCTGACCGTCGCCCCCACCGTGGTGAAGTCCGCCCTGGAGGACGTCGAACTGGACGGGCATCCGATCAGGGCGGGCGAGACCGTCACCCTCTCCCTGGAGGCCGCCAACCGGGACCCGGAGCGGTTCCCCGACCCCGACGTCCTCGACCTGCGCCGCAAGGCCACCGGTCACCTCGGCTTCGGACACGGCATCCACCAGTGCCTCGGCCAGCAACTGGCCCGCGTCCAGATGACGGTGGCCCTGCCCGCGCTGCTGAGGCGGTTCCCCACGCTGCGCCTCGCCGTGCCGGCCGAGGAGATCCCGCTGCGCACGCGGATGAACGTCTACGGCGTGCACCGGCTGCCCGTCACCTGGGACGAGGGCTGATCCATGGACGTCCGCATCGACCGCGACCGGTGCCTCGGCGCCGGGATGTGCGCCCTGACCGCCCCGCGCGTCTTCGACCAGGACGACGACGAGGGCCTGGTCGTACTGCTCGACGCCCGGCCGCCGCGGGAGCAGCGGGCGGCGGTGCGTGTCGCCGCCGGTGTCTGCCCGGGGTCGGTCATCACGCTCACGGAGCGGGGCCCCTCCCCGGCGTCGTGACGGTGACTCCCCTGGTCAGCCGTGTCCCTTGGACGTTCCGCCGACCCGATCGCGCGGCGCTGGTCGGGACGGCGCCTTGCGGGGCGCGGAGTCGGCGGATTTGACTGCCCGGATGAGGACCGCGCCCTCCGCGACCGCCGGTCCGGGCACGGGCGCGGGACCGGGTGCGGAAGGACGTACATGACATCCCTGCTCGACGGCTGTACCCCCTGGCCCGAGGAGTTCGTCGACCGCTACTGGGCGGCGGGGCACTGGCGCGGCAACACCCTGGACAACCTGCTGCGCGGCTGGGCCCTGGACCACGGGCCCCGGACGGCGCTCGTCCACGGCGACACCCGCGTCACGTACGCGGCGCTGAACCGACGGGTGGACCGCATGGCGGCGGGATTCCGGCTGCGCGAACTCCGGTCCGGACACCGGGTCGTCGTCCAGCTGCCGAACGTCCCCGAGTTCGTCGTCACCGTGTTCGCGCTGATGCGGGCCGGCCTGGTGCCCGTACTCTGCCCGGTCTCGCTCCGCACGCCCGGGGTCTCCCACGTCGTGCGGGTCAGCCAGGCCGTCGGCTACGTCGGCCCGTCGGAGCACAAGGGCTTCGACCACGCGGCGATGGCCAGGGGGATCGCCGCCGGAGGGCCTTTCCTGCGGCGGGTGTTCACCCTAGAGGAGCCGGGCGCCTCGTCCCCGTACGGCGGATTCACCGCCGACACCTCCGGGTGCCTCTCCTTCCCGCTGGGCTCCGTCGACTCCCCGCCCGGGCCGACGCTCGCGCAGAGCGCCGACCAGGTGGCCCTGCTGCTGCTCTCCGGCGGCACGACGGCCGCGCCCCGGCTCGTTCCGCGCACCCACAACGACTACTCCTATCAAGTGCGGGCCGCCGCCGAGCTGGTGTCGCTCACCCAGGACGACGTGTACCTCTCCGCGCTGCCCGCCGAGTCCCCCCTCGCCCTCGGCTGCCCCGGCATCGTCGGCACCCTCTCCGTCGGCGGCACCGTGGTCCTGGCCGAGGACCCGTCACCCGCCGGGTGCCTGCGGACCGTCGCCCGCGAGCGGGTCACCTTGACCTCCGTGACGCCGACCGTCGCCGAGCGCTGGCTCGACGCCCTGCCCACGGCCGGGGCCGACGTGGACAGTCTGCGGCTCGTCCAGATCGGCGGCGCGCCGGTGCCCCGGGCTACGGCCGAACGGATCGGCGCCGAACTGGGCTGTCGCCCGCAGCAGGTCCACGGCGCGCCCGAGGGGCTGCTGACGCTCACCCGGCCCGGTGACCCGGACGAGACCGTGTTCACCACCCAGGGCCGCCCCCTCTCGCCCGACGACGAGATCCGCCTCGTCGGCGCCGGCGGCGAGGACGTGCCCGATGGAGAACCCGGCGAACTCCTCGTCCGCGGCCCGTACACCCCGCGCGGCTACTACCGGGCGCCCGACCACGACGCGCGCGCCTTCACCGCCGACGGCTATCTCCGCACCGGCGACCTCGTACGGCGCACCCCGGACGGCGATCTGGTGGTGACCGGCCGGCTCGGGGACGCCTCCCGCCGGCCCGAGTACGAGGACCGGTCCGGCGCCTGACGGGCGGAGGACCTCAACTCCGGAGGTACGAAGCTCCGTTGAGGTCGAGAATCGTGCCGGACGACCACTCCGCCGCCGGAGAGGCGAACCAGAGCACCGCCGCCGCGATCTCGGCGGGCCCGGCCACCCGGCCGAAGGGGCTCTGGGAGCGGATCGCGGCGCCCTCGGGCCCCTCCAGCCGGGGCGAGACGCGTTCCGTGGCGAAGAAGCCGGGTGCCACCGAGGCGACGGCGATCCGGTACGGGGCGAGCGAGACCGCCAGCGACTGGCCGAGCGCGTGGACGGCGGCCTTGGTCGCGCCGTAGGCCGGGTGGTCGGGCTCGCCCCGGAAGGCGCCCCGGGAGCCGATGTTGACGATCCGGCCGCCCGAACCCTGGTCGATCATCCGCCGCGCCGCGAGATGGCTCAGGTTCGCGGTGGCCAGCAGGTTCACGGACACATGGCGCTGCCACACCTCCACCCACTCGTCGTACGGGGTCTCGGCGAGTGGGTGGCGGAGGTTCACGGCGGCGTTGTTGACCAGTACGTCGATCCCGCCGAACGCCTCGGCGACCGCGTCGACCACGGCCACGGCCGCCTCGGGGTCCGCGAGGTCCCCTCCGATCAGGGTGTGCCCCGTCCCGTCGAGGGAGTCCAGCGTGGCGCGGGCGTCCTCGGCACGCGATCCGTAGTGGACGGCGACCCGGTCGCCGTTCGCGGCGAAGGCCTGGGCGACCGCCCGACCCAAGCCCCTGGAGGCGCCGCTGACGAGGACGCGGCGGCCTGATGCGGGCAGGTTCATGCGGGTGCCTTCCGTAGGAGTACGTACCGCCAGGCATTCTGTACCCCGGCCGCCGTGCCCCTGGGCACCGTGGCACCGGGCGCCGTGGCACTGGCCCGCAGTGTCCCTGGGCGCCGTGTCCGTCGGGCCCCGGATCAGACGACCGTGAGGACGATCTTCCCCGTGGTGCGGCCCTGCTCCCCGATCGCGTGGGCCTTCGCCGCTTCGGCGAGCGGCAGCACGAGGTCGACCACCGGCCTCAGCCTTCCGTCCTCCACCAGGGCCGCGATCTCACGCAGGCCCAGGTGGTCGGGTTCGACCAGGACCCAGGCCGCCCGCACACCGTCCGGAGCGGCGGGGACGTCGTCCGGGCCCGGCAGGGTGATCAGCCTGCCGCCGTCGCGGAGGACCTTCAGGGAACGCTCGGCCGTCTCCCCTCCGAGGGCGTCCAGCACGACGTCCACCTCGGAGACGACGTCCTCGAAGCGGGCCTCGCGGTAGTCGACCGTCTCGTCCGCGCCGAGCTCCCGCACGAGGTCGTGCTTGGCGGCGCTCGCGGTGCCGATGACGTACGCCCCGCGGGCCTTGGCGATCTGTACGGCGAGATGTCCGACCCCACCCGCGGCGGCGTGCACCAGCACCCGCTCCCCGGGGCGGACGTCGGCGGTGTCGACGAGGGCCTGCCAGGCGGTGAGCGCGGCCAGCGGCAGCGCGGCGGCCTCCACATGGGTCAGGGAGGCGGGCTTGGGGGCGAGGTGGCGGGCCGGGGCCACCACGTACTCGGCGTATCCGCCGGCCTGCCGGGGGAACAGCGGCATGCCGAAGACCTCGTCGCCGGGCCGGAAGATCCCCACGCCGGGGCCCACCGCCTCCACCGTGCCGGACACGTCCCAGCCGACGGCCGGGACGGCGCCCCACTCGATGAGGGCCCCACCGGCCCGGGTCTTCCAGTCCACCGGGTTCACTCCGGCCGCGTGGACCCGCACCAGGACCTCGTTGAGGCCGGGCTCGGGGCGCTCCACGTCGCGCTCGACCAGGTTCTCGGGTCCGCCCCACTGCTCCACGACCACCGCACGCATGCTGTCCGCCTCGATTCCTTCTCGTTCCGCACGCCCCCGGAACCCTTCCGGCGGCGACGGGTCCACGATCCGGTACCCGGGTCCCATACGGTGTTGGCTGCCTGGCCAGTATGTGTCAGGATCTGGCCAGGAGCGGAAAGGGTGGCCGGATGCCGGAGAACGAGCGGGAAAAGAAGCGGGCGACACCGCACCGGGTCGCCGTGCTCGCGCTGCCCGGGGTGCCTCCCTTCGAACTCGGCATCCCCTCAAGGGTGTTCGGCAGCGCCCAGGACGCGGACGGCCACCCCCTGTACGAGGTCACGATCTGCACGGCCGACGGCTCCCCCGTACTCAGCGACGCGGGCTTCACCGTGCAGCCCGCGGCCGGCCCCGAGGCCCTCGCCGCCGCGGACACCGTGGTCGTGCCGCCGACGCACGCCATGCCCGAACTCGGCCGGGGCGGCCCGCTGCCGCCTGAGGTCGCCGCCGCCATCGCCGGCATCCGGCCGGGCACCCGCCTGGTGTCCATCTGCACGGGTTCCTACGTCATCGCCGCCGCCGGTCTCCTCGACGGCCGGCCGGCCACCACCCACTGGAACCTGGCCCCCGAGTTCCGCAGGGCCTTCCCCCGGGTCAAGGTCGACGAGGACGTCCTGTTCGTGGACGACGGAGACGTCCTGACCTCCGCGGGCGTCGCGGCGGGTGTCGACCTGTGCCTGCACATGATCCGCCGCGACCACGGCGCCGCGGCCGCGAACCGCGCCGCCCGCATGTGTGTCGTGCCTCCGTGGCGGGACGGCGGGCAGGCGCAGTTCATCGACCGGCCCGTCCCGGAGGTCACCGTGGCCAGCACCACCGCCACCCGGGCCTGGGCCCTGGAACACCTCGCGGAACCGCTCACCCTCGCCCGGCTCGCCGAGCACGCCCGGATGAGCCTGCGGTCCTTCACCCGCCGGTTCCGCGACGAGGCCGGCATGGCCCCCGTGCAGTGGCTCACGGCACAGCGCCTCGAACTGGCCAAGCAACTGCTGGAGACGACCGAGCTCCCCGTCGACCTCGTCGCCCATCGCGCCGGGCTCGGCTCCGGGAACTCCCTGCGCGCGCACATGCGGGCGGCCTTCGGCACCTCTCCCGCCGCCTACCGCCGCGCCTTCGGCACCGGCGCACCGCGCGGCCCGGGAGCGGAGAGGGGACAGCGCGTGTGAAAGGGTGCCCGACCGCGGGGAACGGTCGGGCACCCTGCTCTCCGGGTGCCGGTCAGGGCACGTCCGTCACGCGGACGGTCAGAACGCGAAGGCCGCCCCGCCGTTCAGGGTGACGCCCATGACGCACGTGTTGGCGAAGGTGTACCGCCACGAGGCGCGGGCCCCCTCCCACACTCCGTCCACGGTGACGGTGACCGGGTCGAAGTGCTGCGGACACATGCGGTCCGGGTTCGGGGAGGCCAGCAGCCCGTCGAAGGTGCCGCCCAGGGAGGTCGCCCTGAGTTCGGCACAGGCGGCTTCGGGGGCGGGGTGCGTTCCCTCGGCGGTCGGCGCGCAGCTGAGCGTGACCGCGCGCATGACGGTGGCCGAGCTCGCGTCGGCGCCCTCGCCGATGCTCAGCACGACGGCGGAGGGCGCGTACAGGCTGTCGGTCCCGGCTTCCGCGACCCCGGAGGTGGCGGCGACACAGAGGAGAGCGGATGCGGAGACCGCAGCGAAACGGCGAAACACGAGGGGCACTCACTTTCGATTCGAAGAGTTGAAGCGGCATCTACCTTCCGATCACCGCCTCGATTGCGCTTCGGAGTGTGTCTGACACGAAGAGCAACCGCACCTTCGCCGTCGCTATCCGGACACAGACGCCCGCATGCCGGTGATCGAAAGAATGTTCAGCAGGTCAGGACCGCCATTCGTGACCCCGGACCGCCCGCCGCACCCCTCCCTCTCGGGCGCCAGGGTGGCTGTCGGCCTGGCCAAGGACACGTCGGGTTTACCGAACGGTCGTTCAGTACGACCGATTAACGATGCTCGCGTCACCGGGTGACGGCCATGGCCGGGCCGATGCCCACCCCGATCCGTAGTCACGCTCCGCGGTCCCGCCGAGCGGGCGCCACGTACGTCCGGACCCGCGCCCCGCGCGGCGCTCGCTCGCGGCGCCGGGCTGTCCCGTCAGTCCGGCCCAGCGGTGTCCAGGGTGAGGATCAGGAGGGAGACGTCGTCCTGGATCTTCGGGGCGAAGCGACTCAGGTCTGCCCAGATCTCGTCGGGCAACCGGTCGAGGCCGACACCGGTCATACGTGCCAGACGCTGGAGGAAGGGGTAGAAGGCACCGGAGGCGTCGCGTGCCTCCAGGACACCGTCCGACGCCAGGAGCAGCGTGTCCCGGGGCAGCAGCGGCACCCTGGCGGTCGTTCCGGGCATGACATCGGCGAGACCCATCCCCAGGGGCGGTCCGGGGTCGAGTTCCAGGGTGCTCACGGCTCCGCCGCGCAGCAGGACCGGCGGCGGGTGGCCGCAGGCCAGGACGCGGACTTCCCGCCCCTGCGGCGCGAAGTCCAGGAGCACGGCCGTGGCGAAGAGCTCCGCGTGCTCCGTCCCCGCCGAGTCGACCACGAGCCTGCGGTCCAGCCGCGCCGCGATCGCCTCCGCGTCCACGTCGTCCAGCACCGCCTCGCGGAACGCCCCCAGGACGGAGGCGACCGTCGCGATGGCCGAGAGACCGTGCCCCTGCACGTCGCCGAGGACCGCCCGCACCCCGCGCGGGCCGGACCGGACGTCGAAGAAGTCGCCTCCCACCAGCGTGCCGCGCTCGGCGGCGCGGTACAGGCTCCCGCAGCGCACGGGCCCGACCCGCCGCCGTACGTCCGGGACGATGGCCCGCTGGGCCGTCTCGGCGACGGTGCGTTCCAGGTCGAGCTGCTCGTCCCGGCGCCCGCGGACGAAGGAGACGAAGACGCTCAAGGTCGCGACGAAGCCGAGGGTGAAGAGGTCGGTGTTGCCGGGCCGGTTCAGATGAAAGAACGGAACGGTCAGCAGAACGATCGTCGAGGCCCCGAGGAAGGCCGTGGCCACCGGTCCGTAGGCCAGGACCGCCAGCGGCGGCACCGCGCCGAGCAGGAAGCCGATGTCCACCGGAACGGAGTCGGTGAGGGAGGCCGCTCCGACCCCGACGAGCAGCAGGACGGGCAGGACCCGCACCCAGCGGGGCGGCGGGGCCCCACGCAGCCAGCTCCGCCGGTACGCACCGGTCGCCGCTCTCCTTGGCTTCACCACACCACAAGGCTCCTATGCCGGAGTGCACCGTGCACTCCAGGCACGCGCCGACCAGTCGACCCGTCGAGCGCTCGGTCCGTGCGGCTTCACGAGGTCGGCGGGGACGCGCATCAGCCGTGGTTCCCATCGGCAAACGCTGTTGTGTCGCGGAACCTCGGCGGGCAGCATGTCCTGCGCACGAGGAACGGCGGCGGGAACGCGCGGCCGCACCAGGAGGAGGAACACGATGATCCAGCTCGCGGACCGACCCATGACCTGGGTCGCGACCGGAGACAGCATCACCCAGGGGGTGCTGCACACCCACGGCGCGCGAGGCTGGGTGGAGCACGTGCACGAGCGGATCCGGTGGCAGTTGCGCCGGCTCACCGACGTCGTGATCAACACCGGTGTCTCCGGCTGGGGCGCGGCCGACGTCCTCTCGGAACACGACCGTCTTGTGGGCCGGTTCGCGCCGGATGTCCTTTCGGTGTCACTGGGCACCAACGACTGCCTGGCCGGCGAGGCCGGGCTCCCCTCGTTCCGCGACGCGATGCGCCGGATCGTCGGGGGCGTGGCGCCGGGGACGCAGGTCATCCTGCACACGCCGGTCCTCGTGAGTGTTTCGGGCCGGGATCGGCGCGCGGCACAGCCCGCGTACTGCCAGGCGGTGCGGGAGCTGGCGAAGGAGACGGGCGCGCTGCTCGTCGACCACGAGGCCCACTGGCTGGAGCACCACGGCTCGGCGGACCCCATCCCCTGGCTCGACGACCCGGCGCACCCCAACGCCGTCGGCCACCTGCACATGGCGAACCACACCCTGAGCACCACCGGCCTCGGCGAACTGGCTTCGCTCTAGGCGGTGTTGTACCCGGCAATCAGGGTCGGCGCGGGCCGTCTTCGCGCGACACGCGCCGGTACCCGGGGTCTTTCGGCGACCAGGGTCTGCTGCGTCCACCGCGTCCGCTCCCCTGCCCCGTGCCTGTGGCGGGGTGGAGGCGGGCCGAGGTCGCCCGCCTCCACGATCCGATTGGTTCAGTTCTGGTTGAGGGGGAGGGCGACGTCGACGACCTGGCGGCCGGAGGGGAAGTCGCCGACCGGGGTGGCCTTTCCGGTGAGGACGTCGACCTTGTAGAAGCGCTGCTTGCCGCCGGTGTTCAGGGCCGCGAAGCCGCGGTTGGAGCCGTTGGAGGCTTCGTAGTAGAT
>NZ_JBEOXR010000079.1:0-31019 GCF_040296665.1 Streptomyces sp. NPDC002057
CACGAACGACCGCGGCGGTTCGGCGCCCCCGCCCGCGCCCGACTCGACGAGCCGGGCCGCCGCGGCCAGCCGGGCCGCGGCCTCGTCGGCGACGGCTCCGCCGACCGTGAAGGGCAGCCGGACGAAGCCCTCGAAGGCCCCGTCGACGCCGAACCGGGGGCCGGAGGGGACGCGGACGCCGACCCGCTCGCCCACCTCGGCCAGCCGGGAGCCGGAGAGGCCACCGGTGCGCACCCACAGGGTGAGGCCACCGCGCGGCACCGAGAACTCCCACTCCGGCAGTTCCCTGCGGACCGCGGTGACGAGCGCGTCCCGGTTCTCCCGGGCCTGGTCGCGGCGGAGGGTCACGGCCTCCTCCCAGCCGCCCGTCCGCATGAGCCAGTTCACACCGAGCTGTTCCAGGACGGGGGTGCCGAGGTCGGCGTACGCGCGCGCGGCGACCAGGGAGCGGATGACATCAGGGGCCGCCCGGACCCAGCCGATGCGCATGCCCGCCCAGAAGGCCTTGCTCGCCGAGCCGACGGTGAGGACGGTGGAGCCCGCAGGGTCGAAGGCGCAGACCGGCCGGGGCATCTCCAGGTCGTCGTCCAGGTGCAGCTCGGCCATGGTCTCGTCGACGACGAGGACCGTGCCGGCCGAGCGGGCCGCGTCCACGAGCTGTCGCCGCTGGTCCTCGTCGGCCAGCGCGCCGGTCGGGTTGTGGAAGTCGGCCACCACGTACGCGAGGCGGGGCGCCGCGTCGCGGAGCACCTGGCGCCAGCGGCCCAGGTCCCAGCTCCCGAGCCCCTCGGACATGGCGACGGGCACGAGCCGGGCGCCGGCCTCCCGCATGAGCTGGAGGATGTTGGCGTACGACGGGGATTCGACGGCGATGCGTTCGCCGCGTCCCGCGAAGAGGTGACAGATGGCGTCGATGGCCCCCATGGCGCCGGTCGTGACCATGATCTGCTCGGGCATGGTGGGGATGCCGCGCGCGGTGTAGCGGTCGGCGAGCATCTGCCGCAGCGTGGGCAGTCCCGCCGGGTAGTCCCCGTGCGTGTGGGCGTAGGGGGGCAGCTCCTCCAGGGCGCCCTGGACGCCCCGGGTGAGCCAGGGCTCGGGGGCGGGGAGCGCCGCGCAGCCGAGGTCGATCATCGAGCCGAGGGACTCGGGGGGCAGCGGTTCGAGGCCGCGCGCGGGCAGCGGGTTGCCGGCCGGGACGGCGGTCCAGCTGCCGGCGCCCCGCCGCGACTCCAGGAAGCCCTCGGCGCGGAGCGCCTCGTACGCCGCGGCCACCGTCGTACGGCTGACGGTGAGGGCGAGGGCGAGTTCCCGCTCGGCGGGCAGCCGGGCGGCGACCGGGACGCGGCCCTCGAGAACGAGCAGACGGATGCCGTCGGCCAGGGCGCGGTAGGCGGGCGGCTTGCGGGCGCCGGGTCCGGCGGGCCGCGGCTGCTGCGCCTGGAGCTGTCGCGCGAGCTGAGCCGGTCCTACCGCCGAAGTCCACTGGGCCATCGAAATCAGTCCACCTTCCCCGAATTGGCCATGGTTGGCACCCGTTCCCCCGCCACAGAGTGTCATGAGCCAGTCCACTACCACCACCCTGGGGGGAAGTCCCTTGTCCATCGCCTCCGGCCTCCACGGCCGGCACCTCACCCGTCGGCTCGTCCAGCTCTACGTGGGGCTGACGCTGTACGGGGTCAGCTCGGCACTGCTCGTGCGCAGCGGCCTCGGCCTGGAGCCCTGGGGCGTCCTCCACCAGGGCCTGGCCGAGAAGTCGGGGCTGACCATCGGCGTGGTGTCGATCATCGTCGGGGCCGTGGTGCTGCTGCTGTGGATCCCGATCCGGCAGCGGCCCGGGCTCGGCACGGTCTCCAACGTGTTCGCGATCGGGATCGCCATGGACGGCACCCTGGCGCTCGTGCCGGAGGTGCACGGGCTGGCGGGGCGGATCCCGCTGCTCGCGGCCGGCATCGTCCTGAACGGGGTGGCGACCGGCCTGTACATCGCGGCGCGCTTCGGCCCCGGCCCGCGCGACGGCCTGATGACCGGTCTGCACCGGCTCACCGGCCGGTCGATCCGGCTGGTGCGGACGGCGATCGAGGTGGCCGTCGTCGCCACCGGCTTCCTGCTCGGCGGCTCGGTCGGCATCGGCACGGTCCTGTACGCGCTGGCGATCGGACCGCTCGCCCAGTTCTTCCTGCGCCGGTTCGCCGTTCCCGAGCCGGCCCCCGTCAGCACCGCGGTCTCCCCGCGGACACCGGAACAGGCCATACTGCGGCGGTGACTCGCGTACCCCACCCCTATCTCGACCATCCCTCGCCCCTCCCGTTCGCCCATCGCGGCGGCACGGCGAACGGCCTGGAGAACACCGCGGCCGCCTTCCGCCGGGCCACCGCGGCGGGCTACCGCTACTTCGAGACCGATGTGCACACCACGGCGGACGGGGTGCTCGTCGCCTTCCACGACGCGACCCTCGACCGGGTCACCGACGCCTCGGGCCGGATCCGCGACCTGCGATGGGACGCGGTCCGCGAGGCCCGGGTGGCGGGCAAGGAGCCGCTGCCGCTCTTCGCCGACCTCCTGGACGAGTTCCCCGGGGCCCGCTGGAACGTGGACCTCAAGGCCGAGTCGGCCCTGCTGCCGCTGCTGAAGGTGATCGGCGAGGCCGACGCCTGGGACCGGGTCTGCGTGGGCTCCTTCGACGAGGCCCGGGTGGCGCGGGCGCAGCGCCTGGCCGGCCCCCAGCTCGCCACCTCGTACGGGGTGCGCGGGGTGATCGGGCTGCGGCTGCGCTCGTTCGGCATCCCGGCGGCGCTGCGGGCCGGTGCGGTGGCCGCGCAGGTGCCCGAGCGGCAGGCCGGGATCCCGGTGGTGGACCGCCGCTTCGTCCGCGAGGCGCATGCCCGCGGGCTCCAGGTCCACGTGTGGACCGTGAACGATCCGGACCGGATGAACGCTCTCCTCGACCTCGGGGTCGATGGCATCATGACCGATCAACTGGAGACGCTGCGCTCGGTGCTGACCGAGCGGGGCGAGTGGGTCTGAGCGCGCGTCCCGGGGACACCGGGCCCGGATCACCGGGAGCGGTCACGGGGACGAACGAGGGGGCGCGGCCTTGACCGCTGACACCACCGAACCGGAGGAGTACGCCACCGATCCCGCCGAACGGCGGCGGGAGCAGCGGGGCTGGTACTTCTACGACTTCGCGTGCTCGGTGTACTCGACGAGCGTGATCACCGTCTTCCTCGGGCCGTACCTGACCTCGGTGGCCCGGGCGGCGGCCGACGCCGAGGGCTTCGTGCACCCGCTCGGCATACCCGTGCGGGCCGGCTCGCTCTTCGCGTACGCGGTGTCCGCCTCGCTCGTGGTCGCGATCCTGGTGATGCCGCTGGCCGGCGCGGTCGCGGACCGTACGGGCCGCAAGAAGCCCCTGCTCGCCGCGGCGGCCTACCTGGGGTCGACCGCGACGGCCGGCATGTTCTTCCTGGCGGGCGACCGCTATCTGCTCGGCACGTTCCTGCTGATCGTGGCCAACGCCTCGCTCTCGGTCTCGATGGTGCTCTACAACGCCTATCTGCCGCAGATCGCGGAGCCCGACGAACGGGACGCGGTCTCCTCGCGCGGCTGGGCCTTCGGCTACACGTCCGGCGCGCTGGTGCTCGTCCTGAACCTGGTCCTCTACTCGGGCCACGACTCCTTCGGCCTCACGGAGGGCGAGGCGGTCCGGATCTGCCTGGCCTCGGCCGGTGTGTGGTGGGGCGCCTTCACGCTCATCCCGCTGCGGCGGCTGCGGGACCGGCGGATCGGCCCGGCGGTCCGGGACGGGGCGGGCGGCGCGGTCGGCAGCGGCTGGCGGCAACTGCGGGAGACCCTCAAGGACATGCGGCGGCACCCGCTGACGCTCTCCTTCCTCCTCGCCTACCTGGTCTACAACGACGGCGTGCAGACGGTGATCTCGCAGGCCTCCGTGTACGGCTCGGAGGAGCTGGGCCTCGACCAGACCACGCTCATCACCGCGGTCCTCCTGGTCCAGGTGCTCGCGGTGGCGGGGGCGCTCGGCATGGGGCGACTCGCCCGGTCGTACGGAGCCAAGCGGACGATTCTGTGCTCGCTCGGGGTCTGGACGCTGATCCTCGTGGCGGGGTACTTCCTGCCGGCCGACGCGCCGGTGTTCTTCTACTGCCTGGCGGCCGCGATCGGCCTGGTACTGGGCGGAAGCCAGGCCCTGTCCCGCTCGCTCTTCTCCCACCTGGTGCCGCGCGGCAAGGAGGCGGAGTACTTCTCGGCCTACGAGATGAGCGATCGAGGGCTCAGTTGGCTCGGTCCGCTCGTGTTCGGTCTCGCGTACCAGCTGACCGGGAGCTACCGGGATGCCATCATCTCCCTGGTGATCTTCTTCGTGGTCGGCTTCGCCCTGCTCGCCCGGGTCCCCGTGCGGCGTGCGGTGGAGGCCGCGGGGAACCCGATACCGGACCGAATTTAGACGTGGCAGTGAAAGGGCGGTAGTGTACGCGTTTGGCCTGCCAGGCGGACCGTTACTGCGTGCTGCTTGTGTGAAAACACTGGGTCACATCTGCCGTCAGATGTGACAAAACGGGCACTGGTGGGTACAACAAGGGGCGGCACGACGGGCGACGCATGACCCGGCACGGGAATCTTTACCGCCGACCGGACGTTGACCGGATAACGACGACAGCGACACCTGTCCTGTGGGCGACAAGCCCGGGAGGCACGATTCATGAGTGAGCGAGCTCTTCGCGGCACGCGCCTCGTGGTGACGAGCTACGAGACCGACCGCGGCATCGATCTGGCCCCGCGCCAGGCCGTGGAGTACGCATGCGAGAAGGGCCATCGTTTTGAGATGCCCTTCTCGGTGGAAGCGGAAATTCCGCCGGAGTGGGAGTGCAAGGTCTGCGGAATCCAGGCACTCCTGGTGGACGGGGACGGACCTGAGGAGAAGAAGGGCAAGCCTGCGCGTACGCACTGGGACATGCTCATGGAGCGACGCACCCGCGAGGAACTGGAGGAGGTCCTCGCCGAAAGGCTGGCCGTCCTGCGTTCCGGCGCCATGAACATCGCCGTGCATCCGCGCGACAGCCGCAAGTCCGCCTAGCGGACCCACCGGACGAACAACGCCGCGGGGCCCGGTACACGAACTGTGTACCGGGCCCCGCGGCGTTCTCCTTGCCCGGGGCGCGGCCGTGGGCCGGCTCGGGACCTCCGGCCGGCACGGGCGTTCCCGGGCCAGGGAACGCCCGTGCCCCGCCCCCGAGGTCTTCGGGGACGGGGCACGGACGAAGCGATCAGGGCGTCAGGGGCGGGCGGGGGCCCTCGGCCCGGCGCGGGTCGTGAGCGGCGTCCTCGCGGATGACCTCGCCCTGTACGACCTTGCCGTCAGGGCGGTGCATACGGGCCTGCTGGAAGGCGTCCTGGAGGCTGCCGGGAGGCGCGGCGGCCATCCGGCGCTCGGCGGCCCGGTCCGCGTACCGCCCGAGGAGGGAGCGGACCGGGGGGATCAGCAGGAGCAGGCCGAAGACGTCCGAGAGCAGGCCCGGGATCATCAGGAGCAGACCGCCGAGCATCAGGAAGCCGTTGCGGTCCTCCGAGCCGGTCCGGTCGGGCGCCGAGGGCACCGTGCCCGCCTGCGCCGCGGCCTGTGCCTGCTGGAAGGTCGAGCTGAGGTTGCGGAAGGCACGGCGGCCCGCCCGCTTGACGACGACGGCGCCGAGCACGGCGCCGCCGACGAGCAGGGCGAACACGGTCAGGCCGCCCGCCACGTCCGCCACCGTGATGAGCAGCCAGATCTCCAGGACCAGCCAGGCGGCGACGCCGAGCGGAAGGAACGTACGCGCGCGTGAGCGCTTGGGGGCGAGGGGAGGCGTTGCGCCGGTCGTCATGGCCCCAGTGTGCCTGGAGCCCCATCGGAACGTCGTAAAGGAGATGTCAGGACGCCGGGCGGGCGTCCACGGGGGGAAACGGATCAGGAGGGCTTGCGGCCGAGCAGCTTGCCGACCTTCTCCGCACGCGCCGACACACCCCAGCCGGTGACCCGCCAGAGCGCCTCGACGACGATGTTGCGGCTCATCTTCGAGTCGCCGATCTCGCGCTCCACGAAGGTGATCGGGACCTCGACGACGTTGAAGCCGGCGGCGACCGCGCGGCGGGCCAGGTCGACCTGGAAGCAGTAGCCCGCGGAGGCCACGTCCTCCAGGCCCAGGCCCTCCAGGGTCTCCTTGCGGAAGGCCCGGTAGCCGCCGGTGACGTCACGGATCGGTACGTCGAGCATCACGCGGGAGTAGAGGCTGCCGCCCCGGGAGATGAACTCGCGGGACTTGGGCCAGTTCACGATGCGGCCGCCCGGCACCCAGCGCGAGCCGAGGACCAGGTCCGCCCCCTTGAGGGCGGTGAGCAGGCGCGGGAGTTCCTCGGGCTGGTGGGAGCCGTCGGCGTCCATCTCGACGAGGACCCCGTAACCGTGCTCGATGCCCCACCGGAAGCCGGCGAGGTAGGCGGCGCCGAGCCCCTCCTTGCCCTTGCGGTGCAGGACGTGCACATGGTCGTCGTCGGACGCGATCTCGTCCGCGAACTTGCCCGTGCCGTCAGGGCTGTTGTCGTCGGCGACGAGAATGTGCGCCTCGGGTACGGCTTCCCGCACCCGCGCGACGATCGGCTTGATGTTCTCCGCCTCGTTGTAGGTCGGAATGATCACCAAGGCCTTGCCGAGCGGGCCGTAACGCCTCTGGCCACCGTCGTTCACTACTGCCCCTTCGGATACAAACGCAGGCCCCCACCATAGCGAGGTCCCCGGAGTGTTCCGGCGCGGCGGGTCGACGGGAGGAGTGACGTGCGCCTCCCGGGAACGGGTCACCGGCGGCTCCGGCGGGGGCGCGGCACGGGTGGCCCGGGACTCCGGTGGGGGCGCGGCACCGGTGACCTGCGGGTCTCCCGGCGAGGGCGGCGTGGGTGGGGTGCGGTGCGGGGCCCGTCGTCCTTCGGTCCGACCTGGGATCCGCTGGCTGCGGGTCGACCGAGAGCCGTTGTCTACTGAACGTCCGGGCCCCACCCGGGTCGCACCTTCCGCCGGAGAAACCTTCCCGCGCGACCGAGGCGCGGGCGGCGTTCGGCGCATTGCGTGGGGATGCGGTCCGGTCGGACGTCCTGTGGTGGACGCGGAGAACCTACCCGCCCCTGGCGGTTGGCTGTCAACACCCGCTTGACCTGCGAAGACTTACCGAAAGCCCAGGCCGGAGGGGAAGATCCGCAGGTCGGGGACAAGCGTACGTAAGGCGTGCCCCCGGGGTACATATCCCTACATCACTCGTTCGGCCGTACGAACACCGTCTGTCCGTGCACGACCGTCCGCAGACAGACGGGCAGATCGGCACCGGGGGACAGATCGGGCAGACCGGGCGTACCGGAGCGCGGGTCGGTGGACCAGCGGGCCACCCGGTCGTCGGGCGCCTGGACGACGAGTTCCTCGGTGCGCCAGACCGCGTAGTCGGCGGGCGCGCCGGGGACGAGCGTCCCGGCGTCGTCCCGGCCCACGGCCCGCCAGCCGCCCCGGGTGTGGGCGGTGAAGGCGGCCCGGGCGGAGATCCGGTGCTCGGGGGTGCGGTGGAAGGCGGCGGCCCGGACGGTCCCCCAGGGGTCGAGCGGGGTGACCGGGCTGTCGGAACCGAAGGCCAGCGGCACACCGGCGCGCAGCAGCGCCGCGTACGGGTTGAGGGTGCGGGCCCGCTCGACGCCGAGACGGTCGGCGTACATGCCCTCGTCGCCGCCCCAGAACGCGTCGAAGGCGGGCTGCACCGAGGCGGTGAGGCCCAGCTCGGCGAAGGCGGCGATCGTCTCGGGGGTGAGCATCTCGACGTGCTCGACTCGGTGCCGGGCGGCCCTGATCCGGCCCAGGCCGAGCTTCTCGGCCGCGACCCGGACGCCCTCGACGACCGCGGTCACGGCGGCGTCGCCGATGGCGTGGAAGCCGGCCTGGAGGCCCGCCTCGGTGCAGGCCACGACATGGAGGGCGACGGTCGTCGCGTCCAGGTGCGCCGCCCCGGTGTGGGCGGCGTCGGCGTGGTCGGCGTAGGGCTCGTGGAGGCAGGCCGTGTGGGAGCCGAGGGAGCCGTCGGCGAACAGGTCTCCGGCCGCACCGAGCGCGCCGAGCGCGCGGGCCCGCTCGACGTCGAGGTCGGCCCAGTAGCCGACGACGCGGGGGCCCGCCTCGTCGCGGGCCAGGTCCAGGAGGCCGGTGAAGTCCCCCTCGGAGGAGATCTGCGGGCCGCCGCACTCGTGCAGGGTGCCGATGCCGAGGGAGGCGGCGTGGCTCCGGGCGGCGCGCTGCGCATCGGCCCGCTGGCGCGCCGAGACGGCGCCGAAGGCGGCGGCGCGCACGGCGTGGTGGGCGTCGCCGGTGAGCGGCCGCTGTCCGTCGTGGAAGCCGTCCAGGTCGCGCACGCCCGGGACGAGGTCGAGGAGGGCGGTGGTGACCACGGCCGAGTGGACGTCGATCCGGGTGAGGTAGAGCGGGCGGCCGCCGGTCAGCCCGTCGAGTTCGGCGCGGGTGAGCGGGCGGCGCTCGGGCCAGCGGGCCGCGTCCCAGCCGTGACCGATGAGGATGCGGTCCTCGGGACGGGCGGCGGCGTGGGCGCGGATCAGCTCCGCCGCCTCGGCGAGCGAGGCGGCGGAGGAGAGGTCGAGACCGGTGAGGGCGAACCCGGTGGCGGTGGTGTGCACATGCGCGTCGACGAACGCCGGCGTGACGAGCGCGCCCTCCAGGTCGACCACCTCGTCCACGCCGGTGGCGAAGGCGTCGGCCGCGCCCTCCGAGCCCACCCAGGCGACGTGCCCGCGCTCCACGACCATGGCGGTGGCGAAGGGGTCGGCGGGGCTGTGGACTTCTCCACCGCGCAGCAGCACGGTGCGGTGTTCGGCGGCAGGCGCGGCAGGCATGGACTCACTCATGCGACCAGGCTAGGACCTGACCGGACCCGGTTTGTCCGGCAGGTCCCCCTCGGCGGACCCGGCCGGGCGGCCGGCCGCGTCAGATGCGCGGCGGCCTGGCCTCGTACGGGGTGGAGAGGACGACCGTGGTGCGGCTGGAGACACCGGCCTGGGAGCGGATGCGGCTGAGCAGGTGCTCCAGCTCCAGGGGGGTGGCGACGCGGACCTTGAGGATGTAGTTCTCCTCACCGGCGACGCTGTGGCAGGCCTCGATCTCCGGGATGTCGGAGAGCCGGTCGGGGGTGTCGTCGGGGGCGCTGGGGTCGAAGGGTTTGACCGAGATGAAGGCGGTCAGCGGCAGGCCGACGGCCTCCGGGTCGACGACGGCGGCATAGCCGCGGATGACTCCGCGCTGCTCCAGACGGCGGACGCGCTGATGCACCGCCGACGTGGACAGGCCGGTGGCCTTGCCCAGGTCGGTGTAGCTCATGCGTCCGTCCTTGACGAGCAACTCGACAATCTGACGATCCAGCTCCTCCATGCGGTGACCCTATTGCTCCCGGGCGGGGCGGGCAGCGCCGGGGTCGGCCGCTATCGGGCGGTATGGGGCATCGCGGGGCACCTGCGGCGGGCATGTGACGAACACCACAGGTTTGTGTCCGGGCTTCGGGTACTGCCACACGATTATGCGGACGGCCGTATGGGAAGTGCTTGCTGTGGTCGAGGCCGCACAGATCCGGCCGACCCACCCGAGGGGGAGATTCTCCATGCAGGAGCCTGTTGATTCGGTCGAGACGTCCGACGAACTCGACGCGTACGACACCTTTGAGATGTTCCGGGTCGTCTGCCCGGAGTGCGTGCAGCCCATCGCGCTGCTCGCGGACGAGGACGCGCTGCCGGAGCACGCGCTGTGCCCCACGCCGTGGAACCCCTTCGTCCTGACGGTCTGCCCGGGTACGGGCCTGGCGGCGACCTCGGCGCGTCCGGCCGACGACACCATGGAGGTCCAGGAGCAGGACACCGCCCTGCTCCTGACGCTCCCCCAGGGTCTCGACTGGCGCACGCAGCCCTTCTCGCACGTCGGCGGTCCGGGCTCGCGCCCGATCAGGGTGCCGCAGATGCGGCGCGCGGCCTGAGGCCTCCGCCCTACCAGTAGCTTCCCCGCACCATCGCCGCGAGCGTGGCGTGGTGCAGGATGAGGGAGTCCGGGTCGCCGGGCACCTCGACCTCGCCGAAGTGGGCCTGGCGGTACGCGATCCTGAGCATGACGATCGCGTGCCGCAGCGCCGCGTAGAGGGTGTGGAACTCCATGGCGCGCGGGGTGTGTCCGGTCAGCTCCGCGTAGCGCCGCTCGACGGCCTCGCGCCGCAGGAGGCCGGGGAGCCCCGGCTGGCCGAAGCCGACGGTCAGGTCCTGGAAGAAGCGGTGGAGGTAGACCGTCCAGCCGAGGTCGACCTCGCGCGGGACGCAGGCCGCCATCTCCCAGTCGAGGACGGCGGCGGGGGTGAATCCGTCGTAGACGATGTTCCCGATGCGCGCGTCGCCCCAGCCGAGGACGGCCGGGCCCTCGTCGGCCGGCCAGTGCGACTCCAGCCAGTCGAAGGCCGATTCGATGAGCGGTGAGGGGGCGAGTCCGTCCACCACCCAGGCGTAGTACGCGCGCTGCGCGTCGACGTGACGGCGCAGCGGGGTTCCGGCGCCGTCCGGCAGCAGGAACTCGGCCTCCTTCGCCGGGAACTGGTCGTGCAGCCGGGCGAGCACGGCGACGGATTCGGCTTCGAGCAGGGCGCGTTCGGCGTCGGTGGCGGAGTGCAGCCAGTTCCCCTCGTACGTGTAGGGCATGACGTCCGGCGGCACGCGGCCCTCGGCCCGGGCCATCACGAAGAAGGGCGCGCCGAGCGGTTCCGGGTCCTCCTCCAGCCAGAGCACGCGCGGTACGGGGACGTCGGTGTGCTCGCCGACCAGGCGCATGACCCGGTGCTGGCGGGCCATGTCGTAGACGGGGAAGACGGTGTACGCGGCGGGGTCGGCGGCCAGCCGCAGCGCGCAGCCGCGCACCGGCGCGTCGGGGTGGTCGAGGTCGAAGAGCAGCGTCTCGCTGGACATGCCGTTGGAGCCGGGCACGGCGAGACCGGAGACGCGGGCCCCGGGCAGGTGCCGGTCCAGCCAGGCGGTGAGCCGGCGCCCGAGCTCCTCGGGGTCGCGGGTGGAGGTGCGGGGACGGGGCGCGGTGGCCAAGGGGGCCTCCTCGGAGGGCCGTTGACGGGGAGCGACGGGAGTCTTCGACGTGCGCGCGGCGGGTCGCCGCGGGGATCGGCCGGGCCGCCGACGCGTGGCGGGCGGGGGTGGGGGTGCGCGGCCGTCGGACCGCTGCGGCGTGGCCTGCGGCCTCGTCAGGGGGCCGTCGACGTGTGGTCCGTGAAGCCGCTGGGGTCGTGGCGGCCGAAGGAGCCGTGCTCGAAGATGCCGTAGCCGGTGTGGCCGTCGAGGGTGAAGCGGGCGGCGTGGTCGGTGACGCCGTAGGCGGCCATGGGGTGGGCGGCGGGGTCGGAGAGGTCGTACACCCGTCGGTCCGTCCAGCCGCGGCCCTGCCAGGTGCCGTGCTGCCAGTCGGTGGCGGGCGGGTAGCCGGCGCCGACCGCGAGCGGGGAGGAGGCGAGGATCTCGACGCCGATCTCCAGGGGCTTCCCGGTCGGGTCGGTCAGGTGGACGGTGGCCCGTTCGGGGTGGCGGGTGCCCGTGCGGTACGTGATCTCGGTGCGGGGCCAGCCGAGTTGGGTGTCACGGTGGCCGTCGCGCACGAGCAGGGCCTCGTTGAGGGTGCGGTAGCCGTCGGCGTCCTCCTGCGCGACGACCATGAGGAACCGGTCCTCGAAGCGCATGGGTATCCAGAGCCAGTGGAAGCCCTCCGGACGGAACTCGGCGGCGCGGCCGGGCTCCTCGCCGGGGATCGGGCGGACTCCCCAGCTGCGGTCGCGGGTGCCGGTCCACTCCCCCGGCGTGACCGTGAACTCCTCGCCGCCGGCCCTGATGGTGCCCGCGCAGTGTCCGGCCTGGACGAAGCGGCGGCCCTCGAGGGTGAGGCGGCCGCCGTGGCGCTGGGTGTGGTGGGGCTCCCAGACGGCCGGGAAGTCGCCGGTCCAGCCGATGTCGTACGAGAGTCCTCCGGGGTCGTCGGGGTCGGCCGCGCAGTGCAGGGAGAGGCGTTTGAGGGGCTCGTCGACGGTGATGGTGAACGGGCCGACGGAGAGGTTCGTCCGGTCGTCGCCGAGGGCGTCGGAGGCCCGGACGGCGTGCAGCCGGTCGCCGATCCGGAGGGTGGCGTAGGCGTCGACGACCCCCGCGTTGGGGTAGACGCCGAGGCCGGCGATGAGCAGGGCGCGGCCGGTGTGGTCGAAGACGTGGAAGATGCACCGGTCGTAGGCGTTCCGGTCTCCGCTGATGTGGTGCTTCATCGAGAGCGGGGCCTGGTGCACGGGGTATTCGTCGAGCGCGACGGGCCGGTCGTCGACGTTCCGGTGCCCGGACATGGCTGACCTCCTGGTCGGCGAGCGCTTCCGCGAGGAGACCTGACGGTACGTCAGGTCCGCTCCGGGGGGCCAGAGCCGTGCACCGGGTACCGGACGAACTGCCGCACGAATCCGCTCGGCGGTGACCCCGGCCGCCGGAGCGCGTTGGTCCGGGCATGACCACGCTGTACACCACGCCCAGCGGTATCGGTCGGCACCGGCAGGCCGAGCCGCGCCTTGAAGAATCGGTTCGGCGCCCGGCGCCGACGCCCACCGTGGCATCCCTGTCCGCGCCCGCACCCGTGTCCGCGCCGACGTCCCTGTCCGCGTTTGCGCCCGTGTCCGCGCCGACCTCCCCGAACACCCCGTCGACCGTCTCCGCGCCCGCGCCGGTACCCGTCCCCGTGCCCGTACCGGCGCAGGCGGTCACCCCGACCACCATCCCGTCCGACCCGCCCATCTACAAGGCCGTGCTCTCCCTCTGGGCGAGCCAGGGCCGCGCCCTGCCGGGCCACCGCGACCAGGAGTGGGCCCGCCTGGCCGCCGGTCCCGTCTGGGCGGACCGCACCGTACGCGTCAGCGGGACTCTGGTCCGACCAGGTGACGGGCGATGACCACCCGCTGGATCTGATTGGTCCCCTCGACGATCTGCAGCATCTTCGCCTCGCGCAGATACCGCTCCACGGGGAAGTCCGCCGTGTAGCCGTACCCGCCGAGCACCTGCACCGCGTCCGTCGTCACCCGCATGGCCGCGTCCGTGCAGAAGAGCTTGGCCATCGCCGCGCACCGGCCGAAGGGCCGCCCCTCGTCCCTGAGCCGCGCCGCCTCCAGGTACAGCGCCCGGCCCGCCTCGACCCGGGTCGCCATGTCGGCGAGGAGGAAGCGGAGCCCCTGGAAGTCGGCGATCGGCCGGCCGAACTGCCGGCGCTCCCTGGCGTACCCGACGGCCACGTCCAGGGCCGCCTGGCCGAGCCCCACCGCGCAGGCGGCGATGCCGAGCCGCCCCGAGTCCAGGGCGTCGAGCGCGATCGCGAAGCCCTGCCCCCGCGCACCGAGGCGCCGCCCGTCCGGGACCCGCACCCCGTCGAAGTGGAGCTGGGCGGTGGGCGAGCCCTTCATGCCCATCTTCCGCTCGGGAGGGGCCGCGCTCAGCCCCGGCGCGTCCCCCGGCACCAGGAAGGCGGTGATGCCCCGGGCGCCCTCGTCGCCGGTACGGGCCATCACCGTGCAGAAGTCCGCGATCCCGCCGTGGGTGATCCACGCCTTGGTTCCGTCGATCACCCAGTCGCCCTCCGGGTCCTCCCGGACGGCCCGGGTGCGCAGCGCCGCCGCGTCCGATCCGGCGGAGGGCTCGGAGAGGCAGTACGCGCCGAGGAGACCGCCGCCCAGCATCGCGGGCAGGTGGGCGGCGCGCTGCTCGTCGGTGCCGAAGCGGGCGAGCGCGTGACAGGAGAGGGTGTGGACGCTGACCCCGAGCCCCACGGTGAGCCGGGCCGCGGCGAGTTCCTCCAGGACCTGGAGGTAGACCTCGTACGGCTGACCTCCCCCGCCGTACGCGGGGTCGTAGGCCAGCCCGAGCAGCCCGGAGCGGGAGAGCAGGGTGAACAGTTCGCGGGGGAAGTGTCCGGCGTCCTCCTCCTCGGCGGCGCGCGGGGCGATCTCCCGCCGGGCGATGTCGCGCGTCAGGGCGAGCAGCTCGCGGGCCTCGTCGGTGGGCAGCCGGCGCTCCACGCCGTCCGGGGTGCTGTCGGCCATGGCCGGGCGCTCCTCCCTGCCGGGCGCGGGCGCGGTCGTGCCGCGCGCGGGGTCGCGGGGAGTATGCCCGTTCGAAGCCCCGGGATCACACGGACGCCGGGGGATCACACGGACGCCGGGATCACGCGGTCGTCGGCGGATCGCACGGATGCCGGTCGATCACACGGAGGCCGGGCCGAAGCGGACGCCGGGCATCGCACGGGCGCCGGGCCGAAGCCGACGCCGGGCCCACGGACGCCGGGGGGGGCACACGGCCCCCGGCGTCACATGAGGCCCGCGCGGGTGACGAGCACGGACAGCAGGACGACCAGCGTCCAGCCGAGGACGTGCTCCAGGAGCTTGGGTCCCCGGTCGTCCTTCGGGCCGCCCGTCCGGGCGCGCAGGAGGAGTCGGGTCGCGGTGGTGGAGGCGGAGGTCATGGCGACCACCTTGCGGCACGGGCGCGGCCCCGGAGTAGGACGTCGGTCACGTCCGCCGGGGCCGCGCCGCCGTGTCAGACGACGCCGAGGGCGGCGAGGGCCTTGCGCTGCGCGGCCGAGAGACGTTCGGGGAAGTACAGGTAGCAGACCCCTCCTGTGCCGGACACCACTTTGCCGCTCGCGTTGTACCGCTTGGTGCGGAGCCAGATGTTCTCCCACTCGCGCCGCCGGTAGACCCGGCGGACGGCCTCGTTGCTGGGCGAGGCGGGGTCGTTGGCGATGACGTCGCCGGTCGCCGTGAAGCCGATGACGGTCATGAGGTGGCCCGAGGTCCCGTACCCGGCGCCGGTCAGTTCCTCCTTGAGGAAGGACTGGGACGTTATGGCCGGGATGCCGGCCCGGATCAGGCTCTCCAGCTCGGTGAGCGAGCGCAGCCGGGTGACCACGGCGTTCATGTCGGGGTACGTGGCCGCGTAGGCGGCGTTGAAGGGCCAGTTGCCGCAGCCCCGGTACTGGTGGTCGTAGGTGTGGCGGGCCGCGTGGCAGACCTGGGGGTCGTCGAAGGCCGGGTTCACCCAGGCCAGCTCGGCCGGGGACGGACGGCGGCCCCAGTACTCGACGATCATCTGGGAGGAGGTCGGGCTGCACCAGGCCTCTCCGCCGTTGTCGTACTCGGGGTACTGCCCGACATGGGTGTTCTGCGAGTAGCGCGGCACGGTCAGCTCGCGGGCGAGGCCCGGTGCGGAGGCCGGGACCGTGAAGCGGTCGGGGACGTCGGAGGCCATCGCGCCGAGGCGCCACACCGTGGGGGTGAGACGGCTTCCCGGGGTGCGGTACAGCGTGAGGCGCAGCCGGTACGAGGTCAGCCGCAGCCCGCTCGCCACGTCGTCGATCGCGAAGGTGTCGGTCCAGACGGTGCTCCTGCCGTCGGTCTGGTCGTCGACCGAGGTGCGGTGGATGTCGCCGTCGCCGGAGGCCCAGCGTCCGAGGACGTACCAGGGGGTGGCGGTGGCGTCGCTGTAGCGCCCGGACAGTTCGACCTGGAGCCAGGTGCCGGGCGGGGTGTGGGCGTTCCAGGAGGCGATGACCTCGGTGGCGGGCACGGCCGGGGTGTGTGCGGGCGAGGTCCAGCTCGCGTACTCCCAGGCGGAGGTGCGCCCGGTGTGCGGGTCGGCGTACTCGGTGCGTCCGGCGGGGGTGGCGAGGACCAGGCCGGGGCGGAGGCCGGCGACCGCCTTCGTACCGGCCGCCGTGCCGCACCTCCAGTCCGTGTACGAGGACCAGAAGCGGTTGTCGACGAGTCCGGGCGCGGGTGCGTGGCCGCGCTCCGCGCCGTCGGCCCGCGCCCCGGCCGGGGCGGCGGGGTCGCAGTCGGCGGCGCATCCGGACGGGGCGGCCGCGGCGGGAGCGGCGGTGGCGGCCGTGCCGGCGGCGGCGAGGGCCGCGGCGAGGAGGGTTCTGCGCGGGGTGGAGGAGCTGGTCATGGACGGTGACCCCCAGTCGAGAACGGTGGGCGTACGGACCTGAGGACGAGCGGGCGGCACGCGCGCGTGCAGGGGTGCGGAGCGCCGGACGAGATCGGGCCGTACTGCGGTGGGCGGGCACGCGTGCCTACCGGCGGCCCCGCGAACGGGAGACGTCCGGGCAGCCGGAGATCCGGGCCGCCGCACCGCCCGGCCGCCGAGCCGTACGGCCCGCGCCGCCCCACTATCGCGGCTCCCGACCGGCCTCCGCCAGCACTTCGCCCCCGCGTCGCCCGACCAATATTGGTCTCGACCGGTGACGGCGGTACCTCGCTGACCTGCGACGGTCCCCCGCTCCCCTACCCTGACCCCATGAACGACCTCGACCGCGCGGCCCACGCGCTGCTCCGGCTGCGGCCCTCCTGCGGGCCGGTCCGGCTCGTCGCGGTCGACGGGCACGCGGGCTCCGGCAAGTCCACCCTCGCGGCCCGGCTCTCGACGGCGCTCGGCGACGCCCCCGTCCTCCGTCTCGACGACCTCGCCACGCACGAGGAGCTCTTCGAGTGGACCGGCCGGCTGAGGGAGCAGGTCCTCGATCCCCTCGCGCGGGGCGAGGCGGCGTCGTACCGCCCGTACGACTGGCGACTGCGGCGCTTCGGCGAGGCGCGGACGCTCCCCCCGTCCCCGGTCGTCCTCGTCGAGGGCGTCGGCGCCGGCCGGGCGTCGGTGCGGCCGTTCCTCGCGTGGCTGCTGTGGATGGAGCGCGGAGCGGAGCCGTCCTGGGAGCGGGGCCGCCGTCGGGACGGTCCGGACCAGGCCGCGTTCTGGGACGGCTGGACCGTGGCGGAGACTCGCCATTTCACCGAGGACCCCTCGCGGCCCTTCGCTGACACCCTGGTACGGGAGTGCGAAGAGGGGTACGAATGGCTCCCGGGGCCGGGTGTGACAGCGGGCGCGGACCAGATCATCACGCACCGTGACGGCTTCATGTCCGTGAACTGAGGGGCCGAAAGTCCGCTTCCGCAAGTACCTCAACTCCGCTTGACCCAAGGGGCGTACAGGTCTTACGTTCTGAATGTGCGGCTTTTCGGAGCTGCCGCGGACACGAAGCCCCCGGTTGTTCCCCCGTGATCGGGGGCTTCGTTCTGCCCCTGACGGCCCCCTCGGGGCCCTTCGCGGCCCCTGTCGCTCACCCAGGGTGACCGCTTCCGGATCAGGCGCTTCTCCTTAAGCGCGCACCCCCTGCGCAGGTACGATGCCCCCAGGTGCGGTCAAATCCCGTCCATGCGAAGACGGTTGTGGGGGACCCGATGGACATCGGCACGCAGGGCGCGCAGTCCCCGGCCGAACTCGCCTGGCTGCGCGGAGTCGACGCCTACACGATGGGCGCCTATCCGCAGGCGGAGGACGAGTTCCGGACGGCGGTACGGATCGACCCCGGGATGGCGGACGCCTGGCTCGGGCTGCACGCGCTCCGGGTCGACACCACGACCGCGCTGCTGCGCATGTACCGCAACCGCGACCGCTTCGGCGAGCAGCGGGCCCGGTACCGGCGCACCCTCAACTCCTGGTACTGGCTGGGCTGGTGGGTGCAGCCGGTCCTGGAGAGCTCGCGCGACCTGCTGCTCGCGCACGCCTCCCACTGGCTCGACGGCCGTCACGTACCCGAGCTCGACCGGGCGCTCGCGGGGCTCCCCCCGGTCGACACCGATCCCCAGGTGCGCTTCCTGCACGCCTGCCGCGCCTATCTCGTCAAGGACTGGGACCAGCTGGTCCGGCACACCGAGACCCTCGTCGACGACCCGCTCCTCGGCATCGAGGCCGGGCTCTTCGGCGGGATGGCCCGGGTCCGTCTGGAGATGTACGGGCAGGCCGAGCCGCTGCTCTCGGCCTCGCTGATGCGCTGTCGCAGCGAGCAGCCCCAGCGCAAGGAGCTGCGCTACTGGCTCGCCCGCGCCCACGAGGGCACCGGACGCAGCGCGGCCGCGCTCCCCCTCTACCGGGCCGTGCACCGGATCGACCCCACGTTCATGGACACGGCGGCGCGGCTCGCGGCGATCGCCGAGTACGACGGTTTCGAGGGGTACGACGGCGTGGACGACCCGGCCGGGCTCGCGACGGTGGCCCTGGGCACGCTCGGCGGCGGTCTCGGCCAGGACGCGGTGGACTCCGCGCCGGGCGCCGACCCCGAACCCGGCGGCCCGCTGGGCGACGGGCTGCGGCTCGCACCCGAACCCGTACCGCCGGTGGCCCCGGCCGCACCGCCCGAGACCGTCCGGCAGAAGGCTCCGCTGCCCTCCCAGCCGGTGCCGCCGCGCTTCCCGGAAGGGCCCAGCGATCCCGTACTGCTCGCGGAGGCGCTCGCCGAACTGGAGGGCATGGTCGGCCTGGAGCCGGTGAAACGGCAGGTCAAGGCGTTGTCGGCGCAGCTGGAGATGGCGCGCCTCCGTGCCGGGCAGGGCCTCCCGGTCCAGCCGCCCAAACGCCACTTCGTCTTCTCCGGGCCCTCGGGCACCGGGAAGACCACGGTCGCCCGCATCCTCGGCCGGGTCTTCTACGCCCTCGGGCTGCTCGGCGGCGACCACCTCGTGGAGGCCCAGCGGGCCGATCTGGTGGGCGAGTTCCTCGGGCAGACCGCGGTCAAGGCCAACGAACTGATCGACTCGGCGGTCGGCGGGGTGCTCTTCGTGGACGAGGCGTACGCGCTCTCCAACACCGGCTACAGCAAGGGCGACGCCTACGGGGACGAGGCCCTCCAGGTCCTCCTCAAGCGGGCCGAGGACAACCGCGACCACCTCGTGGTCATCCTGGCCGGCTACCCCGAGGGCATGGACCGGCTGCTCAGCACCAACCCCGGACTCTCCTCCCGGTTCACCACCCGGGTCGACTTCCCCTCGTACCGGCCTCTGGAGCTCACCGCCATCGGCGAGGTGCTGGCGGCGGCCAACGGCGACGGCTGGGACGACGAGGCCCTCGACGAGCTGCGCTCGATCAGCGGGCACGTCGTCGAGCAGGGCTGGATCGACGAGCTGGGCAACGGCCGCTTCCTGCGCACCCTGTACGAGAAGTCCTGCGCCTACCGGGATCTGCGGCTCTCCGGGTACGCCAGCACCCCGACCCGGAACGACCTCGCGACCCTCCGGCTCGCCGACCTCATGCAGGCGTACGGCGAGGTCCTGTCGGGCCGCGGTCCGGTCGACCGCGGCCCTCAGCAGGAGCCTCCGGGGTACTGAGGCCCGCCCGGCGGTCCCCGCGCGGACAAGGCCTCCGCACCGGCCCCGGACAGGCCTCCCGATCCGGCCCAGAACCGGCCTCTGAATCCGGCCCAGGACCGGCCCTAGACCGGCACCGAGTCCTGGACCGAGCCGGTCCGCATCCGGTGCGCGGGGTCGCGGACCTCGCCCACCAGCGTCTCCAGGACGTCCTCCAGGGCGACCAGGCCGAGCACCCGGCCCGAGCCGTCCGCGACCTGCGCCAGATGGGTGGCGGCGCGGCGCATCACGGTGAGGGCGTCGTCGAGGGGCAGCTCGGCGCGGACCGTCGCCATCGGCCGCCAGAGCTGCTGCGGCACCGCCCGCTCCCGCTCCTCCAGGTCGAGGACGTCCTTCACGTGCACGAAGCCCATGAAGGCGGTGCCCGCCTCGGCCCGGACCGGGAAGCGCGAGTACCCGGTGCGTACGGTCAGCTCCTCGATCTCGCGCGGGGTGACCGTCGGCGCGACGGTGACCAGGGAGGACCGGTCGATGAGGACGTCCGTCACCGGGCGGGTGCCCAGTTCGAGGGCGTCCTCCAGGCGCTCCTGCTCGGCCGGGTCGAGCAGGCCCGCCTGGCCGGCGTCCTCGACGAGCCGGCCGAGCTGGGCGCTGGTGAAGACCGCCTCCACCTCGTCCTTCGGCTCGACCTTGAACGCCCGCAGGACCAGCCGGGCACAGGCGCCCAGGGCGGCCGTCACCGGACGGCACAGCCGGGCGAAGCCGACCAGGCCGGGGGCGAGCCAGAGCGCGGTCCGCTCGGGCGCGGCCATCGCCAGGTTCTTCGGGACCATCTCGCCGATGACGAGGTGGAGGAAGACGACCGCGGCCAGGGCGATGACGTAGCCGAGCGGGTGGATCAGCGCCTCCGGGACGCCGACCGTGTGGAAGACGGGTTCGAGGAGCCGGGCGACGGTCGGCTCGGCGACGGCGCCGAGCGTCAGGGAGCAGACGGTGATGCCGAACTGGGCGGCCGCCATCATCTGCGGGAGGTTCTCCAGTCCGTGCAGGACCTGCTTGGCACGGGCGCCGCCGAGCGGTTCGATCTGGCTGCGGCGGACGGAGACGAGGGCGAACTCGGCGCCGACGAAGAAACCGTTGGCCAGCACGAGCAGGACGGCGAAGAGGAGCGGAAGGGTGCTCATCGGGCCGCCTCCGCCACCACGGGGACCGGAGACGCGGCGGCGGGGACCGGCTGCTTGGCCGCGGGGGCCGGCGACGCTGCCGCCGGGTCCGTCTGGACGATCCGTACGCGCTCGGCGCGGTAGCGGTCGACCTGGCGCACCGAGAGCCGCCAGCCGGGGAGTTCGGCCCGGTCTCCCGGGGCGGGGATACGCCCGAGGAGATCGGCGACAAGCCCGGCGACGGTCTCGTACGGACCGTCCGGCACGTCGAGGCCTATCCGGCGCAGGGTGTGGACCCGGCAGGAGCCGTCGGCCTCCCAGGCGGGCCGGCCGTCCTCGGCGGGAGCGGGGGCCAGTTCGGGCCGGCCGTCGGCCACCGTGTCGTGCTCGTCGCGGACCTCGCCGACGAGCTCCTCGACGATGTCCTCCAGGGTGACGACACCGGCCGTGCCGCCGTACTCGTCGACGACCACCGCGATCGGCTGCTCCCTGCGCAGCCGCTCCAGCAGGGCCTGGGCGGGCAGCGACTCGGGCACGAGGAGCGGGGGGACCGCGATCCGGCCCACGCGGGTGCGCAGCCGGGCGTGCGGGGCGACGCCGAGCGCGTCCTTGAGGTGGACCATGCCGACGATCTCGTCGATGCGGTCGCGGTAGACCGGGAAGCGCGAGAGGCCGGTGGCCCGGGTGAGGTTGAGGACGTCGGCCGCGGTGGCGTCCCACTGGAGGGCGCTGACCTTCACGCGCGGGGTCATGACCTGCTCGGCGGTGAGACCGCCGAGGGACAGGGTCCGTACGAAGAGGTCCGCGGTGTCCTGTTCGAGGGCACCGGCCAGCGCCGAGTGCCGGGCCAGGGAGACCAGCTCGCCGGGGGTGCGGACGGAGTCGAGTTCCTCGGTGGGCTCGACGCCCAGGAGCCGTACGAGACGGTTGGCGACCCGGTTGAGCAGGGAGATCACCGGCCGGAACAGCGTGGAGAAGTGGCGCTGCGGGGTGGCGACGAAGCGGGCCACCTGGAGCGGCCGGGAGACCGCCCAGTTCTTCGGTACGAGCTCGCCGACCACCATCTGGACGGCGGAGGCGAGCAGCATCCCGATCACCACCGAGATCCCGGAGACCGCTCCTTCGGGCAGTCCGGTCGCGGTGAGCGGTCCGTTCAGCAGTCCGGCGAGCGCGGGCTCGGCGAGCATGCCGACGACGAGGGAGGTGAGGGTGATGCCCAGCTGGGTGCCGGAGAGCTGGAAGGACAGCTCGCGCAGGGCGGTGACGACGGTGCGGGCGCGCCGGTCGCCGGCGGCCGCGGCCCGCTCGGCCTCGGCGCGTTCGACGGTCACGAGACCGAACTCGGCGGCGACGAAGAAGCCGTTGGCGAGGATGAGGACGAAGGCCGCGACGAGCAGCAGGAGGGAGACGATCATGCCGCCGCCTCCGGTGAGGGGGCGGCGCAGGTACTACCGGACGATCCGTCCATTGCTGGAGGGAGTCACTCCTCGGGTCGAAGGGTGGCCCCGCGGGCCGCGTCGGCGGCCCTGCACACGCGAGGCGGTGGTGCCGCTCGGCACCACCGCCTCCAGAGTAGTCACGCGAAGGCCCCGAAGGGCAGGGGGTCGGCCCCGGATGGGGGACGGCCCGGGGTCCGCGACCGGGTTCAGGCGGCCCGGTCCGCTCCCGTGCCGTGGCTGTCGGCCAGGGCCCGCAGGGCGCGGGCGTCCCGGATGGCCGACTCCTTGGCGATGCCGGGCTGGATGCCCAGCACGGGCAGGCTGGTGCCGTCGCTCAGGTCGAGGAAGACCCAGGGATCGCCGGGGCGGAGGTTGACCTTGAGGATCTCCGCCCAGGCGAGACGCCGGGTCCGGGTGATGTTGACGACCGTGACGCCCTCGTCGTCGGCGACGACCTTGGGGCGGCTCAGCAGGACGAGGATCCCGAGGAGCAGCGCGGCGGTGAAGACGAAGCTGACGCGCTCCCCCGGTCCCAGCCGCTCCAGCATGAGCGCGACGAGCGTGATGACGGCGAACATCACGAGACCCGCGGTCAGCAGGACGGCCCGGGTGCGCCCGGGACGGAAGGTGACCGGCAGGGCGGGCGTCGGGGTGTGGGACATCGGTGGTTCCTCGGGGCCTTCGGTGCGGACGGTCCGGGCCGTCAGAGGCGGCAGGCGTGGATGGCGGTGGTGAGGATGGCGCGCGCGCCGATCTCGTACAGGTCGTCCATGATCCGCTGCGCCTCCTTGGCGGGGACCATCGCGCGGACCGCGACCCAGCCCTCGTTGTGCAGCGGGGAGATGGTCGGCGACTCCAGGCCCGGGGTGAGGGCGACGGCCTGCTCCAGGTGCTCGGCGCGGCAGTCGTAGTCCATCATCACGTACGAGCGGGCGACGAGGACGCCCTGGAGGCGGCGGAGGAACTGCTGGACCTGCGGGTGGTCCTCGGCGGCGCCGTGGCGGCGGACCACGACGGCCTCGGAGGTCAGGATCGGCTCGCCGATGACCTCCAGACCGGCGTTGCGCAGGCTGGTTCCGGTCTCCACGACGTCCGCGATGACCTGGGCGACGCCCAGCTGGATCGCGGTCTCGACGGCGCCGTCGAGGTGCACGACGGAGGCGTCGATGCCGAGGTCCGCGAGGTGCTTGGCGACGATGCCCTCGTAGGAGGTGGCGATCGTCATGCCGCCGAAGTCCTCCGGGCCCTGCGCCGTGCCCGGGCGGGTGGCGTACCGGAAGGTGGAGCGGCCGAAGTTCAGCGCGAGGATCTCCTCGGCGCTGGCGCCGGAGTCGAGGAGCAGGTCACGGCCGGTGATGCCGATGTCCAGCTTCCCGGAGGCGACGTAGATCGCGATGTCCTTCGGGCGCAGGTAGAAGAACTCGACCTCGTTGTCGGGGTCGATGACCACGAGCTCCTTGGACTCCTTGCGCTGCCGGTAGCCGGCCTCATGGAGCATTGCCGACGCAGGTCCGGAGAGGGAACCCTTGTTGGGAACGGCGATGCGCAGCATGGGGTGAGCTTCCTTTGCCTGGGAGTTTCGGGGGTCGGGGACGGTGGTGCTCAGAGGTGGGCGTAGACGTCGTCGAGCGAGATCCCGCGGGCGACCATCATCACCTGGACGTGGTACAGCAGCTGCGAGATCTCCTCGGCGGCCGCTTCCTTGCCCTCGTACTCGGCGGCCATCCAGACCTCGGCGGCCTCTTCGACGACCTTCTTGCCGATGGCATGGACGCCCTTGTCCACCAGCTCCGCGGTGCGGGAGGTGGCCGGGTCGCCGGTCTCGGCCTTGAGCTTGAGCTCGGCGAAGAGCTCTTCGAAGGTTTTGCGGGTTCCGTTCGCCATGATGGTCCTAAGAGTACGGGGTGAGGATCGCGTACTCAGCGCCAGGGTTCGCTGACGGTACGCAGTGTGGTGGCGGTCGCGACGGCGGCGGTGACGGCCTCGTGGCCCTTGTCCTCGCTGGAGCCCTCGAGGCCGGCCCGGTCGAGCGCCTGCTCCTCGTTGTCGACGGTGAGGACGCCGAATCCGACGGGTACGCCGGTGTCGATCGAGACCTGGGTGAGGCCGTGGGTGACGCCCTGGCACACGTACTCGAAGTGCGGCGTTCCGCCGCGGATGACGACGCCGAGCGCCACGATGGCATCGTAGCCGCGCCCGGCGAGGACCTTCGCCACGACCGGGAGCTCGAAGCTGCCGGGGACGCGGAGCAGGGTCGGCTCGTCGATGCCGAGCTCGCTGAGGGCGCGCAGGGCGCCGTCGACGAGGCCGTCCATGATCTTCTCGTGCCACTGGGCCGCGATGACCGCGACCCGCAGGTCGCCGCAGTTCTTCACGCTGAGGACGGGTGCGCCCTTGCCGCTCATGATTCTCCTTGCCGGTGGATACGTACGTGGTTACTGGTTGCCGCAGGTGGAGGCCGGTGAGCCGTCCAGCCAGGGCAGGTCGTGGCCCATCCGGTCCCGCTTGGTGCGCAGGTAGCGGAGGTTGTGCTCGCCGGCCGTGACGGGCATCGGCTCGCGGCCCTGGACGGTGAGGCCGTGCCGGGTCAGGGCGTCGATCTTGTCGGGGTTGTTGGTCATCAGGCGCAGGCTCCGGACGCCGAGGTCGGCGAGGATCTGCGCGCCGGCCGCGTAGTCGCGGGCGTCGGCCGGCAGGCCGAGTTCCAGGTTGGCGTCGAGGGTGTCGCGGCCGCGCTCCTGGAGTTCGTACGCGCGGAGCTTGGACAGCAGGCCGATGCCGCGGCCCTCGTGGCCGCGGAGGTAGACGACGACACCGCGTCCCGCCTCGGTGATGCGGTCCATGGAGGCCTGGAGCTGGGGGCCGCAGTCGCAGCGCAGCGAGTGGAAGATGTCGCCGGTGAGGCACTCGGAGTGGACCCGGACCAGGAGGTCCTCGCCGTCGCCGATCCGGCCGTGGACGAGGGCGACGTGCTCGACGCCGTCGACGGTGGAGCGGTAGCCGTACGCGGTGAAGTCGCCGTGCGCGGTGGGGAGCTGGACCTCGGCCTCGCGGCGGACGGTCGGTTCGGCGGAGCGCCGGTAGGCGATCAGGTCCTCGATGGAGATGATCGTGAGGCCGTGCTTGCGGGCGAAGGGGACCAGCTCGGGGAGGCGCAGCATCACGCCGTCCTCGCCGGCGATCTCGACGATCGCGCCGGCCGGGCGGAGGCCCGCGAGACGGGCGAGGTCGACGGCGGCCTCGGTGTGGCCGTTGCGGGCGAGGACGCCGCCGGGCTTGGCGCGCAGCGGGAAGATGTGGCCGGGGCGCACGAAGTCGGAGGGCTCGTGGCTGCCGCTCGCGAGCATCCGCAGGGTGGTGGCGCGGTCGGCGGCGGAGATGCCGGTGGTGACGCCGTGGGCGGGCGACGCGTCGACGGAGACGGTGAAGGCCGTGCGCATCGACTCGGTGTTGTGCTCGACCATCTGCGGGAGTTCGAGGCGCTCCAGCTCCTCGCCCTCCATGGGGGCGCAGATCAGGCCGCGGCACTCGCTCATCATGAAGGCGATGACCTCGGGGGTGGCCTTCTCGGCGGCGATGACGAGGTCTCCCTCGTTCTCGCGGTCCTCGTCGTCGACGACGACGACGGGCCGGCCGGCGGCGATGTCGCGGATGGCCTGCTCGACGGGGTCGAGGGCGAGGTCGGTGGCGTCCCAGAGGGGATTCGGAGGGGCCGCGCGGAGCGCGTCCGGCAGGGCGGCGGGCGACGGGCGGGAGCTCATGCGGGGGCTCCTTCCAGAGCGGTGGGGTGGGTGGTGCGGGTCCGGAGCCACCAGTCGCGCATGCCCCAGAGGACGAGCGCGCCGTAGATGACGTAGACGAAGCCGGAGAAGGCGTAGCCGTTGGCGAAGTTCAGGGGGACGCCGACCAGGTCGACGAGCAGCCAGGCGAACCAGAACTCGACCATGCCGCGCGCCTGGGCGTACATGGCGACGACGGTGCCGACGAAGATGTAGGCGTCGGGCCAGGGGTCCCAGGACAGGTGGGGGAAGGCCTTGAAGAGCAGCGCGACCGCGACGGTGCCGGCGGCGGCCGCCGCGATCATGGCGGCGCGCTCGCGCCAGGTGGCGAAGCGCACGGAGATGTGGCCGTCGCCGCCCCGGCCCTTGCCGCGCTGCCACTGCCACCAGCCGAAGACCGCCACGAGCACGACGACGGCCTGCTTGCCGGCGCTGCCGGCGAGGTGGCCGTAGAAGGCTCCGAAGAGGACGAGGCCGGCGAGGAACTGGACGGGCCAGGTCCACATGGATCGGCGCCAGCCGAGGGCGAGGGCGACGAGTCCGAAGATGTTGCCGACCATGTCCGACCAGATGATGCGCTGGTCGAGGAGGGTGAACGCCTCGGAGTTGAGCCAGTTCACTTGACGTTCTCCCCCGCGTTGGGGCCGAGCAGCCGCTCGACGTACTTGGCGATGACGTCCACTTCGAGGTTGACCGGGTCGCCGCTCTGCTTGATGCCGAGCGTGGTCAGGTCGAGGGTGGTGGGGATGAGGCTGATGGTGAACCAGTCGTCGGAGACCTCGACGACGGTGAGGCTGACGCCGTCGACCGTGATGGAGCCCTTCTCGACGACGTACCGGGAGAGGTGGGCGGGCAGGCCGACCTTGACGAGTTCCCAGTGCTCGGAGGGGGTCCGCTCCAGGATCGTGCCGGTGCCGTCCACGTGGCCCTGGACGATGTGGCCGCCGAGGCGGCCGCCGACGGCCATGGGCCGCTCCAGGTTGACGCGGGAGCCGGTCTCCAGGGCGCCGAGGCTGGACCGCTTGAGGGTCTCGGCCATGACGTCGGCGGTGAACTCCCCGTCGCCGAACTCGACGACCGTGAGACAGACACCGTTGACGGCGATGGAGTCGCCGTGCTGGGCGCCTTCCGTGACCAGGGGGCCGCGGAGCCGGAAGCGGGAGGCGTCCTCCAGCTGCTCGACGGCGACGACCTCGCCCAGTTCTTCGACGATTCCGGTGAACACGGTCAGGCTCCCTTGAGGGTGGCGGTGATGCGGAGGTCGGATCCGATGTGCGCGGTCTCGGTGACGTCGAGCCGCAACGCTTCGGTGATGTTGGAGATTCCGGCGTCGGCGAGGGCGGCGGGGCCCGCGCCGAGGAGGACCGGGGCGAGGTAGCCGACGACCTGGTCGACGGCGCCCGCGGCGACGAAGGCGCCCGCGAGGGTGGGGCCGCCCTCGAGGAGGACGGAGCGGACGCCGCGCGCGTGGAGGGCGTCCAGGAGGG
The DNA here is from genome assembly GCF_040296665.1 of Streptomyces sp. NPDC002057. Classification (NCBI taxonomy): domain Bacteria; kingdom Bacillati; phylum Actinomycetota; class Actinomycetes; order Kitasatosporales; family Streptomycetaceae; genus Streptomyces; species Streptomyces sp. NPDC002057. The sequence goes on from NZ_JBEOXR010000079.1 coordinate 27,146, forward strand.
CGGGGACGGAGAGGCCGCGCGCGGCCCTGGGGAGGCGTACGACGTCGGTGTCGTCGAGGGAGGTGGTGGCGTCCTCGGCGATCGCGATGAGGGTGGGGGCCGCGTCGTCCAGGACCCGGGCCCCCGGCTTCACGGCGGCACCCTCGGTGTCGACGACGACCCGCAGCGGCTGGACGGCGCCCTCGATGCCTCGTACGGCCAGATGGGGGTCGTCGGCGCGGGCGGTGCCGGAGCCGACCACGACGGCGTCGGCCTCGGCGCGCAGCCGGTGGACGTCGGCGCGGGACCCGGCGGAGGTGATCCAGCGGGAGGTGCCGTCGGCGGCGGCGATCCGGCCGTCGAGGGTGGCGGCGTACTTCCAGCGGACGAAGGGGCGGCCGTGGCGTACGGAGGTGAGCCAGGCGATGTTGACCGCCTCGGCCTCGTCCGCGAGGAGGCCCCGCTCGACCTCGACGCCGGCGGCGCGCAGGGTGTCGGCGCCGCCCGTGGCCTGGGGGGTCGGGTCGCCGACCGCGTACACGACGCGGCTGACGCCGGCCTCGATCAGGGCCTGGGTACAGGGGCCGGTGCGGCCGGTGTGGTCGCAGGGTTCGAGGGTGACGTAGGCGGTGCCGCCGCGCGCGAGGGCGCCGGCGTCGCGCAGGGCGTGGACCTCGGCGTGCGGGCCTCCGGCGCGCCGGTGCCAGCCTTCGCCGACCCGGTGTCCGGAGGCGTCGGTGACGACGCAGCCGACGACGGGGTTGGGGCTGGTGGCGCCGAGACCGCGTGCGGCGAGCTCGACGGCGCGTCGCATGGCGGTGATGTCGGCCTGCTGGGCCACCGGGTCCTCCTGCCTCTTCGGGCACGGACTCCGGGGCCTGTCGATGACGACAGAGAGCGGAACGACACTTCTCGCAGGGTGCGCCGAGGCCGCGCCCTGCGGGTACGCCGATCGGTGACGACACGGCGACCAGCGGACGTACGGCCGGCACACCCCTGAAGGGGGTCGCCCGCCGCGCACTGCCTCCCATCCGGACTTTCACCGTCGGTCCAGGAATCTCACCTGGTCAACCGGCCGCTGGCTGCGGACGGGTCGCGGACTATACCGCCGGTTCGGAATTACACCGACCCCGGAGTGCGCTGCTGCTGATACAGGGCCAGTGTGCCACGACCCGCGCGGGGCGATGCGGCCGAGATCCTGTGGTCTGGCTCACAGAGTCCCACAGACATCTTCTTTGGTCCAGACCTATTGACGCACTGGTCTAGTCCTCTTAATCTCCGTGTCACCTCCTAGGAACGGCCCGGCGGGGTGCGCACCCCACGGGCCCAACACGACCCACCCCCTTGTTCGTTGTGTTCTCCACCTCCCCAGGAGGAACCGATCGTGTTGTCCCCCACCACGAAGAGAGCCTCGCTGCTCGCCTCCGGCGCGGCGGTCGCCGCACTTCTGCTCAGCTCCCTCTCGGGCGGCGTCTCGTACGCGGCCGACAACGAGTCCTGTCGCCCCGACGGGCTCTACAAGACCCCGGGCGTCGACGTCCCGTACTGCTCGGTCTACGACGCCGAGGGCCGCGAGAAGATGGGCGCGGACCACCAGCGCCGCGTCATCGGCTACTTCACCGGCTGGCGCGATGGCAAGAACGGCCAGCCCGCGTACCTGGCCAAGGACATCCCGTGGGAGAAGATCACCCACATCAACTACGCCTTCGGCCACATCGGCGGGGACAACAAACTCTCCGTCGGAACGGACGGCCCGAACAACGCGGCCACCGGGATGACCTGGCCCGGTGTCGCAGGCGCCGAGATGGACCCCGCGTACTCCTACAAGGGCCATTTCAACCTGCTCAACAAGTTCAAGAAGCAGCACCCGAACGTGAAGACGCTGATCTCGGTCGGCGGCTGGGCCGAGACCGGCGGCTACTTCGCGGACAACGGCGACCGGGTCAACTCCGGCGGCTTCTACTCGATGGCCACCAACGCCGACGGTTCGGTCAACCAGGCCGGGATCGACACCTTCGCCGCCTCCTCCGTCGAGTTCATCCGGAAGTACGGCTTCAACGGCGTCGACATCGACTACGAGTACCCGACGACCATGAAGGACGCCGGCAACCCGCTCGACTGGCAGGTCGCCAACGCGCGCCGCGCCGGACTCGTCCAGGGCTACGCGGCCCTCATGAAGTCCCTGCGCGAGAAGCTGGACGTGGCGGGCGCCGCCGACGGCAAGCACTACCTGCTGACCGTCGCCGCACCCTCCTCCGGCTACCTGCTGCGCGGCATGGAGACGTTCCAGGTCCAGAAGTACCTGGACTACGTCAACATCATGTCCTACGACCTGCACGGCGCCTGGAACGAGTACGTCGGCCCCAACGCCTCCCTCTTCGACGACGGCAAGGACGGCGAGCTCGCCGCCGCCAACGTCTACGGCTCGGCGCAGTACGGCAACATCGGGTACCTCAACACCGACTGGGCGTACCACTACTTCCGCGGCTCCATGCCGGCCGGCCGGATCAACATCGGCCTGCCTTACTACACCCGCGGCCACAAGAACGTGCAGGGCGGCACCGACGGTCTGTGGGGCAAGGCCTCCGCGACCACCTGCCCGGCCGGAGCCGGTCTGACCAAGTGCGGCGACGGCGCCACCGGCATCGACAACCTGTGGCACGACAAGGACACCAACGGTGTCGAGTCGCCCGCCGGCTCCAACCCGATGTGGCACGCCAAGAACCTCGAGAAGGGGATCGTCGGCGACTACGTCACCCAGTACGGCTTCCCGGCGAACACCACCCTGACCGGCACCTACGTCCGCAAGTACGACTCGACCCTGGTCGCGCCGTGGCTGTGGAACGCGCAGAAGAAGGTCTTCCTCTCCACCGAGGACGAGCAGTCGGTGGGCGCCAAGGCCGACTACGTGGTCAACAAGGGCATCGGCGGCACGATGGTCTGGGAGATGGCCGGCGACTACGACTGGAACGCCACCAAGGGCCAGTACGAGATCGGTGACACGCTCACCTCGCTGATGTACGACAAGTTCAAGACCGCCTCCCCGTACGGCGCGAAGAAGTCCAACACGGCCCTGCCGACCCAGGCCGTGAAGATCGACACCCAGTTCACCGAGTTCAAGCTGGGCGACTCGAACTACCCGATCACCCCCAAGGTCAAGATCACCAACAACACGGCGACGGCCCTGCCGGGCGGCACGGAGTTCCAGTTCGACTACGGGACCTCGGCCCCGAGCAACGCCTCCGACCAGTCGGGCTTCGGCACGAAGGTGATCCGCAGCGACCACACGGGCAGCAACGTGGGCGGCCTGAAGGGCGACTTCCACCGCGTCTCCCTGAAGCTCCCGGCCTGGCAGTCGCTGGCCCCGGGCGCCTCGGTCGACCTGGCCTTCAACTACTACCTGCCGGTGTCCACCCCCTCCAACTGGACGGTGAACATCAACGGCACGACGTACGCCCTCGCCGGTGACCTGGCGCGCGGTACGACGGTGGTGGAGCCGGGCTCCACGACCCCGCCGACCACCCCGCCGACCACGCCGCCCACCACTCCGCCGACGACCCCGCCGACGACTCCCCCGACCACGCCTCCGACGACGCCGCCCACGGGCTGCGGCACGGTCCCGGCGTACGTGGCCGGCACGGTCTACAACGCGGGCAACGAGGTCTCCCACAACGGCCGCAAGTACAAGGCCCAGTGGTGGACCCAGAACGAGACGCCGGGCACGACCGGTGCCTGGGGCGTCTGGAAGGACCTCGGCGCCTGCTGACGAACCCCTGAGACCCCCGGCGGCGGACTTCACGGCCCTTGCCGCCGCCGGGCCCCCTCCGCGCCGCGCCCCCCCGGCCGGGGGGCGGCGCGGCGGCGGTCCCCCGCGCCCCCCCGGCGGGGGCCCCGG
>NZ_JBEOXR010000080.1:0-28843 GCF_040296665.1 Streptomyces sp. NPDC002057
GGTGGAACGCAGGGTGTAGTGCACGTCGATGTAGAGGGTGCCGTCCTCGACCGCGTCGAAGGCGACGACCACGTCGTCCACGGTGATCCGACACCCGCCCCCGCGCCCCGGGGGCCCTTCCCCCTACGCGCCCGCGCGCGCACGACCCGAGCGGAGCACCAGATGAGAGGCCAGCGAGCCGCCCTGCGACCCTCCCGCGCCCAGGCGCGCGGCGCGGCGATCGCCGCACTCGTGGCACTCGCCCCCCTTCTCCCGGCGGCGGCCGTCGCGCTGGGCTCGCACGAGGTCGACACCGAACTGCCCTACCTCTGCACCCTGCCCTCCGGAGAACAGCCGGCGAAGGTGCGGATCAAGGCCACCGTCCCCGAACGGGCGGCCGTCGGCGAGGAGATCCGGCCCGCCGACGTCTCCACGACCGTGGAGCTCCCGGCCGCGGCCGTGGCGGACCTCGTCGCGCTCAAGGCCGCCACCGTACGGGCGGAGTCGCTGCTCACGGTCGGGGCCGCCCAGAACGGGCAGCGCACGGAGGCGGGCTGGCGCGGAACCGCGCAGCCCCAGGCCGTCCCCGCCGAAGGACCCCTCACGCTCACGACGACCGGTGACGTGCCGGCCCTGACAACGGACGCCGCCGGCGAACTGACCCTCACCGCCGAGGGCTTCACCGTCGACCTCGCGCCGAGCACGGCCGACTCCACGGCCACCACGCCCCCGTCCGTCTCCGTCACCTGTGTCCCCGGCAAGGAGACGGCGGGCGGCAGGGTGCTGGCCACGGTCCCGGTCGGCGCCGCTCCCGGCGGGCCCTCCACGCCGTCGACCGGCCCCACCTCTTCCACCCCCTCGGCCCCCGCCCCCTCCTCCGGCCCCTCGCTCCCGTCGCCCCCGACGGAACGGGAGACCCCCCGGGGCGGACCGCGGACGGGCCCGAAGGACCCGGGGTCCGCCCCCGGGGCGGGCCGGGGCCCGAGGGCGGCCGACGCGGACGCGCCGGGCGCCGACCCGACGAACCGGCCGGCCGCACCGCCCTGCCGCAAGGAGAATCCGACCTCCACCTCGCTGACCGCGTACATCACCGGCTACTCCAACGTGCGCAAGCTGAACGGCGCCTCCCTCATCCCGGTGACCTGCGTCCTGATCGAGCAGGGCAGCCCGGAGATCGTCTTCCCGCCGGAGGGTCCCCTGCACATGGTGCAGACCTCGGACGCCGCCCTCTCCTACCAGGGGCGCAAGCAGTCGCCGCCCTTCACCTCCACCTTCCTGACCTTCGACTTCGTGCCGGCCACGGCGACGATGATCCTGGAGCAGACGGGGCCCATGACCGTCTCCTCGGACGTCACCCTCGCCTTCCCCGACAACATCGCGGAGACCTACGTCCGCGCCCCCCTGGTCCTGCGCGTCCTCGACGTCCGCGTCAACGGCACCCGCCTGGACGTGGGCCCCTCCTGCCGCACGGAGAAGCCGCTCACCTCGCCCGAGCCCGACCCCGCCAAGTACCCCGGGAACCACCTGGTGCTGCTGGGCAAGGGGCAGCTCATCAACGGCACCGACGCCGTCGGCTACGTCCTTACCAGCGGCGGCCCGCTCACCGGCGAGGTGACCGTCCCCGCCTTCAAGGGCTGCGGCGCCGGCGGCGAGAACCTCGACCGGCTGCTCACCGCGTCCATCTCGGGCCCCGGCAACCACATCAAGCAGATCCAGGGCCAGACCTGCGCCGTGGGCGTCGAGGTGCCCACCGAGGGTCAGTGCACCGAGGACCGCCAGCCGTACGTGGTCCCCAAGCCGGAGCGCTGAGCCGACGCACCCGGCCCCACCCCCGTCCCTTCCCCTCCGCCCGTCCCGCTCCCCTCACCGGAAGGCCCCGCCATGCCCCTCGTCTCCTCCCGCACGCGACTCGCCACCCTCTCCGCCCTGACCGCGCTCGGCGCCTTCGTCTCCGTCGGTACGGCGACGGCGGCCGGCCCGCAACCGAACGGCTCCTGGGCGCCGTTCGACCGCTGCCCCGTCGACGCCCCGGCGATGCTCGCGGCCGACGGTCTCGACAAGGCGCCGCAGTGCGTCTCCTCCTTCTCCGCCAGCGGCTCCATCAAGCTGGGCAAGACCACCGTGATCACCGGCAAGAGCGACCTCCAGATCGGCGTCATCCAGAACGCCGACGGCACCAGCACGGTCGTCGCCCCCGCCGCCGGCTCGATCATCGCCGACTCCGCCACCGTCCCCGGCGGCCTGCTCGGCCTGATGTGTCCGAGCGACATCCCCTTCATCACCGACATCTGCCGGCAGCTGTCGGACGCCAAGCTCAACAAGATCACCGCGACCGTGGAGTCCGTCGGCACCCCCTCGGACTTCAACCAGATCGCGGGCGTCCTCACCGACATGCCGATCGTCAACATCCCGGTCCGCGTCCGCCTGCAGAACCCGTTCCTCGGCAACAACTGCTACATCGGGACGAAGGCCAAGCCGATCATCCTGCGCCCGAGCAACCTCACCTCGCCCTCCTTCGCCGTCGAGCGCTTCAACGGCGACGGCTCCGCGAACGAGGAGGGCGACATGAGCCGCCTCAACATGCTGGGCTCCACCCAGGTCGACACCACCTTCGCCGTCCCCGGCGCCAGCGGCTGCGGCCTCGGCCTCCTCGGCCTGATCGACGGCGCGGTCAACCTCAAGACGGGGCTGCCCTCCCCCGCCGGCAAGAACAGCCTCACCCTCAACAACACCCAGTCCTACCTGACCGGCCTCTACGCGCCCGGCCTCGCCGCCCCCGACGCCGGGAAGGTGTTCGCGCAGAACTGGCACTCGGCCGTCAACTAGCAGCCACTCAGGGACGATTCCCGGCCGACTCGGTGGCCCACGCCCTCCCGGGACGCCAAACTCTTGCGCAAATTGTGTACAGCACACAGAAGGTGTCTTAGCTTCAGCAGTCCACGTCGGTACGCGCCTGACGGCCACGGCGGCGCCCATCCAGCCAGGCTGGGCGCCGCGCCGTCACCCCCCACCGGTCGCGCAGGAGAACAAGGGATCGGTCCATGCCCGCAATCGCACCGTCACCGGACATCGGTGAACCGCTCGACCCGCTCCCCAGGGAGTTCGCCGACTTGATGAGGCCGGAGATCCCCGGCCTCATCAAGGAGATCGGCGTGGAGGTACAGCGGGCCTACCCCGTGTACGCCCATCTCTTCAACGGACCCCACTCCGACGCGATCCGCCAAGGCGTCGAGCAGGCCCTGGCGGCCTTCGTGGAGCGGGTCGCCGCGCCCGGGACCCAGTCGGCCCTCCGGGACGAACTGCTGCGCAAGTTCGGCCGGGTGGAGGCCTACGAGGGCCGGGACCTCGACACCCTGCAGGGCGCCTACCGCCTCGGCGCGCGCATCGCGCTGCGCCGGGCCAAGAGCATCGGGCGCACGTACAACCTCTCCCCCACCCTGATCCTGGCCTTCGCGGACGCCCTCTTCGCCTACGTCGAAGAGCTCGAAGCCCTCTCCCGCGAGGGCTACGTCATGGTCCAGTCCCGCGCGGTGTCCGACGTGGCCACGCTGCGAAGACAGCTGCTCCACCTCGTCGTCGCCGGTCCGCCCCTGCCCCGGGCGACCATCAACGAGCTGTGCCAGGAGGCCTCCTGGCAACTCCCCGCCGAGTGCACCCTGGTCGCCCTCCGCACCCCGGTCGCCGAGCTCGTCCAGGCGGGTCTCGACCGGGACGTCCTCGCGGACCTCGGCCTCCCCCACCCGCACCTGCTCATCCCCGGCCCCCTCACCCCCGAGCGCCTCACCATGCTCGAATCGGCCCTGGCCGGCACCCCCGCCGTCGTGGGCCTGACCGTGCCGCCGGTGCAGGCCGCCCACTCGATCCGCTGGGCGCGCCGCGTCCTCCAGCTCATCGACGACGGCGTCGTGGCGCACGCGCCCCTCGTGCACTGCGCGGACCATCTGACAACGTTATGGTTACTCTCCGACCCCGCCCTCACGGCCCACCTCGCCGCGCGTGAACTCGCCCCGCTCGACAGCCTGTCCGGCACCCGGCGCGAGCGGCTGATCGAGACCCTGCGCGTCCACGTCTCCACCCGGGCCCCCGCCGAACAGGTCGGCGAGATGCTGGGCGTGCACGCCCAGACGGTCCGCTACCGCCTGCGGAACCTGGACAACCACTTCGGCGCCCGGCTCCTCGATCCCGACCACCGCTTCGCCCTCGAAGCGGCCCTGCGCTCGCTCCACCTGCACGGGGCGAGGCGGCCGGACTGAGGGGTCACCCCCGGGTCACCCGCCGCCCGGCGGGATGGGCGTGACGTCCGGTACGGCCGTGGACCTGCCGTACCGGACGCACCGCCCGGGACCCTCCCGTACGGTCCGCCGTACCCGAGGGCCCGTGCGGTCCCCCGTACCCGAGGGGCGTGTACGGGCCCCGTACCGGACGGGCGGGCGTCAGGCCTCGCGGGCACCCTCGTACATCGCCTCGATGACCTCGGCGTACCCGCGCTCCACGACGGGCCGCTTCACCTTGAGGCTCGGGGTCAGCTCGCCGTGCTCGATGTCGAGGTCGCGCGGCAGCACCGAGAACCTCTTGATGGTCTGCCACCGCTGCAGATCGCCGTTGACGCGCTGGACGAAGCCGTCGACCAGGGCGTGCGCCTGCGGTGAGGAGACGACCTCGGCGTAGCCCCGGCCCCCCAGTCCGTTGTCCGCCGCCCAGGGCATGACGGCACCCTCGTCGAGCGTGATCAGGGCCGTGCAGTAGTTGCGGCCGTTGCCGATGACCAGGATGTTGCTCACGTACGGGCAGACGGACTTGAAGCGGCTCTCGATCTCCGTGGGGGCCACGTACTTGCCGCCGGACGTCTTGAACAGGTCCTTCTTCCGGTCGGTGATCCGGACGAAGCCGTCCTTGTCGACCTCGCCGATGTCACCGGTGCGGAACCAGCCGTCGCTGTCGAGGACCTCGGCGGTCTGCTCCGGAAGGTTGTGGTACCCGCGCATGACCCCCGGGCCCCTCAGGAGCAGCTCCCCGTCCTCGGCGACGCGGACCTCGGTGCCGGGCAGGGGCCGGCCGACCGTGCCCACCCGGAAGTCCTCGGCGGGGTTGACGGTCACGGCGGCGCTGGTCTCGGTCAGGCCGTAGCCCTCCAGGACGGGCACCCCGGCGCCGGCGAAGAAGTAGCCGATGTCCGGGGCGAGCGCCGCGCTGCCCGAGGCGCTGCCGCGCAGCTCGCCGCCGAAGGCCGCCCGGATCCTGCCGTAGACGAGGCGGTCGGCGACGGCGTGCTGCACGGTGAGCCACCGGGGCACCGTGCGCCGTCCCGTCGCCACCAGGCTCTCCTGCCCGGTCCTCGCGTAGTCGCGGGCGACCTGCCCCGCCCACAGGAAGATCCGGTACCTGGCACCGCCCTCGGCCCTCGCCCTGGCCGCGATGCCGTTGTAGACCTTCTCGAAGATCCGCGGCGCGGACGCCATCACGGTGGGCCGGACGGCGGGGAGGTTGGTGACGATGCGGTCGACGCGTCCGTCCACCGCGATCACGCTTCCGGTCCTCACCTGACCGGAGATCAGGGCGTTGCCGAAGACATGGGACAGCGGCAGCCAGAGGAACTGCACGTCGTCGGGGCGCAGCAGCCCGCTGACCTCCTGCGCGACACCCTGGTAGGACCAGCAGTCGTGCACCAGGCGCACGCCCTTCGGGCGGCCGGTCGTCCCGGAGGTGTAGATGAGGGTGGCGAGCTGCTCCCGCTCGATGGCCCCGACCGTCGTGTCGATCAGGTCCGGACGCTCCCGCAGGTGCTCCGCGCCGCGCTTCTCCAGGTCGGCGAGGGTGAGCACGTCGAGCCCCTCGACCCGGGGCAGGTCCGCCTCCGCGTCGATGAGGATCGCGTGGTCGAGCGCGGGCAGCCGATCCGTGTGGGCGGCCACCTTGGCCAGCTGGGCCGCGTCCTCGACGAAGATCGCCCGGCTGCCCGAGTCGGCGAGGATGTACGCCGTCTCCTCGGCGTCGGTGCTCGGATAGACGGCGGTCGCGGCGGCTCCCGCGCACATCACGGCCAGGTCGGCGAGGATCCACTCCAGCCGGGTCGAGGAGGAGATGGCCACCCGCTCCTCGGGCCGCAGTCCGAGAGTGAGCAGGCCGGCCGCGATCGCCTTGACGCGCTCCGCGGTCTCGGCCCAGGTCAGCGAGCGCCACTCCTTCGCGCCCCGGGCGCCGTGCTCCGTCGCCACCGGGTGGCGATAGGCCTCCGCCCCGGGCGTCGCCTCGACCCTGGAGAGGAAGAGGTGCGCCAGGGAGGGCGGGCGGCTTTCGAGCGGATACTGCGCCGAACTCATGGCGGCCTCCGGGCCCGGTGTGGCCGTCAACGATTCATTGACCGGCAGGTAACGTGCGAGCAGTGTGGCGAGGCTAGGGCGAATCGTGGCGGCGCGTAAGGGGGGCGGGAGGATCTGGTCCCCGGATCACCGCCCCGCCAGAATGCGGCCATGACCGATGACTCAGCGACACCCGCCGTCCGTGTCGAACGCGAGGGGCCCGTGACGACCGTGGTGTTGTCGCGGCCCGCCGTCCGCAACGCCGTGGACGGGCCGACGGCCCGGCAACTGGCGGACGCCTTCCGGGCGTTCGACGCGGACCCCGAGGCCTCGGTGGCCGTGCTGTGGGGCGAGGGCGGGACCTTCTGCGCCGGTGCGGACCTCACGTCGATCGGCACCGGGCGCGGCAACCGGGTGGAGCCGGACGGCGACGGCCCGATGGGCCCGACCCGCATGTCCCTGTCCAAGCCGGTCATCGCGGCCGTCGCGGGCCACGCCGTGGCCGGCGGGCTCGAACTCGCCCTCTGGTGCGATCTGCGCGTGGCCGAGGAGGACGCGGTGTTCGGGGTGTTCTGCCGCCGGTGGGGGGTGCCGCTGATCGACGGCGGCACGGTACGGCTCCCCCGGCTGATCGGCGAGAGCCGCGCGATGGACCTCGTCCTCACCGGCCGGGCGGTACCGGCGGCCGAGGCGTACACGATGGGCCTCGCCAACCGCCTCGTTCCGCCGGGCCGGGCCCGGGCCGCGGCGGAGGAACTCGCCCGGGAGATCGCGGCCTTCCCCCAGCTGTGTCTGCGCCACGACCGGCTGTCCGTCCGGGAGCAGCACGGACTGTCCGAGGCGGAGGCGCTGGCGGCGGAGCTGCGGCACGGAACCGTGCCGCTGTCGGCGGGCGAGACCCTGGCGGGAGCCGCGCGCTTCACCGCGGGCGCGGGACGGCACGGGTCCTTCGCCGACTGACGCGGCCCGGCGGCTCGCCCGAGCTCGCCGGAACTCACGGCACCATGGCGGCAGGGCGGCTCCGGGGGGTGTCCGGCCGGGTCGCGGAGCGGGCCGGGCGTCCGTTGCGCCGTCCGGGGGACCGAAGGCCGGTCGGCGATCTACGATCGACCGGTGGAGACGGAACGGGCCTCGGCCCTGCTGCTCGTGACGATGTATCAGGCGAACGAGGCCAACCCGGTCGACTACACCGCCATCGACCTGCTGCCCGGCTGGGGAGAGCTGGGCGTCCACCGGCTCCGCGTGGTGGCCGGACACCTTCAGCAGGCGGGACTCGTCCAGCCCCTGGGGGCCGCGTACCAGATGATCTGGAGGGTCACCCCTGCCGGTGCCGTCCACGCCGAGAAGCTCCTTCACGACCGGGACCGCCCGATCGTGCGGTACGACGCCGCGGTCAACGGCCTGGTCACCGCGGCCATCGACGTGTTCCCCGGACACCGGCTGGAGTTGGAGACGTTCGGGGAGTCGGCGCACGCGCAGGTCCTGGACACCGCGCTGAGCCCCGACGAGATCGCGGCCGCGGTCGCGTTCCTGGAGGAGGAGAAGCTGATCACGGTCGAGCGGGTGGACGGCCACCCGGCGGCGATCACGCTCACCCCGCGCGGACGGGAGTGCGGCTGGGTCGACAAGACGGACGTCAGGGGCTATCTGACCGGTCGGCGGCCGGGCGGTATCCAGCAGAACTGGAACATCTCGGTCCACGGGGGCGCGCCCCAGATCGGCCAGGGCAACGTCCAGCACAACCACGGACCGGACCTGGGTCAGGTGATGAGGTTCGCGGGCGAACTGCACGGGCTGGTCTCCGGCGGCTCGTTGACCGTCCCGGAGACCGTCCGGGACCGGATCGTCGAGGACGCCGAGGCGCTGGAGCGCGAGGCGGGACGGGAGGATCCACGGCCCGGCCGGGTCCGAAGGCTCCTCGAAGACCTCCGGGAGAGCCTCATGGTCTCGGACGCCCCGATGGCGCTCCTCGCGGTCCAACGCCTCCTGTGAAACCGGGGCACGAGCGCCGCACGGCGGCCGAAGGCCCCGGAGCCCCCGCCCCTCACACCCACACCCACACCCACACCCACACCCACACCCACACCACTGCGAGGACGACGTGAGCGAGCAGCACAACGGCCAGAACACCTGGAACGTCACCGTCAACGGCGGGGCGCCCCAGCTGGGTCAGGGCAACGTCCAGCACAACACGTTCGGTTACGACCCCCAGCAGCTCGCCGCCTTCGCCCGCGAGGTCCTGGCCGCCGCGCGGACCACGGACCTCTCCGCCGAGGACCGGGCCGCGGTCGTGGCCGACGCCGAGGCGCTGCGGGCGGAGCTGGCCGCTGCGGCGCCCGACGCGGGGCGCGTGCGCGGGCTGGCCCAGCGGGTCTGGCAGGGCGCGCGGACGTACCTGCCCCCGGTCCTCGCGACGGGCTCCGCCCAGGCGGTCGCGGGCTTCCTGGGCATCCCGATCGGGTTCTGACCAGGGGGCGGAGACCCACGGTCGCCGCCACGACCAGCGGGGACCGGCAGCTGTAGCCACGACCAGCAGGGGGAAACGCTTGAGCGTCACAGCAGCCATCGACGGCCGGCTGGCGGGCGCGGCCGCCCGGCGACTCATCGGCCGTGTGGAGCGCGAACTGGTCCGGCGGGGGCAGGCCGGAGGAGGTCTCTCGAGGGTCTTGGCGCACCTCGCCGTCCTCACCGACGCTCCTTCCCCCATCCCCTCGGCCGCCCTGCTCGACGTACCTCCCGGCGACGTGACCGTGGACGAGGTCCTCCGGTGCCTCGACTCCCCGGAGATCAGGGCGATCGCGCAGCATCTGATCGCCATCGAGCTGACCGGCGACGGTCCGCGGGCCACGACGAAGGTGAAGCCGGCCCTGCGCGGCCGGTTCAGGGAGCGCTTCCCGGACACCGACGCCGCCGCCATGACCGCCTACGCGGAACTGGTCTTCTCCCACCTGCATCGCCGCTGCGTGGAGCTGGTCGGCGCGCTGCGCGCGGCGCAGGAACCGGACACGGACGCCGTCGACTGGGCGCACGTCACCCTGGCGAGGACCACGGCCGACTCCCTCGACTCCTACCTCGCGTCGCTGGCCCGCCCCGACCGGCCGACGGCCGGGGAACGCGAGGAGTGGACCGAGCGCTACCGCAGGGCCTTCGCGCTCCACGAGGAGATACCGCTGCCGGACCTCGGCAACCGCCGCCGCATCCACTACAGCAAGATCTTCGTCCCACCGCGTCTGGTCGACGGACAGGCGGAGCGGCACGTCTCCTTCGACACGTTCCTCGACACCGTCGACCGGACCGTACTGCTGGGCGACCCCGGGGCCGGGAAGTCCACGAGCAGTTCCCTGGCCGCGTGTCTCCTCTTCCGGCAGGGCCGGTCGGTCCCCTTCTACGTGGTGATGCGCGAGGTCGACTTCACCGCTTCGGGCTTCTCGTTGATCAAGGTCATCGAAGGCCAGCTGTCCCACCGGTACCAGATCAAGGTGCCGGAGGGCCTGGTCGAGGAGATGCTCCTCGACGGCTCGGCCCTGCTGCTGTTCGACGGTCTGGACGAGGTGCAGTCGGAGAGCGTGCGGCGCCGGTCGTCCGAGATCATCGAGACCGCGAGCCGTCTCTATCCGTTGTCCCGCATCCTCGCCACCTCCCGCATCGTGGGATACAGCTCGGCGCGGCTCAACCCGTCGACCTTCCACGAGTTCCGCATCCGCCCGTTCGACGACGGCGAGGTCCGCGCGTACGTCTTCAAGTGGTTCTCGGTGGGGGCGCGCCTGCCGGAGCCGCCGGGCCGGGTGACGGACGTGTTCATGCGGGAGAGCGCGAGCAGCCCGGATCTCCGGTGCAATCCGCTTCTGCTGGCCTACATCTGCGTGCTGTACCGGGGGCACCGCTTCATACCCCGCAGCCGGGCGCAGCTGTACCGGAAGTGCGCGGAACTGCTCCTGGCCGACTGGGACAACTTCCAGGGCCTCCCGGTGGACGGCGAAACGGATCTGGACACGGTGCGGCACACGCTCGCCGCCCTGGCCTACCGGTCGATCACCGACCCCCGGTGGCTGGCCGGCATGCCCGAGGCCGACGTGCGGCTGGTCGCCTCGTCGGCCATGGCCGACGAGTGGGTTCCCGCCCACGAGGAGGCGCGCCGACTGGCCGAGGAGCTCGTCGACCTCTGCCGCGGCCGTGCGTGGATCTTCACGGAGATGGGCACGGAGGCGGACGGGTCGGGGATCTTCGGTTTCACCCATCAGAGCCTTCAGGAGTACTTCGCCGCCCTTCACCTCGCGCGCAACAGCGGCACCCCGGAGCTCCTCGCGGATCACCTGCTGCCCGAGCTGATGGGAGGCCGGTGGGAGATCCTCGCGCAGATCTGCATGAACCTGGCCGACGAGAAGTGGGCCGGCGGGAGCAGTCGCGTCGTGATGCGGCTGCTCGAACGCGGCCGGACGGCCGAGGGCAGGGGACTGCGGACGCTCGTCGAGTTCATGGCGCGCTGGCTCGACGTGCTGAAGATCAACGTGGCGACCATGCGGCTGCTCGTCACCCTCGCCGTCGACACCTATCTGACCAGCGGCTCGGACGAGCTGAGGAAGTTCCTGTCCCCCTCGGGGTCCTGCACGGAGGCGGCCTGGACGGCGTTCCGGGAGGTGGCCGAGGAGTCCCTGTCCGAGGAGTCGCTCGTGGGGACCTCGCGGGGCCTCGCGCTGGCGTGGCTCGTCGCGAACGTGCAGTACCTGCCCGCGGACCAGGACGAGCGGCGGCGGGTGAGCGTCCACGCCGATCCCGTACGCGGCCACCTCGGCCGGCTCCCGGGGCTGCACGGGATCGCGTCGAGCCACCTGCGGCGCTCCGCCGCCGGGTGGGCCCTCTGTCTCTACACCGGTGCGGCGGAGGTCCGGACGCTGGCCGGTCCGCAGGCACGGCTCGCCGCCGGTCCGCCGGACGCGGCGCGCACGAACATCCTGTCCGTCATGCTCGACACGGCACCCGTCCCGAACGGGCTCGGACCCGTGTCGCCGGCCGCCTGGATCTTCGACGTCATCGGCGGCGCCCCGCCGGACGTCCAGCGGTACGACACCGCCCTGAGCGCCCTGAGCGGCCTGGCCGACGTCCTCGGGAACCCCTTGGACACGCTGGTGAACCTCGACGTACCCCGCCTGGACAGCTCCTTCCTCACCTACTGGAACACCTGCGGCTCCGCCCGCTGCGACAGGGCGTTCCGAGCGCTGTACGACAGGGCGGCCGCTGCCGAACGCGGCGGGGAGGGCGGCGAGAGCAGGGCCCTCACGGGTCTGCTGTACCTGTGCATGGGGCTCGTGGAGATACTCGACGAGAGGTACGCCGCGGAGGATTTCAGACGTCCCTTGTCCGTGGCCCTGCTGCTCAAGGCCCGTACGCAGGGTGCGAAAGACCTCGACCCGCTCATGCCCCGGCTGCTCCCCGCCGCCCAGGGTTTCGTGCGGAACTGGTCGGCGGGCCACGACATCTGGAGCGTGGCCGCCGCGCAGGTGTCCTGACCCGGGTCCGGTGCGCTCCGCCCGCGGCAACGAGCCCCCGACAGCCGGTGTCCGGGTGCCGGGGGCGGGCCGGTACGCTGCGATCCGGCCCCTCGCGCCGCCATCCGCCCGTACCGTCCGTCCCGTCGTCCGAAGGCACCGACATGGTCACCCACCGCATCTCCCACGGCGCTCGGCCGTGGACCGGTGCGCTGCGTGGGGTGCGGGCCGGGGTACTGGCGGTCCTGTGCGTGCTGCTGCCGCTGGGCGGACACACCGTGCTCCCGGGGCACACCCCGCGCCCGCTGGTCCTGGCCCTGGTGGGCGTGGTCGCGCTGCCGCTGTGCCTGGTGCTCACCCGGCGGCGGCTCAGCGACGCCCAGGTGCTCGCCGCGTTCGTGGGGGCGCAGGTCGCCTACCACCTCTGTTACGTGGTGCCCGGGGCGTGCGCGGCGCTCACCGACGCGGGCGGTGACGGGCATCTGCCGGCCCTCGTCGAGCACACCGCGCCCGGAACCGGGTCCTCGGTGCTGTCGGGGGGCCACGCGATCACGGTCCTGCTCGCCGCGCGGCTGCTCGGCGCGACCGAGTCCCTGATCGCGCACGGCCGGCCGCTGGCGGAGTCCACGCGGCGGATCCTGCGCGCTCTGCTGCCCCTCCTGACGGTGGTCCCGGCCGCCCGCGCCCCCCGGCGCCGCCCGTCCACCGACGTGGCTCCGCTGCTTCCGGCGTCCCTGGTGCGTCCGCACCCCGGCCGCGCTCCCCCGGCCCTGGTCCCCCTTCCTCCGCGCCCGTTCCGGCCTTCGGCCGTGACCGGTCTCTGCCTCGCGGTCTGACGTCACGGCCCGGCGGGCCGACGTCCTGACGCGGGCGGACGCCGGCGTGCCGGGCGCGGGCTGTCCACCACGCCGTCACTCCCGTCGCCGTCCGGTGCCGGGAGACTGCAGAGAGCTCTTCCCACCATGCGCGTCATCCCCTCGCGCGCCGCCCGTACGGCGGTGCGTTCCCTCCTCGTCCCCGCGGCCACCATCGGCCTCTTCGCGGTGGCCTCTCCGCAGGCCGCCGCCCACACCGGCCTGGAGGGCTCCGATCCGGCGAACGGCGCCGTGGTCGGCACCCTTCCCCGGTCGGTCACGCTCACCTTCAGCGATCCGATGACCCGGAAGTACGCCCAGCTGGCGGTCACCGGGCCCGGCGGCGCCGCCCTCGGGGACGGCGCGCCGACCGTGTCGGGCCGTACCGTCACGCTGAGGCTCAAGGACGTGGGCCCCGCGGCGGGCGCCTACACCGTGGGGTACCGGGTCGTGTCCGCCGACGGTCACCCCGTCACGGGGACGTCGGCCTTCACCGTGCGGCCCGCAGCGACGAGCGCCGCCGCCACCCCGTCCGCCCCGAGCCCGTCGGCCACCGCCCCGGCCCCGGCCGGCGGGGCGTCGTCGACCCCGTCCCCCCGCTCGTCCCTCTCCCGGACCGCCGTGGCGTCCGGAGAGCGGGCGGAGACCAGCCTGAAGGCCATCGGGATCGGTTTCGGCATCGGGCTGCCCGTCATGATCGCCGCGATGGTGGTCACCGTGCGCCGCCGCGGGAGGAGCGCGGACGATGCCGGTCAGTGACCGCGCGGGCGCCGGAGGGCCACGCCCGCACCGGCTGCTGCTGGTCGCCGCACCCGCCGTCGCGCTGCTGGTGACCGCGGCCGTGGTGGCCGGAGCCGGTGCCACCGGCGGCGCGCCCGGCATCGTGGACGCGGGCCCGCTCACCCGCTGGGCGCTGCCGCTCTCCCGTACCGTCGCGGACGTCTCGGCGGTGGCCACCGTGGGGGCGCTCGTCCTGGCCGTGGTCCTGCTGCCCGGACCGCGGCGGCTGACCGCGACACACGATCGGGCGATGCTGTGGGCGTCGGCCGCGGCGGGCGTCTGGGCGGTCTCCTCGGCCGCCGTCGGTGTGTTCACGCTGTCCGACCTCTTCGCCCGGCCGGTGGCCGACGTCCTCGAACCCGCCGTGCTGCTCGACTTCGTGACCGCCGACGCCCGGGGCACAGCCGCCGCGCTCACCGCGGGCACGGCGGCGCTCCTCGCGACCTTCGGGCCGGGCGTGACGTCGGCGGGGTGGGCCCGGTTCTGGCTGTCGGCGGCGCTCGCCGGGTTGCTGCCCGCCGCGTTCACCGGTCACGCGGCCGGCTCGGCGGACCACGACTCCGCGGTGGTGTCGCTCGCCGTCCACCTCGTCGGGATCTCGGTCTGGGTCGGCGGCCTGATCTTCCTCCTCGTCGTGGTGGCCCGCGGGCACCCGGACGCGCCGGTGGCGGCCCGCCGCTTCAGCGCCCTTGCGGGTGCGGCGCTGCTGGCCACCGGCGCCGGCGGGGTGATCGGCGCGGCGATCCGGCTGCCGGGCTGGGGCGACCTGTTCTCCAGCGCGTACGGGCGGCTCCTCCTGGCCAAGACCGCCGCCCTGGCCCTCCTCGGCCTGGCGGGCCTGTGGCACCGGCGCCGGACCCTGGCCGCTCTCGACGGGGGCGGGGGCCGCGCGTTCCTCCGGCTCGCCGTGGGAGAGCTGCTGCTGATGGCCGCGGCCATGGGGCTCGCGGTCGGACTCGCCCGCACTCCCCCGCCGGTGGTGGCGGGCCCGGTGCCGTCGCGGGCCGAGGAGTTGCTCGGTTTCCCGATGCCTCCGCCGCTCGGCGACTTCCCGTGGACCCCGCTCCTCACCCAGTGGCACTTCGACCCGCTGTTCGCGTTCGGCACGGCGGCGGCCGGGCTCCTGTACACGGTCGGCGTCCGGCGGCTGCGGGCGCGGGGCGACCACTGGCCGGCGGGCCGCACGGTCTCCTGGTTCACGGGGCTCGCGGTGACGGTCCTGGCGACGATGAGCGGGCTGGCCGTCTACGGCAAGGTCATGTTCGGCGTCCACATGGGCCAGCACATGGTCCTGGCGATGACCGTCCCCATCCTGCTGGTGCTCGGCGCGCCCGCGACGCTCGCCCTGCGGACCCTGCCCACCGCGGCGAAGGGCGCCCCGCCCGGTCCGCGCGAGCTGCTCGTGCGGCTGCTCCACAGCCGGTACGTCACGGTGGTCTCGCACCCGGTGGTCGCGAGCGTGCTGTTCATCGGCTCCGCGTTCGCGGTCTACTACACGCCGCTGTTCGAGACGCTGATGCGCGGTCACCTCGGGCACATGGCGATGCTGGTGCACTTCCTCGCGGTGGGACTGCTGTTCTTCTGGGTGATCATCGGGATCGACCCCGGCCCGCGCAGACCGCCGCACCTGGGGCGGCTGTTCGTGCTGATGCTGACGATGCCGTTCCACTCCTGGTTCAGCATCGCCCTGATGAGCTCCAGCGACCTGCTGGCCGAGGGCTGGTGGACGGCGGTGGGCCGCACCTGGGGGCCTTCGCTCGCCGACGACCAGTACAACGCGGGCGCCATCGCCTGGGCCACCGGCGACATCCCCGTACTGATCACCACGATCATCCTCGCCGCCCAGTGGGTGCGGTCCGACGCCCGCGAGGCCCGTCGGGTCGACCGTCGGATCGACCGCGGCGACGCGGGCGATCCGCTGGCCGCGTACAACGCCTATCTCGCCGCCCTCCACGCCCGCGACCGGCGGACGGCAACCACCCGGCGCCCCTCCTGACCCCCGGACTCCTGTCCCCCCGACCCGTCAAGAACGTGGAGAACACGAACAACGTGAAGAACAAGAAGACCGTCGGAAAACAGCTCGGCGCCGCCCTCGTCCTCGTGGTCGCGCTCGCCGTCGCGTTCGGATCGTTCCTGCTGTTCCGCCCCGACCCGGGCGGTGGCGCGGACGCCCTGCCGGAGGCGGCGACGGACGCCCGCGTCGTCCGGGACGACAGCCACCGCCTCACCGACCCGGCGAGGAGCCGGATCACCGTCGTCGAGTTCCTCGACTTCGAGTGCGAGTCGTGCGGCGCCTTCCACCCCGTCATGGACCGGTTGAAGAAGGAGTACGGGGACCGCGTCACGTTCGTGGCCCGCTACTTCCCCCTGCCAGGTCACCGCAACAGCGGCTCCGCGGCCCGCGCCGCCGAGGCCGCCGCGCAGCAGGGGCGCTTCCGGGAGATGCACGACAAGCTCTTCACCACCCAGTCCGAGTGGGGCGAGGCCGAGGAGCCCAAGGACGACGTCTTCCGCGGCTACGCCCGCGCGCTCGGCCTCGACATGGCCCGCTACGACGCCGACGTGGCCTCCCCGCGCACCGCTGAGCGCGTCTCCGCCGACCAGCGCGACGGCATGGGCCTCGGTGTCCGGGGCACCCCGAGCTTCTTCGTCGACGGCGAGAAGGTGTCCCCGCGCGGCTACGAGGACTTCAAGGCCCTTCTCGACCGGCGTCTGTGACGCTCGCTCCACGGGCCGGCCCACCCGTCACCGGGTGGGCCGGCCCGGCGCGTCGGTGCGCGCGGCCGCGACGTACGGCGGGTCCGGCCGTCAGCCCGCCCAGCGGCCGGAGAAGAAGGTGACGGCCACGACGACGGACAGCGGCGCCACCAGGCAGAGGTGGACGGTCAGGAGGCGCGGTCTGCGGAGGGTCCACCCGGCGAGCATGATCCACAGCGGCCACCACAGGAGGGTGGCGCGGGGGACGGACATGTACCAGTACGAGGTCCCCAGCGCCCAGAGGCTCAGCGCGATGTAGCAGGCCTCGGGCCACCGGCGGGCGCGGACCAGCAGGGCGACCATGAGCAGGCCGAGAGCCATGGCCAGGAGTTCGGCCTGCCAGAGAACGGCGTACGGCGTGGTCTGGACGTGTCCGAAGGCGGACTCCCAAGTCGTGCTCCAGGCGTCCCAGGGGGTGTGGAAGTCGCGGTACCAGCCGCGTTCCTGCGCGTGCTTCCACGCCATCCAGTCACCGGTGTGGGCGTGCAGGTAGAGCGTGTAGAGCAGTGGGGGCAGCGCGGGCAGGGTCAGCCAGGGCAGCCGGCGCCAGGTGCGGCGGTCACGGGCCGTCAGGGCGAAGTGGACGGCGAGCGCGGCGGCGAGGAAGAGACCGCTGATCCGTACGGTGGTGGCGCAGGCGGTCAGGACGGCGGCGAGGGGCCAGGCGCGGCGCTGCGCGGCGAGCCAGGCCGGCAGGGCGAAGGCGAGGAAGAGGGCTTCGGTGTAGCCCACGGCCAGGAAGACCGCGCACGGGGAGAGCAGCAGCAACAGGACGGTGCGGCCTCCGCCCTCGGCCCGCGGCAGGTGGAGGCGGGCGATGCGGGCCAGCGCGAGGACGGCGACGGCGCCGGAGACGAGCGAGACGAGGAGTCCGGCGACCGTCCAGTCCGGCACCACGGTGTGGACGGCGCGCAGGACCAGCGGGAAGCCGGGGAAGAAGGCCTCGCGGTTGTCCCACGGCTCCGGCGAGGCACCCGGGTCGTCGGGGAAGTACCCGTCGCGGGCGATGTGCAGGTAGTGACTCCAGTCCCAGCGCTCGAAGACGGCGAGGGCCGGGCCCGGGTCACGGGTCTCGGGGTCGGCTGGGAAGATCCAGCGGGTGCAGTAGGCGGTGATGAGGACGGCGAGCCGGGTGAGGAGGTAGAGCCACAGCACCTCACGATCGGCGGCGTCGGGACGGAATCGCCGGAGCCGGTCCAGGAGGGTGGGGGCGGTGGAGGGGGCACGGGCCGGGGAGGACGCGGAGCCGGGCGTGCGCGTCTCCTCACCCACCACATCAGTGGATATAAAGGGCATTTCGGGCTCTCAAGGGTGCGGAAGGGCGCGGGATCGCCCCCCGTCGAGGGGGCGATCCCGTCGCAGGGGGCGGGGAAGGGTGGAGGCGGGGACGGGCGCGGCGGCCGGGCGCTGTTCCGGGCCGGAGCCCTCAGCCGCCTGGCACGCTCAGCCGTCGGGCGGCGTCGAGCCGTTCGACGCCGAGGTGGGCGGGCCACCCGGCGGGGACGTCGTCGTGCCGATGAAGGGCGGGTTCGTCGAGGTCGGGTGGCCGAAGGACGGGGGCGGGCTGGTCGTGCCCACGGGCGACGGGCCGCTCACCGAAGGAGTGGTGGCGGGCAGGACGGGGGCCGCCCGTCCGGGCAGAAGCGTGGCGAGGGCCGCGCTGCCGCCACCGATGACCAGGCAGGCTCCCGCGGCGAACACCGCGAGGCGGCGCCGCCGGGCGCTCCGGCCCCGGGCGATGATGTCGGCCGCGGGCGGCTGCACCGACCGCGACCGCCCGTCGGCGGCGGCCTGCTGGAAGAGCGACCTGAGAGGGTCGTGGTCGTGGGGCTCAGTCACCGGGCGCCTCCTCGATACGCGGGTCCTGGAGCCGGCCGGCGAGCGCCGCCCGCCCCCGGGCCAGATGGGTCTTGACGGTGCCGGTCGCCAGTCCGGTCTCGCCCGCGACCTGCTCCACGCTGAGGTCGCAGAGGTAGTGGAGGGCGAGCGACCGGCGCTGCTGCGGCGGCAGCTCGCGCAGCGCGTCGACCAGGACCAGGTGGTCCGGCCCCGGCCCCTCGACGGACGGCGGCGCTCCCCCGCGCTTCCACGCCTCGGAGGTCCGCCGCCGGAAACGCCAGCGGCTCACCGCGAGCCGCCACGCGACGGTGCGGATCCACGCCTCGGGCTGGCCGTCCCGGTCCAGCTGGCGCCTGCGGCTCCAGCCCTTGACGAAGGCCTCCTGCACGACGTCCTGCGCTTCGTGCAGGTCGCCGAGCATCACGTACAACTGGCCCGTGAGTCGCGCCGCCGCCTGGGCGTAGAACTCTTCGAACTCCTCGACGGTCAACAGCAACTCCCGGATCTTCCGACTTCACCCCGCATACGCCCGCCGCGGGCCTTCCGGTTGACACCGGACTCCGAGAACAAAGGTGATCGTCATCACGGAACCGCACCACGGGAACACGCGTCGGGGCCGTGCGCCTCAGCCCCTCGGCCGATCCCGCCCGATCCCGCCCGGCCCCGCGCGGAGAGGCCGGGCGGGATGGCGGGTCACCAGCCCATGGCCGCGGGGTCGTCGACGAGGGCGGCGGCGAGGAGGGCGCGGAGGTGATCCGCCTCGGGGAGCAGGACGGCCTCGATCTGCTCGTCGGCGCGGCCGGCCAGGGTGAGTTCCTGGATGCGGCGGAACAGCAGACGGTCCGCCGCGGCGATCAGGGCGGCGGCGGCCCGGGGCCCGATGGCCGGGGCGGGGCCGGGGGTGGCGTCCGGGGTGAGGTCCGGGGCGGCGGCCGTCAGCGCCTCGGCGAGCGCCTCCTCCCGCCGGTCGTGCAGTTCGCGCAGCCGGGCGGTGAGGGTGGGGCTGTCGGCCACCATGCGGGCGAACGCGGGACCGGTGAAGCCGACGACGGGGCTGTGTTCGAGCAGGGCGGTCCGGAACGTCCGCCCCAGGGCGGCGAGCGGCTCCTCGCCGGGATCGCGTTCGGCGACGGCCCGGGCCAGGCCCTGGGTGAACGCCTCGTGGTGGTCGAGGGCCAGGTCCTCCTTGCGGGGGAAGTAGTTGGTCACCGTCTTCTTGGCCACGCGGGCCGCGGTGGCGATCTCGGCGATGGTGGTCCGTTCGAAGCCCTGCTCGATGAAGAGCCTGGTCGCGCGGTCGGAGATCAGCTGCCTGGTCTCCTGCTTCTTGGACTCGCGGAGTCCCAGCTCGTTACTCATGGAGAAATCTTACCTCCGTAGCAAAATTACACTTGACCTACCATCAGGCCCTGCCTAAAGTTACGTCCGTCGCAAAAATCGCCCGAGTAAAAGAATCCACTCTGCCCAGGAGCTGCCCTGAACGTCACCGCCTCCACCCTGTCCCTCACCGTCGCCGACGTGGACGCCTCGTGCGCGTTCTTCCGCACGCACCTCGGCTACCGGGTCGCCATGGCCGCCGACGGCTTCGCGTCCCTGACCCGCGGCGACGCCGCCGCCGACATCGTGCTGCTGCGGCACGGCAGCGACGTACTCCCGCCCGAGCAGCGCGACCGTCGGGCCACGGGGCTGATCCTCGCGCTCACCGTCACCGGGATCGGGGACGTGGAACGGCGTCTGCGCGAGGCCGGCGCCCCGATCACCATGCCGCTGCGCGAGGAGCCCTGGGGCGAGCGGCTGTTCCAGCTCACCGACCCGAACGGAGTGGTCGTCCAGTTCGTCGAATGGGCCACCCCCGACGAGCCGGTGCGGCCCGAGGAGGCGGAGGAGCCCGCCGCGGTCGTCATCACCCCCGCCCCCGAGCACGTCACCGAGTCCCCGAACGCCCGCATGACGGGCCTGGCAGCCCCCAGCCGGGGCAGCACGGAACTGAGCACCTGGACCGTCGCCATGGAGGCCGGACGGACGGGCCCCGAGCACGCCGTCGACCGCGAACAGGTCTGGACGGTCACCTCCGGGACGCTCGCCATCACCTGCGCGGGCCGGACCGAGAAGATCCCGGCCGGGCGGACCGTCGTCCTGCCGCCGGGTGCGCTCCGCCAGGTCCACGCCCCCGAGGCGGCCGAGGCCCACGTCGCCATGCGCGCCGACGGCGTGGCCTCCGTCCCCGGCACCGAGGGCACCCGCGTCCTGCCCTGGGCCGAGTGACGGACCCGGCGCGGAACGGCCCCGGCGCCCCCGTGCCCGAGGAGGGCGCGGGGGCCGCTCCCGCCCCGGCGCGGCCACCGTTTTGCCGGACCGGCAACAGCGCTGGCGCGGCAGGGACACGATGGGCGACGGTGAGCCCGTGACCGACGACATCGCAGCGGGAGCGCCCGCCCACGACACCCTCTCGTCCACCGACGGCTACCTCGGAGACCCCGCGGTACGCGCGGAGTGGGACAGCAGGTACGCCGACCGGCACCAACTCTGGAGCGGCCGGCCCAACGGCGCGCTCGTCGCCGAGGTGGCCGGGCTCACCCCCGGGCGGGTCCTCGACGTCGGCTGCGGCGAGGGGGCGGACGCCGTCTGGCTCGCGCGCGGCGGCTGGGACGTGACCGCCCTGGAGGTCTCGGGCATCGCGCTGGACCGGGCGACCGGTCACGCGCGGGACGCGGGCGTCACCGTTCGCTGGGTCCACGCCACGCTCACGGAGGCGGCCCTCCCGCCGGCCTCGTTCGACCTGGTCTCCGCCCAGTACCCGGCCCTGCTGCGCACGCCCGACGCCGCGGCCGAGCGGGCGCTGCTCTCGGCGGTGGCGGTCGGCGGGGTGCTGCTGCTCGTGCACCACGCGGGCATGGACACCCAGCCGCCGAACGACAGC
This sequence comes from Streptomyces sp. NPDC002057, assembly GCF_040296665.1. Taxonomy (NCBI): domain Bacteria; kingdom Bacillati; phylum Actinomycetota; class Actinomycetes; order Kitasatosporales; family Streptomycetaceae; genus Streptomyces; species Streptomyces sp. NPDC002057. The sequence goes on from NZ_JBEOXR010000080.1 coordinate 20,915, forward strand.
GGCTTCGACCCCGCCGACTACGTGTGGCCGTCGATGGTCACGGAGCTCCTCGGCGAGGACTGGGCGATCGAGGTGGACGAGCAGCGCCCGCGCGTGGCACCGGACGGCGGCGCCGGCGCGCACCACACCGACGACCTGGTCCTCCGCGCCCGCCGACTGCGCTGATCCCGGTCCCACCCGGCCCCCGTGATCGACCGGCCGGCCTGACGCGGTCCCGACCCGGGCACCCCCGCGTCAGGCCGACCGGCTCCCGGCACGGTCCCGCTCGACGAGCCCGGCCGGGCGGGCCGGCATGCCCCGGTGGCGGAGCTGGATCGCGGCTTCGCTGACCGAGTTGTGCAGCTTCCCGCCCGGACCGCGCAGGGGGTGCTCGTCGCAGACGACGAGGGTCTCCTCGCCCCACGGCCTGAGCTGGAGGAAGATCCTCGCCGTGCCGAGCGACCCGAACGACGCCTCCAGCTCCAGCTCACGTCCGGGAACGGTGTGCCGGACCGTGGTCACCCCCTCGGCCGACCAGGGGCCGAGCCGCACGGAGTAGCGGATCCGGGAGCCGACCTCGGGCCAGGCCGCCCGCGAGGTCAGGCCGTCCCGGGCCCGCTGTTGGTCGGCGGGTAGCCGGGGCGGACCGGGATCGGCGGGGTGGGGAGCGGGGGGAGGGCGGTCCCGTGGAGCCACGACGTGAGCAGGCCGTCCACCGGCTCGGTCGCGTAGCGGGACACGTGGGCGATGAAGCCCCCGGTGGTCACCACTCCGTGGCGGTGCACGGCGGCCCAGTCGCGCAGCATGCGGAAGAACGGCCCGTCACCCAGCGCGCAGCGGATCGCGTGCACCGTGAGGCCCCCGCGCTGGTACAGACGGTCGTCGAACATCAGCTTGCGGCCGGGGTCGGCGAGGACCAGGTCCTGCGGCTGCGCGGCCAGCAACCGGTGCGCGGCGAGCGCCAGTTCATGGGCGGTTCGGCCGCCGGAGCGCTCCGACCAGAGCCACTCGGCGTACTTCGCGAAGCCCTCGTTCAGCCAGATGTGCCGCCAGTCGGCGATGGACACGCTGTTGCCGAACCACTGGTGCGCGAGCTCATGGGCGACGAGCCGCTCCGAACCCCGCACGCCGTCCACGTGGTTGGCGCCGAAGAGGGACAGCCCCTGGGCCTCCACCGGCACGTCCAGCTCCTCGTCGGCGACCACCACCGCGTACTCGCCGAAGGGGTAGGGGCCGAACAGTTCCTCGAAGAGCCGCATCATCGCGGGCTGCCGGGCGAAGTCCCGGGAGAACCTCGGCAGCAGGTGCGCCGGTACGTGGGCGCTCTGCGGAACCCCGCCGAGCCCGGGGTCGCCGAGCAGCACGGTCTGGTACATGCCGATGGAGAGGCCGACCAGGTAGCTGGAGGTCGGCGCGGTCTGCTCGTACACCCAGGTGGTCGTGGAGGCCCTGGTCGTCCGGGTCAGCAGCCGTCCGCCGGCCACCACCGTGTACGGGGAGGGCGTGTTGACCGAGATCTGGTACGAGGCCTTGTCGGCGGGCCGGTCGTTGCACGGGTACCAGGACGGGGCGCCGACCGGCTGGCTCGCGACGAGCGCGCCGTCGGTGAGCTCCTCCCAGCCGAGGCCGCCCCAGGGGCTGCGGACCGGCTTGGGGTTGCCCGACCAGTGCACCTCCACGGTGAAGGCGGCGCCCGCGGGGAGGGGCTTGGCCGGCCGGAGGCGGAGTCTGCCGCCCCGGTGGGAGTAGTGGGGAGCCCGGCCGTTCACCTGGACCCGGCCGACCTTGAACTCGGCCAGGTTGAGGGCGAACTCGGTGAGCGGCGCCCGGCCGACGATCGCGCTGATCCGGGCCGTCCCGGCCAGCCGGTTGGGGCCGGGACGGTAGTCCAGAGCGAGTTCGTACCGGTGCACGCGGTAACGGGGATCTCCGTTGGCCGGAAAGTACGGGTCCGACGCCGTTGTCCTCTGGCCGCTCACTGCCGCTTCCGCTCCCTGCGCTGTGCTCGTACGCCGTGGCCCCTTCAGGACCGCCACGCCTCGATCGGATTGCCCAGCCAGCGGGTGTCGGCGGGGACGGATTCCCCGGCCATCACGAGAGAGGCGGGTCCCAGTGTGCTGCGGGCCCCGACCGTGCTCCCGGGCAGGACGATTCCGCCCGGGCCCAGGGTGGCGCCCTCGCGGAGGACCACAGTATCCGTCCTCAAGATCCGGTCGTGGAAGAGGTGGGTCTGCAGGACACAGCCCCGGTTCACGGTGACGGCGTCGCCGAGGGTCACCAGGTCCGTCTCGGGCAGCCAGTAGCTCTCGCACCAGACGCCCCGGCCGATCCGGGCCCCGAGACCGCGCAGCCACAGGGCGAGGAGCGGCGTCCCCGGCACCGATCCGGCCAGCCAGGGCACGGCCAGGACCTCGACGAAGGTGTCGGCCAGTTCGTTGCGCCACACGAAGCCGCTCCACAGCGGGTGCTCCCCCGTCCGGTGCCGGCCCACGAGGAGCCATTTCGCGGTCACGGAGACCAGCGCGGCGGTCGCCCCGGCGGCGAGCAGGACCACTCCGGACAGCAGCGCGGTCCCCGCGGTCCCGAGCCCGTCCGTCGTGGCCAGGGCGCACAGCGCGGCCACGGTCAGGACGGCGAGCGCGGCCGAGCAGAACACCGGGACGAGCCGGCACAGCTCCACCAGGCCCCGGGCCCACAGCAGGCGCGCGGGCGGGTCGTAGGTGCGGCTCCGGTCCGCGGCGGCGGCCGAGCGCGGCAGCTTGACCGGCGGCAGGCCGAGGTACGAGCTGCCCTTCTTGGCCTTCTTCGGCGTGGCCGACAGGACGCCGACCAGCCCGTCGTCGGGCACGCTGCGGCCCGGCGCGGTCATGCCGGAGTTGCCGAGGAACGCCCGGCGGCCGATCACGGAGTGTCCGATGCGGACCCAGCCGCCGCCCAGCTCGTAGGGGGCGGTCAGGGTGTCGTCGGCGAGGAACGCGCCTTCGCCCACGGTCGTCAGGCTCGGGAGCGCGAGCACCGTCGACACCTCGGCGCCCCGGCCGATCCTCATCCCGAGCAGCCGCAGCCACACGGGGGTGATCAGCCCGGCGTACAGCGGGAACAGGGTCTCCCGGGACAGGTCCATCAGCTGTGTGACGGTCCAGGCCTGCCAGCCGACCCGGCTGTGCGTCGGGTGCGTCCCGGTCTTCAGCCCGAGGCTGAGCAGGCGCACCGCGACGAGGAGGAGCAGCGCGTAGGCGAACCCGAAGGCGAGCGCTCCGGGCACCACGGCCGTCAGCGCGCCGAGGAGGGCCTCGGCGAGCCCGGCGTCGGCGGGTACGAACAGGCTGACGACGAGCAGCGCGGGCAGGGCGGCGAGCACGGGCAGGGCCGTGAGGAGGAAGCCGGTCGCTCCGTACACGGCACGCCAGCCGGCGGAGCGCGGCGGGCGTTCCTTGGGCCAGTTGCGCTTGGCCTTGCCGAGCTTGACGGCGGGCGCTCCGGCCCAGCGCTGGCCGGTCGGGACCGGTCCGGTCACGGCGGCGCCGGGGGCCACCTCGGCGCGCTTGCCGACCCGCGCGCCCGGGAAGAGCATGCTGCGGGTGCCGACGACCGCGCCCGCCCCGACCTTGACCGGACCGATCTCCAGCCGGTCCCCGTCGAGCCAGTGCCCGGAGAGGTCGACCTCGGACTCCACGGCGCAGCCGCGGCCGAGCTTGAGCATGCCGGTGACGGGAGGCAGGGAGTGCAGATCGACCTCGGGGCCGATCTTGGCGCCGAGGGCCCGTGCGTAGCGCTGCAGCCAGGAGCCGGTGAGGGCGGTCGCGCCGACGAGGTCGGCCAGCCGTTCGGCCGTCCACAGCCGCAGGTGCACGCTTCCGCCGCGCGGGTGGTGTCCCGGCTCGACCCCGCGCAGCAGGAGGCGGGCGCCGCCGGCCGCGAGGGCCAGCCGGCCCGGCGGGCTGTAGAACAGGGCGGCTCCGGCGGCGACCAGCCACCACGAGGCGGTGGGCGCCCAGGGGTAGGAACCGAACCGGTCGAGGACGTTGCCCAGGGCGAGCAGCGCCACCGTCCAGCGCAGGCCGACCAGGGTGAACAGCGGGAGCAGGAGCAGCGACTGTGTCACCTGGGTCCGGAGCGGGACGGGGGCGACGGTCCGGGCCGCGCCGCCGTCCTGTACGGACTGCTCCAGGTGGCGGGCGAGCTTCCGCAGGGTGGGCCGCTGGTAGATGTCGACCACGGCCGCGCTCGGGTAGCGGGTGCGCAGCCGGGTGGTGAGCTGGGCGGCGGCGAGGCTGCTGCCGCCGATCGCGAAGAAGTCGTCGGCGGCGCCGGTGACGGACACGCCCAGGGTCTCGCTCCACTGCTCGGCGAGCCAGGCCTCGGTGCCGTAGAGCTGCTCGACGGAGCCGGCGGGTTCCAGGTCGGGCAGCGGCCAGGGCAGCGCGGCCCGGTCCACCTTGCCGGAGGTACGGGTCGGGAGGTCGTCCACCGGCGCGAGGAGGGGCACCAGGGCGGCGGGCAGATCGGCGCGCAGCCGTTCGACCGCCGCGGCGCGGTCCCATCCCTCCTGGGTGACGAGGTAGCCGACGAGCAGCTGGTTGCCGCTGCGCGCCGTGCGGACGGCGGCGGCCGCGCCGGCGACGCCCGGAAGGGCCTGGAGCGCCGCGTCCACCTCGCCCAGTTCGATCCGGCGGCCGCCGAGCTTGATCTGCTCGTCGCCGCGGCCGAGGAAGACGAGCCCCTCCGGTTCCGCGCGGACGAGGTCTCCGCTGCGGTAGGCGCGCTGCCAGCCGAGGGAGGCGAGCGGGGCGTACTTCTCCGCGTCCTTCGCGGGGTCGAGGTAGCGGGCCAGGCCGACGCCCCCGATCACGAGCTGGCCGCTGCCGCCCATGGGCACGGGCTCGCCGGACTCGTCGACGACGGCCAGTTCCCATCCGTTCAGCGGGAGGCCGATGCGGATCGGTTCCTCACCGGTCAGCAGCGAGGCGCAGGCGACGACGGTGGCCTCGGTGGGACCGTACGTGTTCCAGACCTCGCGGCCCTCGGTGACGAGGCGCTGGGTCAGCTCGGGCGGGCAGGCCTCGCCGCCGAAGATCAGCAGCCGGACCTCGGCCAGGTCCTCGGGCTCCCAGAGCGCGGCGAGGGTCGGCACGGTGGAGACCACGGTGATCTCCTGTTCCACCAGCCAGGGGCCGAGGTCGGCGCCGCTGCGCACCTGGGAGCGCGGGACCGGCACGAGGCAGGCGCCGTAGCGCCAGGCGAGCCACATCTCCTCGCAGGAGGCGTCGAACGCGACCGAGAGTCCGGCCATGACCCGGTCGCCGGGTCCGACGGGTTCCTCGGTGAGGAAGAGCGCGGCCTCGGCGTCCACGAAGGCGGCGGCGCTGCGGTGGCTGACGGCGACGCCCTTGGGCACGCCGGTGGAGCCGGAGGTGAAGATGATCCAGGCGTCGTGCTCGGGCCCGGGGCGGGCGGCGGGGGCGTGGCCGGGCTCCGGGTCCCGGGTGACCTGGACGGAGTGTCCGGCGCCGAGCACCGCGCGCACCCCGGCCTCGCCGAAGACCAGTTCGGCCCGTTCGTCGGGGTCCTCGGCGTCGACCGGCACGTAGGCGGCCCCCGCGGCGAGGACGGCGAGGACGGCCACGTACAGCTCGTTGGTCCCGGAGGGCACGCGTACGCCGACCCGGTCGCCGAGCCCGACCCCGGCCGCGGCGAGGGCGCGGCGCCTGCGTTCGACCTCGGCGGCCAGCGCACGGTAGGTCAACCGGGTGGTGCCGTCGTCGAGGGCGAGCTCGTCGGGGTGTGCCCGTACGGTCGCGTCGAGGATGTCGACGAGTGTTCGGGGCGGGGCGGCGGGCGCCGCGGAGAACCGGGCCGCTTTGCCGGACTCCTCGTACGTCTCCCCGCCGTCGAGCAGAGTGACTTCACCGCGCTCAGGTGTGGCTGACATCGGCCCTCGCGTCTCGCTCCCGGAACGTCCGGGTCGCCGGTGGAGCCCGGGTCTGCCCAGGTTGTTCCGGTCCAGCGCCAAGCAGCCCGCCAGTCTAGTGCGCGAACCGGGATTTCCTTGTCCAACCGCTTGCGCGTGGCCGAGGAGGGACGGTAGGGCGCCGTGGGCGCCCACCCCGGCCGCGGTGTCCGGGGTGGGCGCCCGAGGGGGACGGTGGTGTCAGCGGTCCCGGTGGCCGGGGCGTCCGGGGTCCTCCAGGTACGCGGTGCACTCGGGGTTGTGGCAGGGGCCCGGGCGCCACACGGGCACGAAGACTCCCAGGGTCTTGTGCCGCGTCTTGACGGTCGAGGTCAGGGGCTGTTCGCAGACCGGGCAGACGAGAACTCCTCGGGGTCCGGCCTCATGCTCGGTTTTACTCATTCTTTAACAATAGGCATAACAGAAGAAAAGGGAAGAGCTGTGCGATATCAGTCATCCGGCGGCGGATCCGCCTCCTCGCCCTTCCCCGGGGACACCGGGTCGGCCGGTGGTGGGGGCCGGAGCAGGCTGAGGGCCACGGACCCCGCCAGGACGAGGACGATGACCGCGAGGCTGACCGGTGAGGGGATCTCGGGGATGTCGGTACTGATCGTCTTGTGGGACGCCTGGAGGACGAGCTTGACGCCGATGAAGGCGAGGATGATCGCGAGGCCCTTGTTGAGGTAGTGGAACCGGTCGAGGAGCCCGGCGAGCATGAAGTAGAGGGCCCGCAGGCCGAGAATGGCGAACGCGTTGCTCGTGTAGACGATGAAGGCGTCGTCGCTGACCGCGAGCACGGCGGGAACGCTGTCGACGGCGAAGATCAGGTCGGCCGCCTCGATCGCCGCCACCACCGCCAGGAGCGGCGTCGCCACGCGCTTGCCCGCCTCCTTGACGAAGAACTTCATCCCCGCGTACTCGTCACGGACCGGCATGATCTTGCGCAGCAGCCGTACGGCGAAGCTCTTGCCCGGCTCGAAGCTCTCCTCCTGATCCCTGAGGAGTTTGTAGCTGCTGTAGAACAGGACGGCGGCGAAGGCGAAGAGCACGGCGGTGAACCGGCTGACCACGGCGACGCCGAGGGAGAGGAAGATCCCCCGGAAGACCAGGGCGCCCATGACGCCGAAGAACAGCACGCGGTGCTGGTAGGCGCGGGGCACCTTGAAGTACGCGAAGATCACGGCGAAGACGAAGAGGTTGTCGACCGACAGGCTCTTCTCCAGCAGCCACGCCGTGGTGTACTCCGTGCCGGCCGTCGTACCGAGGACGACGAAGACGACCCCGCCGAAGATCAGGGCGAGCCCCACCCAGAGCGCGCTCCAGGCGGCGGCCTCCTTGAAGCCGATGACGTGCGCGCTGCGGTGGGCCAGCAGGTCCACCGTCAACGACACCACCACCGTGGCGGCGAAGGCGACCCACAACCAGAAGGGGACCTCAAGCACCTCGGTCACTCCCCGACGGCCCGCGCGGGCGCGCAGGCCCTTACCTCGCATTCTGGGGCCATTCACCCCGAGGGGCGATCCGGCGCCGTGCCGGGCCACCTGCGGAGGGGGTGGGACGGGGCGGCGGGACGGCGTTCGGCGTCAGCGCGTCCGCGATGCGGTCGGGCGGGGGACCGACCGGCGCGCGGTAGGACTTTTGCGGCTGTTCGGGGGGTTGTCGGCCTTCCTTCCGATCCGCTCCGGGTGGGGCTTCGAAGCACTCGCGGACCCGCCTCGCTGAGGAGGCGGGCCGCAGATCGATCGGAGCTCTCTCGTGCGTACTCGACGTGCCGCCCTCACGGTGGCCGCGGCCGCGGTGGCTGTTTCCCTGCTCTCCCCCGTCCTGGCTTCGGCGAAGCCCGCGGGGGCCGAGCCGTTCGTCCCGCAGGGCCGCGCGGCGGGCCACGGTCTGATCAGCGTCGGTCTGACCTCGGACCAGCGTCTCGTCGGCTTCGACGTCCACAACCCGGCCGAGAGCTGGTCGCTCGGGAAGGTCTCCGGCCTGTCGGGCGACACCAA
>NZ_JBEOXR010000081.1:0-28410 GCF_040296665.1 Streptomyces sp. NPDC002057
GCTCGAACCCGCGTGGCTCGCCCACCAGGAGCGCGGGCTCCTGGCCACCCTCCGGGTCCGCCTCGACAACGGGTTCGTCCTCCGCGACATGCCCGCGTCAGTTCCGCTCCTCCCGCTCTGTCGTGGTCTCCCCTTCCGTGGTGCCGTGGTGCCGTGCCCCCGCTCCACCGTGCCGGCAAGACCCCGACGGTGGTGCCTGCGTCACCCGACCGTCGTGCCGGCGTGACCCCGACTGCCGTGCCGACGTGACCCCTCCGTAGTGCCGACGTGGTGGGGTCGTGTCTGTCAGTCGACGAGCGGTAGGAGGCGTGACGGGGGTCGGTTCGTGAGGAGGAGGGGGTTCAGGTAGTGGTCGCCTCTGAGGAGGCCCCAGTGGAGGCAGGTCTCCCGGCAGTGGGTGCCGGGGGTGACCCGGGCCAGGGGGGTGCCCGGTGCGACCTGGGTGCCCTTCTTCACCAGGGGGGTCACCGGGGTGAAGGTGGTGCGGAGCGGGGGAGTGCCCGTGCCGGGGAGGGTGAGGGTGAGGACGCCGTGGCCGCCGACCGGGCCCGCGAAGGTGACGGTGCCGGCGGTGGGGGCGAGGACCGGGGTGCCCGGTGGGGCGGCCAGGTCGACGCCGCGGTGGCCGGGGGCGTACGGACCCGGTGGTGGGTGCCAGCCGCGGAGGATCTCGGGGGGCGGTGGGCCCACCGGCCACAGCAGGCCGAGGGCGAGGATCACTGTCGTGAAGTGCATGGATCGAGACTGCCCGGGAGGGTCCGGTTCGTGGGGGGTGGGGACGGTATCTGTGGAGTACTCGCGGGTTGTGGACAGCGCCGTCACCCGCCGCTCCCGGGGTCCCGTACACTTTCTATGGCGACCCGGGTCACCGGGTCGACTTCGCACGCCCCGCCACTGCCCTCACCGGTCGTGGCAGCGCCTTTCGGTCCCTCGTGGGCATGGCGCGCCGGGGCGTCAGGAACACAACCGAGAAACCCAAGGAGATACGGCCATGGCCGTCGTCACGATGCGGGAGCTGCTGGAGAGCGGCGTCCACTTCGGTCACCAGACCCGTCGCTGGAACCCGAAGATGAAGCGCTTCATCTTCACCGAGCGCAACGGCATCTACATCATCGACCTGCTCCAGTCGCTGTCGTACATCGACCGCGCCTACGAGTTCGTCAAGGAGACCGTCGCGCACGGCGGCTCCATCATGTTCGTCGGTACGAAGAAGCAGGCCCAGGAGGCCATCGCCGAGCAGGCGACGCGTGTCGGCATGCCGTACGTCAACCAGCGTTGGCTCGGTGGCATGCTCACCAACTTCTCCACCGTCTACAAGCGTCTGCAGCGCCTCAAGGAGCTCGAGCAGATCGACTTCGAGGATGTGGCCGCGTCCGGCCTCACCAAGAAGGAGCTCCTGGTCCTCTCGCGTGAGAAGGCCAAGCTGGAGAAGACCCTTGGCGGTATCCGCGAGATGTCCAAGGTGCCCAGCGCCGTCTGGATCGTGGACACCAAGAAGGAGCACATCGCCGTCGGCGAGGCTCGCAAGCTCAAGATCCCGGTCGTCGCGATCCTCGACACCAACTGCGACCCCGACGAGGTCGACTACAAGATCCCGGGCAACGACGACGCGATCCGCTCCGTCACCCTGCTCACCCGCGTGATCGCCGACGCCGTCGCCGAGGGCCTCATCGCCCGTTCCGGCGCCGCGACCGGCGACTCGAAGCCGGGCGAGAAGGCCGCCGGCGAGCCCCTCGCCGAGTGGGAGCGCGACCTGCTCGAGGGTGAGAAGAAGGCCGACGACGCCGAGGTCCAGACCTCCGCCGAGACCGAGAAGGTCGCGGACGCCGAGGCTGCCGACACCGCCGAGGTCGTCGCCGAGGCCGAGGCCGAGGTCGTCGCCGAGGCTCCGGCCGCGGACGCCGAGCAGGCCTGACCCTTCAGGACCTTCGGGTGACGACGGCGGGGGCCCACAAGGCCCCCGCCGTCCACCCGTGGACCCGCCCGATCTTTCAGACTTCGAGAGAGAAACAGACTCATGGCGAACTACACCGCCGCTGACGTCAAGAAGCTCCGCGAGCTCACCGGCGCCGGCATGATGGACTGCAAGAAGGCCCTCGACGAGGCCGACGGCAACGTCGACAAGGCCGTCGAGGCCCTGCGCATCAAGGGCCAGAAGGGCGTCGCCAAGCGCGAGGGCCGCTCCGCCGAGAACGGCGCCGTGGTCTCCCTCATCGCCGACGACAACACCTCCGGCACGCTCGTCGAGCTGAAGTGCGAGACGGACTTCGTCGCCAAGGGTGACAAGTTCCAGGCCGTCGCCGACAAGCTCGCCGCGCACGTCGCCGCCACCTCCCCGGCCGACCTGGAGGCGCTGCTCGCCTCCGAGATCGAGGCCGGCAAGACCGTGCAGGCGTTCGTCGACGAGGCCAACGCCAACCTCGGCGAGAAGATCGTCCTGGACCGCTTCGCGCAGTACGCCGACGGCTTCGTCTACGCGTACATGCACCGCACGATGCCGGACCTCCCGCCGCAGATCGGTGTCCTCGTCGAGTTCGACAAGGCCGACGCCGCCGTCGCCAAGGGTGTCGCCCAGCACATCGCCGCGTTCGCGCCGAAGTACCTCACCCGTGAGGACGTCCCGGCCGAGGTCGTCGAGACCGAGCGTCGCGTCGCCGAGGAGACCACCCGCGCCGAGGGCAAGCCCGAGGCCGCGCTCCCGAAGATCGTCGAGGGTCGCGTGAACGGCTTCTTCAAGGACGCGACGCTGCTCGGTCAGCCGTACGCCCTTGACAACAAGAAGTCCGTCCAGCAGATCCTGGACGAGGCCGGTGTCACCCTGAAGCGCTTCACCCGCATCAAGGTCGGCATCTGAGTCCGTACGCGAACGCGACGGACACCGGACCCCGGTAGGGTCTGAGGCAGTCGTCCGCGCACGCGCAGGACGACCGCAGATCTGACGAGGAGGCCATTGCCGTACGGGAAACCGCGAGGACCCAAGGCAATGGCCTCCTTCGTATGTGCACGAGGAGATCTCCATGAACCAGGGCGCCGTACAGGGCGACGACAACAACGGCAAGCAGGCCGGCCGCTACATGCTGAAGCTGTCCGGAGAAGCCTTCTCCGGCGGTACCGGCCTGGGGGTCGACCCGAATGTCGTGCACGCCATCGCGCGTGAGATCGCAGCCGTCGTCCGCGACGGGGCGGAGATCGCGGTGGTGATCGGCGGCGGCAACTTCTTCCGTGGCGCCGAACTCCAGCAGCGCGGCATGGACCGGGCCCGCTCCGACTACATGGGCATGCTCGGCACCGTGATGAACTGCCTCGCGCTCCAGGACTTCCTGGAGAAGGAGGGCATCGACTCGCGCGTCCAGACCGCCATCACGATGGGCCAGGTCGCCGAGCCGTACATCCCGCTGCGCGCCGTCCGCCACCTGGAGAAGGGCCGCGTGGTCATCTTCGGTGCGGGCATGGGCATGCCGTACTTCTCCACGGACACCACCGCCGCCCAGCGTGCCCTGGAGATCGACGCCGAGGCCCTGCTGATGGGCAAGAACGGTGTGGACGGCGTCTACGACTCCGACCCGAAGGCCAACCCCGACGCGGTCAAGTTCGACGCGCTGGAGTACGGCGAGGTGCTCTCCCGCGACCTCAAGGTCGCCGACGCCACCGCCATCACCCTGTGCCGGGACAACAACCTCCCGATCCTCGTCTTCGAACTGCTCACCGAGGGCAATATCGCTCGCGCGGTGAAGGGTGAGAAGATCGGCACGCTCGTGAGCGACCAGGGCACCCGGGCCTGACCCGAACCGGGGAACGGCCCCGCGAGGGGCTGGACAGAGCCCTGCCGGTCGTACACCGTGCAGGACACAACGCGACGACACGCAGGAGCATGTGGTGATCGAAGAGACTCTCCTCGAGGCCGAGGAGAAGATGGAGAAGGCCGTCGTGGTCGCCAAGGAGGACTTCGCCGCGATTCGCACCGGCCGTGCGCACCCGGCGATGTTCAACAAGATCGTGGCGGACTACTACGGTGCCATCACCCCCATCAACCAGCTGGCGTCCTTCTCCGTTCCGGAGCCTCGGATGGCCGTGGTGACCCCGTTCGACAAGAGCGCGCTGCGCAACATCGAGCAGGCGATCCGTGACTCGGACCTCGGCGTCAACCCGAGCAACGACGGCAACATCATCCGGGTGGTGTTCCCCGAGCTGACGGAGGAGCGTCGCCGGGAGTACATCAAGGTCGCCAAGGGCAAGGCCGAGGACTCGAAGATCTCGATCCGCGCGGTGCGCCGCAAGGCCAAGGAGACCATCGACAAGCTCGTCAAGGACGGCGAGGTCGGCGAGGACGAGGGCCGCCGCGCCGAGAAGGAGCTCGACGACACCACCGCGAAGTACGTCGCGCAGGTGGACGAGCTGCTCAAGCACAAGGAAGCCGAGCTGCTCGAGGTCTGATGAACGACTCTTCCTGGGGGGCCCCGGCCGGCACAGGCCGTGGGGGACCCGACCAGGGGCCCGCCCCGGCGGGTCCCGCATACGATCGGCATCAGGCGGCGCAGACTCGGCCCATGCCCATCGTGCCCGACGTTCCCACCGGCGGATTCCAGGACGGTCACGGCCGGGGGGCCGCTCACCCGAGCGGTCCCCTGTTCCGTGACGAGACGCCGCACGAGCACCCGCAGGAGCCCATGCCCAGCCCCACCCCGCCTCCGCCGCCCGCGCCACCGGCGCCACGGCAGAAGAAGACCGCGGGGCGTGACCTGGGCGCGGCCATAGGGGTCGGGGTCGGGCTCGGCGCCGTCATCTTCGCCTCGCTCTTCATCTGGGAGCCGGCGTTCATCGGGGTGATAGCGGTCGCCGTGGTGGTCGGGCTCTGGGAGCTGACCTCGCGTCTCCAGGAGCGCAAGGGAATCAAGGCGCCGCTGGTCCCGCTCGCGGTCGGCGGCGCGGCGATGGTCGTCGCCGGTTACGTCCGGGGTCCCGAGGGCGCCTGGGTGGCGATGGCGCTCACGGCGCTGGCCGTCCTCGTCTGGCGGATGACGGAGCCTCCCGAGGGCTATCTGAAGGACGTCACGGCGGGTGTGTTCGCCGCGTTCTACGTGCCGTTCCTGGCGACGTTCGTGGCGCTGCTGCTCGCCGCGGACGACGGCCCGCAGCGGGTGCTGACCTTCCTGATCCTGACGGTGGTCAGCGACACCGGGGCGTACGCGGTCGGCTGGCGCTTCGGCAAGCACAAGCTGGCCCCGCGGATCAGTCCCGGCAAGACCCGTGAGGGTCTGGTCGGCGCGGTGACGTTCGCGATGGCGGCGGGCGTGCTGTGCATGGAGTTCATGATCGACGAGGGTGCCTGGTGGCAGGGCCTGATCCTCGGTCTCGCGGTGGCGGCGAGCGCGACGCTCGGTGACCTCGGCGAGTCGATGATCAAGCGTGACCTGGGCATCAAGGACATGGGCACGCTGCTGCCCGGTCACGGCGGCATCATGGACCGCCTGGACTCCCTGCTGCCGACGGCGCCGGTGGTGTGGCTGCTGCTCGCGCTGTTCGTAGGGTCCACCTGACCTGCGGTTTCCTTGATGAAGGGCTCGTCGTCCCCAGGGGCGGCGGGCCCTTCGTCGTATCTCTGCGACACTGGTACCACCATGCCCAAGCCCGGAGAACTCACTTTCGTCGCCCCCCGCGGAGCCAAGAAGCCGCCGCGGCACCTGGCCGACCTCACGCCCGCCGAGCGGAAGGAAGCCGTCGCCGCGATCGGCGAGAAGCCCTTCCGTGCCAAGCAACTGTCCACGCACTACTTCGCGCGGTACGCGCACGATCCCGCGGAGTGGACGGACATCCCGGCCGCCGCGCGGGAGAAGCTGGCGGGGGAGCTGCTGCCCGATCTGATGTCCGTGGTGCGGCACATCTCGTGCGACGACGACACCACCCGTAAGACCCTGTGGCGCCTGCACGACGGCACGCTCGTCGAGTCGGTGCTCATGCGTTACCCGGACCGGGTGACCATGTGCATCTCCTCGCAGGCCGGCTGCGGGATGAACTGCCCGTTCTGTGCGACGGGGCAGGCCGGGCTCGACCGGAACCTGTCGACCGCCGAGATCGTGCACCAGATCGTGGACGGGATGCGGTCGCTGCGGGACGGGGAGGTGCCCGGGGGACCGGCGCGCCTGTCCAACATCGTGTTCATGGGCATGGGGGAGCCGCTCGCGAACTACAAGCGGGTCGTCGGTGCGATCCGTCGGCTCACGGACCCGGAGCCGGACGGTCTGGGGCTGTCCCAGCGCGGGATCACCGTCTCCACCGTCGGGCTGGTGCCCGCGATGCTGCGTTTCGCCGACGAGGGCTTCAAGTGCCGGCTCGCGGTCTCGCTGCACGCCCCGGACGACGAGCTGCGGGACACGCTGGTGCCGGTGAACACGCGCTGGAAGGTGCGTGAGGTGCTGGACGCGGCCTGGGAGTACGCGGAGAAGTCGGGGCGCCGGATCTCCATCGAGTACGCGCTGATCCGGGACATCAACGACCAGGCGTGGCGGGGTGACCTGCTGGGCCGGCTGCTCAAGAGCCGTCGGGTGCACGTCAACCTGATCCCGCTGAACCCGACGCCCGGTTCGAAGTGGACGGCGTCGCGTCCGGAGGACGAGAAGGCCTTCGTGGAGGCCATCGCGCGGCACGGTGTGCCGGTGACCGTGCGGGACACCCGAGGTCAGGAGATCGACGGTGCCTGTGGACAGCTGGCCGCCAGCGAACGCTGAGCTTGTACCCTGAGCTCGAACACATCTCCATATTCCGACAGGGGAGCGCCACAGCGCTGAGAGTGCGGTGTCCGTCAGACCGCAGACCCTCTGAACCTCGCCCAGGTCATTCTGGGTAGGAAGTTCGGTCGTAACTCAAGCTGTTGCGCCCTGCCCGCGTCCGGTCCGCCGGTCGTGGGCAGGGCCGCGTCTCTTCCTGGTCATACCCAGGAGGAATCTCAGTGAGCACCAAGAAGATGGCCGCCGCCGCGCTCGTCGCGGCGCTGGGCGTCACCACCCTCGCCGCCTGCGGCGCGGAGGACGTCCGCGACGCCGCGGGCAAGTCCGGCGCGCCCGCGCCGAAGACCGTGACGCTCGTGAGCCACGACTCCTTCAACGCCTCCAAGGAGGTGCTGGCGGAGTTCACGAAGCAGACCGGTTTCACCGTCAAGGTCCTGAAGGCCGGCGACGCCGGTGAGGCCGTCAACAAGGAGATCCTGACCAAGGGCTCCCCGCAGGGCGATGTCTTCTTCGGCGTCGACAACACCCTGCTCTCCCGCGCCCTCGACAACGGGATCTTCGTCCCGTACGGGGCGAAGGGGCTGGACCGGGTCCCGGCGGAGTACCACCTGGACAAGGAGCACCGGGTCACGCCGATCGACTCCGGTGACATCTGCGTCAACTACGACAAGAAGTACTTCGCGGACAAGAAGCTGGCGCCGCCGGTGACCTTCGACGACCTCGCGAAGCCGGCGTACAAGGACCTGCTGGTGGTGGAGAACCCGGAGCGGTCCTCCCCGGGGCTCGGTTTCCTGCTCGGCACGGCCGCGAAGTACGGCGACGACGGCTGGCAGGCGTACTGGTCCAAGCTCAAGGCGAACGGTGTGAAGACCGTCGACAGCTGGGAGCTCGCCTACAACCAGGAGTTCTCGGGTTCGGCCGGTGGCAGGCAGGCCAAGGGCGACCGTCCGCTCGTCGTGTCGTACGCCTCCAGCCCGCCGGTCGAGGTGCTGTACGGCGAGCCGCAGCCGAAGGTGGCGCCCACCGGGGTG
Organism: Streptomyces sp. NPDC002057; assembly: GCF_040296665.1. NCBI lineage: Bacteria > Bacillati > Actinomycetota > Actinomycetes > Kitasatosporales > Streptomycetaceae > Streptomyces > Streptomyces sp. NPDC002057. The sequence continues at coordinate 7,757 of NZ_JBEOXR010000081.1, forward strand.
TCCACCGGCACGTGCTTCCGGCAGACCGAGTTCGCGGGTCTGCTGAACGGGGCGAAGAACCCCGAGGGCGGCAAGGCGCTGATCGACTTCCTGATCTCGAAGAAGTTCCAGGAGGACATGCCGCTCCAGATGTTCGTCAACCCGGTGGCGAAGGACGCGGTGCTGCCGGAGCTGTTCACGAAGCACGGTGTGGTCGTGGAGAAGCCGGAGACCATGGCGCCCGAGAAGATCGCCGAGAAGCGTGACGCGTGGATCCAGCAGTGGTCGTCGCTCGTCCTGAAGTAGGGCGCGACCTGCGGGGGGACGCGGCGCGGCTGGGGCTGATGGCCCTGCCCGTCGCGTTCTTCGGCGTGTTCTTCGCCTGGCCCGTGGTGTCGATCGTCGACCGGGGGCTGCGGCCCGACGGGAGCTGGCGGTTCGGCCGGATCGGCGAGACGCTGAGCCGCCCGGAGATCCTGGACGTGCTCGGTTTCACGGCGTGGCAGGCGCTCGCGTCGACCGCGCTGACCCTGCTGGTCGCGCTGCCCGGGGCGTACGTCTTCGCGCGCTTCGACTTTCCGGGCAAGGGTGTCCTGCGGGCCGTGGTGACGGTCCCGTTCGTGCTGCCGACGGTGCTGGTCGGTACGGCGTTCCTGGCGGTCGTGGGCCGGGGCGGGCTGACGGACGAGCTGTGGGGGCTGCGGCTCGACACCACGGTGTGGGCGATCCTGCTGGCCCATGTCTTCTTCAACTACGCGGTCGTCGTCCGGACCGTCGGCGGACTGTGGGCGCAGCTCGACCCGCGCCAGGAGGAGGCGGCGCGGGTCCTCGGCGCGTCGCGCTGGCGGGCGTGGCGGACGGTGACGCTGCCCGCGCTGGTCCCGGCGGTGTCGGCGGCGGCCCTGATGGTCTTCCTCTTCACCTTCACCTCGTTCGGCGTCGTGCAGATCCTCGGGGGGAACGCGTACTCCACGCTGGAGGCGGAGATCTACCGGCAGACCGCGCGGCTGCTCGACCTGTCGACGGCCGCGGTCCTGACCCTGGTGCAGTTCGTGGCGGTCGGCGCGATCCTCGCGGTGCACGCGTGGACGGTCCGGAGGCGGGAGACGGCGCTGCGGCTCGTCCCGCCGGAGCTGACCGCGCGGCGCCCGCGCGGCGCCGGGCAGTGGGCGCTGCTCGGTGGCGTCCTCGTCTCGGTGGCGCTGCTGATCCTGCTGCCGCTCGGGGTGCTCGTGGAGCGTTCCTTCGCCGGGCCGGACGGCTACGGCCTGGGCTACTACCGCGCGCTCGGTTCGCTCGACGAGTCCGGCACGTTCCTGGTGCCGCCGCTGGAGGCGATCGGGAACTCGCTGCGGTACGCGGTGGCCGCCACCGGTATCGCGGTGCTGATCGGCGGGCTCGCGGCGGCGGCGCTCACCCGGCGGGCGGGGCGGCTCGTGCGGGGCTTCGACGCGCTGATCATGCTGCCGCTCGGGGTGTCAGCGGTGACCGTGGGCTTCGGTTTCCTCATCACGCTCGACGAGCCGCCGTTCGACCTGCGGGCCAGCTGGATCCTCGTACCGCTCGCACAGGCGCTGGTCGGCGTCCCCTTCGTCGTACGGACGATGCTTCCGGTGCTGCGCGCGGTGGACGAGCGGCTGCGGGAGGCGGCGGGGGTGCTGGGCGCGTCGCCGTGGCGGGCGTGGCGGGAGGTGGACCTGCCGATGGTGCGGCGGGCGCTGCTCATCGCCGCCGGGTTCGCGTTCGCGGTCTCGCTGGGCGAGTTCGGCGCGACCGTCTTCATCGCCCGGCCCGACAGCCCGACGCTGCCGGTGGCGGTGTCCCGGCTGCTCGGCCGGCCGGGCGAACTCAACTACGGGCAGGCGATGGCCCTGTCGACGATCCTCATGGTGGTGTGCGCGGTGTCCCTGCTCCTGCTCGAACGGCTCCGGACCGACCGGACCTCGGGGGAGTTCTGATGCTGAGACTCGACGGGGCGACCGTACGGTTCGGGGACCGGGCGGTGCTCGACGCGGTGGACCTGGAGGTCGCCGACCACGAGATCGTGTGTGTGCTCGGGCCGAGCGGCAGCGGCAAGTCGACGCTGCTGCGGGCCGTCGCCGGGCTCCAGGCCCTCGACGGGGGCCGGGTGCTGCTCGGCGGGGCCGATCAGCGCGGGGTGCCGGTGCACCGGCGCGGGGTCGGCCTGATGTTCCAGGACCATCAGCTGTTCCCGCAGCGGGACGTCGGCGGGAACGTCGCCTTCGGGCTGCGGATGCGGGGGGCGGGGAAGGCGGAGCAGGCCGAGCGGGTGGGGGAGCTGCTCGACCTCGTCGGTCTGCCGGGGGCCGGGCGGCGGTCCGTCGGCGCGCTCTCCGGCGGCGAGCAGCAGCGGGTGGCGCTGGCCCGTGCCCTGGCGCCGCGGCCCCGGCTGCTCATGCTGGACGAACCCCTCGGGCAGCTCGACCGGGGGCTGCGGGAGCGGCTCGTCGTGGAGCTGCGGCAGCTGTTCGGGCGGCTGGGGACGACGGTTCTGGCGGTGACCCACGACCAGGGGGAGGCGTTCGCGCTCGCCGACCGGGTGGTGGTCATGCGGGACGGGCGGATCGCCCAGTCGGGTGCGCCCGTCGAGGTGTGGTCGCGGCCGGCCTCGGAGTTCGTGGCCCGCTTCCTCGGTTTCGACAACGTGGTGGCGGCGCGGGTGACCGGGGTCGTCGCGGACACGGTGTGGGGGAAGGTCCCGGTGCCGGAGGGTTCGCCGCAGGGCGAGCGGCGGCTGCTCGTCCGGCCGGGCGGGGTGCGGCTGGTGGGCGTGGAGGAGGCGCCGGCCTGGACGGTGGAGTCCCGGACGTTCCGGGGCAGCCATGTGGCCGTAAGGCTCCGCCCGGTGGACGGGCCGTCGCTGGAGGCCGAACTTCCGCTGCGGGAGGTGCCGGAGGTGGGCGCCGAGGTGGGGGTGGAGTTCCGGGCGGAGGACGTGGTGGTGCTGGGCGACGGCGCCCCCTAGACGGCACCCCCTGGGCGGCGCCCCGTGGATGGCACCCCGTGGGCGACGCCGGTGGACGACACCCCGCGGGGGTGCGATGAGTTTTCCGGTGCGGTGGAGTCTCCTTGGTGTGCGGCGGTGCTCCGTCGTCACGTCGTCGATCGCGCGGGAGGACCACCGTGGGCCAGCTGCTCAGAGTCCAGAACTTCATGGTGTCGTCGGACGGGTTCGGGACCGGTGAGGGCCAGAGTCTGGAGCGTCCGTTCGGTCACGCGGACCCGGGGGAGCTGTTCGCCTGGGCGGGTGCGACGGCGCACTGGCCCACGCGCACCGACCCCGGGGGCAGTCGCGGTCTCGACGACTACCTCACGCGGGACTTCGCGCGGAACATCGGGGCCGAGATCATGGGCCGCAACAAGTTCGGGCCCCAGCGCGGGCCCTGGCAGGACGAGGAGTGGCAGGGCTGGTGGGGGGACGAGCCGCCGTTCCACACCCCGGTGTTCGTCCTGACCCACCACCCGCGTCCCTCGTTCACCCTCTCCGACACCACGTTCCACTTCGTGGACGCCGACCCGGCGACCGTCCTCGCGCAGGCGCGGGAGGCGGCCCGGGGCAAGGACGTCCGCCTCGGCGGCGGGGCCACCACGATCAGGGAGTTCCTCGACGCCGACCTCGTCGACACCCTGCACGTCGCGGTCTCTCCGGTGAAGCTGGGAGCGGGGGTACGGCTCTGGGACTCGCCCGACGAGCTGCTCGACCGCTACCACCGTGACGTCGTGCCCAGCCCGGGCGGCACGGTCACGCACCACCTGTACTGGCGGAAGTGACCCGCGGACCCGGCCTCTCCGGCCCCCGGCCGGCCGGGGGCGGAGGGACCGGCCGGCTCTTCGACAGCCGCGCCAGCGCCTCCGGGGCCTCGTCGACCGAGTCGACCAGGGCGATCAGGCCCGCCATCGGCCGCCCGGCGGCCAGTCTCTCCAGGAGGGGCCAGGCGGGGAGGCGTTCGGTCCAGTGGGCGCGGTCGACCAGGACCATCGGGGTCGGCGCGCCCCGGGAGCCGTAGTGGTTCGGGGTCGCGTTGTCGAAGACCTCCTGGACGGTCCCCGCCGCTCCGGGCAGGAAGACGACACCCGCCGTGCAGCGGGCGAGGAGGCCGTCCTCCCTGGTCGCGTTGGCGAAGTACTTGGCGATGTGGCCGGCGAAGGCGTTCGGCGGCTCGTGGCCGTAGAACCAGGTGGGGATCCCGACCGAGTCACCGCCGCCGGACAGGCGGGCCCGTACGCGGAAGGCCGCGCGGGCCCACTCCGTCACCGAGGGCGTGAACGACGGCACCTCGGCGAGCCGGCCGAGCGCCTCGGTCAGGGCCTCGTCGGGCAGCGGAGCCACGTACGCGCCGAGGTTCGCGGCCTCCATCGCCCCGGGGCCGCCGCCGGTCGCCACGGTGAGCCCGGCGCGTGCCAGGGTCCGGCCGAGCCGGGCCGCGCCCGCGTACGCCTCGGTGCCCCGGTCCATCGCGTGGCCGCCCATCACACCGACGACCCCGGTGCCGTCGAGGAGTTCGTCGAGCGCGTCCGAGACGGCGTCGTCGTGGACGGAGCGGAGCATCGAGGCGAAGATGTCGCCGTCGGCCCTCGTCCGGCCGAACCACGCGTACGCGCGCGCGTCCGGTGTCCCCTCGTACCCGGTCCCGTCGGCCGCGCCGATCCCGGCGAAGAGTTCCTCGGGGGAGTAGAGCGTCGCCCGGTACGGGTCGAAGGGCAGGTCGGGCACGGGCGGGAAGACGAGCGCCCCGGCGGCGCGGACCTTCGCCGAGGCCTCCGGCCCCATGCGGCAGCCGAGGAAGACGGCGTCGGTGGTGACCGCGGTGAGCAGGGCGAAGGTCCGGTCGGTGAGGTCGACCGACTGGACCCGGTGACCGGCGAGCGAGCCGGGCCGGGCGACCGCGGCGTCGAACTCGTCGAGCGTGTGGATCTCCCGCCCGTGATCGCGCGGTCCGGAGGGCCGGTGTGCCGGGGGAAGCATCGCCATGCGCCCACGATAGGGGCGGCGGACGCCCGGTGCCGACGCCCCACCTCGTCGGTGCGGGCCCTTCACCTTCCGCACACGGGCGGGTTCGAAGGGCCCGCCCGCGTACGCACGCTCACGCGCCGCACGTCCGCCGCGCCCGCCCCCGGTGCGCCGGGCCCGCCCCCACCTCGCTCAGCCCGTCAGCGGCAGCGCCGCCAGCTGTGCGATCGTCCAGGTCAGCGGGGTGAAGACGGCGAGCAGGACGCCCGCGCGCATCAGGGCCGCCGTGCGCAGGACCGTCGGCGGGGCGCCGATGCGGAGGAGGGCCTCGGTGGTGTGGGCGCGGCCCTGCTTCGACTCCAGCGCGGCGGTCAGGAGGGTGGCCGTGGTGCAGGCGAGGATCAGGGCCGCGCCCAGGCCGGTGAGCGGGCCGAAGGCGCCGGGGCCGGAGTCGGCGTCGTACAGGGCGGCGGCCGCGAGGGTTCCGGAGAACACCGCGCTGACCACGCCGAGCGGTCGGCCGATACGGCGGGACTCGTCCATCAGGATCCGGCCGGCCAGCAGCCGGGTGGCGCCGGGCCGGACGGCCTGGAGGAGTCGGCCGCAGCCGTGGGTGATGCCGGGGCCGGCCATCGCGAGGCCGACCGCGGTGAGGACCCAGCCGGCCAGGACGCCCGCCGGGTTGCCGTCGAAGCGGCCCGGCAGCGGGAGGCCGTCCCCGGCGCCGCCGCGGCCCGCGTACGTCTCGATCGCCAGGCCCACCGCGACCAGGGCGACGCCCCAGGGCAGCCCGGACGGCACCGGCCGCTCCGCGCCCTCCGGTGCGGCGGGCGCGGAGCGCGGGCGCAGGGCGAGGCCCGCGGCCGTGGCGGCGACGACCGGGAGGACGGCGAGGAGGGTGAGGGCGGCGGCGAGGGGGAGGGGCTGGCCGGCGGCGAGGAGGTCGGCGGCGGCCCCGTCGAAGGGCAGGCCCGTGATGTCGCCGCGCAGGTGCAGGTAGAAGAGGAGCGCGACCACGGAGCCGAGCGTGCAGGCGACGGCCGTCGAGGCGGCGGCGATCGCGGTGAGCCGGGCGGGGCCGAGGCCGATGGCGGAGAGTCCGGGGCGCGGGCGGGTGCTGGGGTCGGTACGGGCCACCGCGACGGCGAACTGGACGGTGGCGGCGAGCGGCAGGACGCACCAGAGCAGGCGCAGGACGGACGCCGAGGAGCGTTCCGGGTGCCCGACGGCGTATCCGAGGGTGCAGAGCAGGAGGAAGCCCACCCCCGCGGCCGCGGCGGCGACGAGGAGCCGGCGCGTCAGGACGAGGGGGTGGGCCCCGCGGGCTAGACGGAGAGCGAGCACGCGGCGACGCCCTCCGCCCCTGACGCCGGGGGTACGGCGCCGACCCTGCGTCCGTCGAGGAGCGCGACCGTGCGGTCGGCGAGCGCCGCGACCTCGCCGTCGTGGGTGGCGAGGAGCACGGTGATGCCGTGCGAGCGGGCGGCGGCGGTCAGGGTGCGCAGGACCTGTGCCCCGTCGGCCCGGTGCAGGGTGGCGGTGGGTTCGTCGGCGAACAGCACCGCGGGGGTGGTGACCAGGGCGCGGGCGATGGCGATGCGCTGGCGCTGGGACGGGGTGAGGGCGTGGGGGCGCTTGCGGGCGCAGGCGCCGATGTCGAGGCGCTCCAGCCACTCCAGGGCGGCGGTCTTCGCGGCCCGGTGGGAGACGCCGCGGAGCAGCAGCGGCAGGGCGGTGTTCTCCCAGCCGGTGAGTTCGGGGACGAGGCCGGGTTCGGGGTCGATCCAGCCGAAGCGGTCGCGGCGGAGCCGTTCGCGTTCGGCGGTGCCCAGGGTGTGCACGGGGCTGCTGTTGAACCAGACCTCGCCCTCCTGGGCGAGGAGCTGGCCGGACAGGCACCGCATGAGGGTGGTCTTGCCGCTGCCGCGCGGGCCGACGAGGGCGAGGATCTCGCCCTCGCGCACGCCGAGGGAGACGCCGCTGAGGGCGTCCGCGCCGCCCAGGGCGCAGTGCAGGGAACGCGCCCAGAGCACGTCGTTGTCCGGTGGGGCCATCGCGTACACCTCGATGTCGGATCCGATCTGTGTCCCCCGTCCGGGGGAACGAAGGGACGGGCCTGTCGGTCACTGGGCACCGTAAGGATTCAGATCCGTTTGTACGGACAGCACACGGCCCGGGCCGCCTCCATCCACTCGGATGGAGGCAGACCCGGGCCGGGGTCACGCCGTGAGGGCGGCGTGATGCTGCGGGGCGTCCTACAGCTTGGTCCACGCCTCGGTCAGCACCGAGCGCAGGATGCCTTCGATCTCGTCGAAGGTGCCCTGGTCGGCGATGAGCGGCGGGGCCAGCTGGATGACCGGGTCGCCACGGTCGTCGGCGCGGCAGTACAGGCCGTTCTCGAAGAGGGCCTTGGAGAGGAAGCCGTACAGGACGCGCTCGGTCTCCTCGTCCGTGAAGGACTCCTTGGTGACCTTGTCCTTGACGAGCTCGATGCCGTAGAAGAAGCCGTTGCCGCGGACGTCGCCGACGATCGGGAGGTCGTGCAGCTTCTTCAGGGTGTCGAAGAAGTTGCCCTCCTGGTCGAGGACGTGCTGGTTCAGGCCTTCCTTGTCGAAGATGTCGAGGTTGGCGAGCGCGACCGCCGACGACACCGGGTGGCCACCGAAGGTGTAGCCGTGGAGGAAGGTGTTGTCGCCCTTGTAGAAGGGCTCCGCGATGCGGTCGGAGACGATGCAGGCACCGATCGGGGAGTAGCCCGAGGTCATGCCCTTGGCGCAGGTGATCATGTCGGGCACGTAGCCGAACTTGTCACAGGCGAACATCGTGCCGAGGCGGCCGAAGGCGCAGATCGTCTCGTCGGAGACGAGCAGCACGTCGTACTGGTCGCAGATCTCGCGGACGCGCTGGAAGTACCCGGGCGGCGGCGGGAAGCAGCCGCCGGCGTTCTGCACCGGCTCCAGGAAGACGGCGGCGACGGTGTCGGCGCCCTCGAAGAGGATCTCCTGCTCGATCTGGTCGGCGGCCCAGCGGCCGAAGGCCTCGGGGTCGTCGCCGTAGATCGGGGCGCGGTAGATGTTGGTGTTCGGCACCTTGTGCGCGCCGGGGACCAGCGGCTCGAAGGGGGCCTTCAGGGCCGGGAGGCCGGTGATGGACAGGGCGCCCTGCGGGGTGCCGTGGTAGGCGACCGCGCGCGAGATGACCTTGTACTTGGTGGGCTTGCCCTGCAGCTTGAAGTACTGCTTGGCGAGCTTCCAGGCGGTCTCGACGGCCTCTCCGCCACCGGTGGTGAAGAAGACCTTGTTCAGGTCGCCCGGCGCGTAGTCCGCGAGACGCTCGGCCAGCTCGACGGCCTTGGGGTGCGCGTACGACCACACCGGGAAGAAGGCGAGCTCCTTGGCCTGCTTGTACGCGACCTCGGCCAGCTCCTCGCGGCCGTGTCCGGCGTTGACCACGAAGAGACCCGCGAGACCGTCGAGGTAGCGCTTGCCCTTGTCGTCGAAGATGTAGGTGCCCTCACCACGCACGATGGTGGGAACGGGCGAGTTCTCGTAGGACGACATGCGGGTGAAGTGCATCCACAGGTGGTCGTACGCGGTCTTGGAGAGGTCCTGGGTCACGGTTATCGGGTTCCCCACATATAGGTCTGCTTCTTGAGCTTGAGGTAGACGAAGCTCTCGGTGGAGCGGACGCCGGGCAGTGTCCGGATGCGCTTGTTGATCACATCCAGCAGGTGGTCGTCGTCCTCGCAGACGACCTCCACCATCAGGTCGAACGAGCCCGCGGTCATCACCACGTACTCGCATTCGGCCATGCCTGTCAGGGCTTCCGCAACCGGATCAAGGTCACCCTCGACGTTGATGCCGACCATCGCCTGCCGCCGGAAACCCACGGTGAGCGGGTCTGTGACGGCGACGATCTGCATGACGCCCTGGTCGAGCAGCTTCTGGACGCGCTGTCGCACGGCGGCCTCGGAGAGGCCGACGGCCTTGCCTATCGCCGCGTAGGGACGGCGACCGTCCTCCTGGAGCTGTTCGATGATCGCCAGGGAGACGGCGTCGATCGTCGGGGACGAACCGGTTCCGGTTCTGGAGTCTGTGCTTCGACTGGCCACGGCTTCACTGTGCACCGAGAATGTCGGTCTTGCAACCCCGGAGCGATGTAATTCGTTGCCGAGAGGCTTAAAACTCACGGAATCCGAAGTTGTAGAGGGTCGGGCCTGTTGAAAGCGTCAGCCGAGCGATTAGGCTGGGTGTCTCACCCATCGGGACGGCGCACGAGGACGTGCGCGGTCAGAACCTGACAGGAGGGGTGGCACGTGACCACCGAGCTGCGCCGGCTGCGTAACTACATCAACGGGGAGTTCCGCGACGCGGCCGACGGCCGCACGATCGACGTGGTCAACCCGGCGACCGGCGAGGTGTACGCCACCTCCCCGCTCTCCGGACAGGCCGACGTCGACGCCGCCATGGAGGCCGCCGCCGCGGCCTTCCCCGCCTGGCGTGACAGCACGCCGTCCGAGCGCCAGAAGGTACTCCTCAAGATCGCGGACGCCTTCGAGGAGCGCGCCGAGGACCTGATCGCCGCCGAGGTCCAGAACACCGGCAAGCCCGTCGCCCTCACCGCGAGTGAGGAGATTCCGCCGATGGTGGACCAGATCCGCTTCTTCGCGGGTGCCGCCCGGCTGCTCGAAGGCCGTTCGGCCGGCGAGTACATGGAGGGCATGACCTCCATCGTCCGCCGCGAGCCGGTGGGCGTCTGCGCCCAGGTCGCGCCGTGGAACTACCCGATGATGATGGCCGTGTGGAAGTTCGCCCCGGCCCTCGCCGCGGGCAACACCGTCGTCCTCAAGCCCTCGGACACGACCCCCGCGTCGACCGTCCTGATGGCCGAGATCATCGGCCAGATCGTCCCCAAGGGCGTCTTCAACGTCGTCTGCGGCGACCGCGAGACGGGCAAGGCGATGGTCGAGCACCCGACCCCCGCCATGGCCTCCATCACCGGCTCCGTCCGGGCCGGCATGCAGGTCGCCGAGTCGGCGGCCAAGGACGTCAAGCGCGTCCACCTGGAGCTCGGCGGCAAGGCGCCCGTCGTGGTCTTCGAGGACACCGACATCGACAAGGCCGTCGAGGACATCTCCGTCGCGGGCTTCTTCAACGCCGGCCAGGACTGTACGGCCGCGACCCGTGTCCTCGTGCACGAGTCCATCCACGACGCGTTCGTCTCCGCCCTCGCCAAGGCCGCCGCCGCGACCAAGACCGGCCAGCCGGACGACGAGGACGTGCTGTACGGCCCGCTGAACAACGCCAACCAGCTGAAGCAGGTCACCGGCTTCATCGACCGCCTCCCGGCCCACGCCAAGGTCGAGGCCGGCGGTCACCGCGTCGGCGACAAGGGCTACTTCTACGCCCCGACCGTCGTCTCCGGCCTCAACCAGGACGACGAGATCATCCAGAACGAGGTCTTCGGCCCGGTCATCACCGTCCAGTCCTTCACGGACGAGGCGCAGGCCCTGGAGTACGCGAACGGCGTCGAGTACGCCCTCGCCTCCTCCGTCTGGACCAAGGACCACGCGCGCGCGATGCGCATGTCCAAGTCCCTCGACTTCGGCTGCGTGTGGATCAACACCCACATCCCGCTGGTCGCCGAGATGCCCCACGGCGGCTACAAGAAGTCCGGCTACGGCAAGGACCTCTCCGCGTACGGCTTCGAGGACTACACCCGCATCAAGCACGTCATGACGTCCCTCGGCTAGTCACCGGGAAACCGCCGCGGCCCCGACACCCCGATCGACAGGGTGTCGGGGCCGCGGTCGCTTCGTCGACGGACCGTCCATTGTTCCGCCGTGGTGGTGCCGCGATGCTGCTCGGATGAGAGCGACAGTCAGGAACACCATGTCCCGCCGGTCCCTGCTGCGCGGGATGGGGGGCGTCGGGGCCGGCGCGCTGCTCGCCGGCTGCGGGGTCCCCGCCGCGTACGTCGACGAGGGCGACCGGGCCGGCCGTGACCTCTCCGCCCGGGACCGGGCGCTCGACTTCGCCAACTGGCCGCTCTACATCGACACCGACGACGAGGACGCCGGCAGGCGCCCCACCCTCGACGCCTTCCGTGAGCGCACCGGGATCTCCGTCCGCTACACCGAGGAGATCAACGACAACGACGAGTTCTTCGGCAAGATCGGCCCGTCCCTGATGAACCGCCAGGAGACCGGCCGGGACCTGATCGTCGTCAGCGACTGGATGGCCGCCCGCTTCGTCCGCCTCGGCTGGGTCCAGGAGATGGACCGCGCGGCCCAGCCGAACGTCGCCGCGCACATCGACCCGCAGCTGGGCTCGCCCGCCTTCGACCCCGGCCGGCTGCACAGCGTCCCCTGGCAGTCCGGGATCACCGGCATCGCGTACAACCGCAGGAAGCTCGGCCGCGAGCTGCGCTCCACCCAGGAGCTGTGGGCCGACGACCTGCGCGGCAAGGTCACCCTGCTCTCCGGGCTCGACGAGTCCTTCGCGCTGCTGATGCTCGGCAACGGCGTCGACGTCACCCGGTGGACCGGCGACGACTTCCACGCCCTGTGCGAGCAGGTCGAGGGCCTGGTGAAGACCCGTCACATCCGCCGCTTCACCGGCAACGACTACATCAAGGACCTGTCGTCGGGCGATGTGCTCGCCTGTCAGGCGTACTCGGGCGACGTCATCCAGCTCCGGGCCGACAACCCGGACATCGAGTTCGTCGTCCCCGAGGAGGGCGCCGAACTGTGGGCGGAGTCCCTGATGGTCCCCAACCGCGCGCGGCACAAGACCAACGCCGAGAAGCTCGTCGACTACTACTACGAGCCCGAGGTCGCCGCCGAACTCGCCGCCTGGGTCAACTACGTCTGCCCGGTGCCGGCCGCCCAGCGGGTTCTCGCGGACTCCGGGGACGAGGAACTCGTGGCGCTCGCCGAGGACCCGCTGATCTTCCCCGACGCCGACATGCGGAGCCGGCTGGCCATCGCCCGGGACATCACGGCGCAGGAGCGGCAGTCCTTCGCGAAGAGGTGGAACGCGATCGTGGGCCTGTGAGGGTTCCGAGCCTTTTTTGAACGCGTTCCAAAAAGGGGCACCCCGGTTTTTGAACGCGTTCATGACGGGCGTACGCTGCCCTCATGAGCGACCCGAACGGGCCGAGAGCCCTTCTCACGCGCATCCGCGTCTGGCTGATCGTCTTCGTCGTCTGTCTGGTGCTGAGCGGGGTCACCGCCTTCCCGCTCGTCACCGAACTCCGCTTCCTCGACTCCGCGTCGACCGGCTGGGCCGCGCCCGTCGCCGACCTGCTGCCCGGGGCCGCCGAGTGGGTCCACCGGGTCGCGGAGGGGGTCGAGGCCGCCGACCGCGAGGCCCCCTACCTCCTCTACGGCACCGACTGGCTCGCCTTCGCCCACCTCGTCATCGCGGTCGCCTTCTACGGCGTCCACCGCGACCCCGTCCGCAACATCTGGGTCGTCGAGTTCGGCATGATCGCCTGCGTCGGGATCATCCCGCTCGCCCTGATCTGCGGCCCGATCCGGGGCATCCCCTTCTGGTGGTCGGTCATCGACATGTCCTTCGGCGTCATCGGCATCCTGCCGCTGCTCCACGTACGCCGGATGATCAAGCGCCTGGAGACCCTCACCGCGACGGCGGCTCCGGCGGCCGTACCCGCCTAGCGGCCTCCCGGACCGCCGCCGCCACCCGGTCCAGCGGCACCCCGGTCGGGACGGTCACGCCCAGCGCGGCCACCGTCCCGGCCGGGCCGCGCAGCGGGGCCGCCACCGACAGCTCGCCGAGGCGGTGCTCCTCCGCGCAGACCGCGAGGCCCGCCGACCGGACCCCCGCCAGCTGGGCGGCGAGAACACCCGCCGAGACCACCGTGTGCCGGGTGTGGCGGGGGAGTTCCGGCGGGGGAGCCGTGAGCAGGACCTTCCCGTACGCCGTCGCGTGGGCCGGCAGCCGTTCCCCGCTCACCAGGCACAACACCCCCTCGGCCGGAGGGCCCGGGACCACCGCCACGTCCGCGTGACCGCCCGTACGGGCCCCGAGCGCCCGCAGCGCGGGCAGCGCCGCGTCGAGGAGACCGCGCGGACAGGGCGCCGCCGCGCCGAGCGCCCGCAGCCGGAGCCCGAGCCGGTACGTGCCGTCCGCGCCCCGCTCCAGACCGCCCCAGGCCACCAGCTCCCGCACCATGCGCAGCGCCGTCGGGGCCGGGAGCCCCGTGCGGGCCGCGATGTCGGTGAGCCGCAGCGCCACCGGGCCGCCGTCCTCGAACGCGTCCAGGATCGAGAAGAGCCGCCCCGCCACGCTCTCGCCCATGTCCCCGTCCCCGCCCCTTCGCTGGGTTTCACTCAGTGGAAGCCCGGACTTCCCGCCCCGCCCGGCCCGTACGAGGCTCAACGCATGAACCTCGGTCTCGCTTCCGACACCCTGCTCTCCACCACCCGCGCCGTCCGGCACCGGCTCGACCTGACCCGGCCCGTGCCCCGCGAACTGCTCGAGGAGTGCGTCGATCTCGCCGTCCAGGCGCCCACCGGCCGCAACCGGCAGCGCTGGCACTTCGTCGTCGTCACCGACCCGGAGCGGCGGGCCGTCCTCGCCGATCTGTGGCGGGCCTCCCTCACCGCGCCCGGCGCGCACCAGCCGCTGCCCGACCGGGACGTGCGCAGGGCCGAGGTCGCGCCCGGGGTGATGGACCGGGTGTACGCGGGCGTCGGGCACCTCCACCGGCATCTGCACGAGGTCCCGGCGTACGTCATCCCCTGTGTGGAGGGGCGGACCGAGGGCGCCTCCGTCATCCACCAGGCCGGCACCTGGGGGTCGATCCTGCCCGCCGCCTGGAGCTTCATGCTCGCCGCCCGCGAGCGCGGCCTCGGCACCGTGTGGACGACGGGGAACCTGCCCATGGAGCGGGAGTTCGCGCGGTTCCTCGGCATCCCGTACGGGGAGGTCATGCAGGCCGCCTTCATCCCCGTCGCGTACACGATCGGCACCGACTTCCGGCCCGCCCGGCGCATCCCCCGCGAGCAGGTGCTCCACTGGGACCGCTGGTGAACGGCCGTGCGTCGGCGGTCAGTCCGGGAGGCCGTACGCCGCCACCATGACGTTCAGCGCGGTCGGGTTCATGTCCTGGCCCTTGGCGTCGGTCGAGTTGACGCTGTAGACGAGGGTGCGCGCGCCGTCGCGGGTCGACGCGACGGCCGCGTTGTACCCCCAGCGTCCGCCCGTCTTTCCCCACACCTCGCGCCCGCCGAGCCGCTTCATCGACAGGCCGGCGGAGTACGCGGCCGGGGCGCCGCTCCCGAGGTCCGCGACCTTCGGCAGGGTGAACATCTCCTCCAGGAGCGGGCCGCGCACCACCCGGCCGGCGAACAGCGCCCGGACGAAGCGTTCCAGGTCGGCGGTGGTCGAGATCAGGTCCCCGGCCGCCCAGCCGTCCGTCGCCCGCCACACGGAGACGTCCCGGAGGCCCGTCGTCCCGTCGTCGAGCCGCATCGCCTGGTAGCCGTGGTTGTACGGGCCGGTGATGCCGGCGGCCGTGCCGGGAAGGTAGGTGTCCCGGAGGCCGAGGGGGCGCAGGATCCGCCGCTCCACCTGACGCTCGAACGTGTCGCCGGTGACCCGCTCCACCAGCAGGCCGGCGATCGTGTACCCGATGTTCAGGTAGTGCTGCCGGGTGCCCGGCCGGAACTCGCGCGGCTTCGCCGTCGCCGAGCGGACCATCGCCTCCGGGGTGTGGACCCGGAAGCGGTTCGCGTACCACTCCTCCACCGTCGTCCCGACGGCCAGGTCGGGGGCCGGGATGCCGTGGGTGTGGTTCAGGAGCTGGCGGACGGTCACCGTGGCGTACCGGCCGGGGATCAGCTCCGGCAGGTACGAGCGGGCCGTGCGGTCCAGGTCGATCCGGCCCTCGGCGGCGAGCTGGAGGACGGTCGCCGCCGTGAACACCTTCGTCACCGATCCGGCCCGGAAGCGGGCGGCCGGGTCCGCCGGAGCGCCGCTCTCCAGGTCGTGGACGCCCGAACTTCCCCGCCAGGAGCCCTCGGTGCCGCCGACCCGGACCAGCGCGGCCGTGGCGTCGGCGCGGGGCAGGCCCGCGATCGCCGCCGACATCACCGTGTCCAGGGACGGAGCCGCCGTCCGTGACGTGGCTGCGGGGCCCGTGGCGGACGCCGGGACGATCGCGGGTCCCGCCGCGACCCCCAGGACCAGGGCGGCGGCGAGCAGGGTGCGGGTGGACGTCCTCATGGTCAACTCCGTCGGTGTGAGCCGTTGTTCTCGATGGCTCCATCCTGCTGACCGGGGGCGCTCCGCGGATCGCCCGCACCGGCGGTCTCGTGGGGGTCAGTTCCTCGCCGACGCGGGGGAGGAGCCGGGCCCCGCGCCTCCCCCGGGCGGGGGAGAACCGGCCGCGACCAGGCCCGTCTCGTACGCGCAGATCACCGCCTGGATCCGGTCGCGGAGACCCAGCTTGGCGAGCACGTTCCCCACATGGGTCTTCACCGTGTGGTCGCTCACCACCAGCTCCGCCGCGATCTCCGCGTTCGACAGGCCGCGCGCGAGCAGCAGCAGCGTCTCCCGCTCCCGGCCGGTCAGCACGTCGAGCCGGGGGTCCGGGCCGGGAGCCGTCCGGCGCGGTCCGCCCGCCGTGTACTGCTCCACGAGCCGCCGGGCCACGGACGGCGCGAGCAGCGAGTCGCCCGCCGCCACCACCCGCACCGCGTGCACCAGGTCGTCCCGCCGGACGTCCTTGAGGAGGAAGCCGCTCGCGCCCGCGTGCAGCGCCTCGTACACGTACGCGTCGGTGTCGAAGGTCGTCAGGATGACCGTCCGGCAGCCGGACTCCGCGCTGATCGCCCGGCAGGCCTCGATGCCGTCGGTCCTGGGCATCCGGATGTCGAGCAGGGCCACGTCGGGCGCGTGCCTGCGCACCGCCTCGATCGCCTCCGCCCCGTCCCCGGCCTCCGCCACCACCTCGATGTCGGGCTGCGCGTCCAGGATCATCGCGAAGCCGCTGCGGACCAGCTCCTGGTCGTCGGC
The DNA here is from genome assembly GCF_040296665.1 of Streptomyces sp. NPDC002057. Lineage (NCBI taxonomy): Bacteria > Bacillati > Actinomycetota > Actinomycetes > Kitasatosporales > Streptomycetaceae > Streptomyces > Streptomyces sp. NPDC002057. The sequence continues at coordinate 23,750 of NZ_JBEOXR010000081.1, forward strand.
GACCACCACGCGGATCGTCGTCATCTCCCCACCTCCGCCGTGGAGGGTACGGGGAGCAGGACCCGCACCTCGAACCCCCGGCCGCCCGGCCCGGGGCCGGTCGTCGCCGTACCGCCGTGCGCGGCGGCCCGCTCCCGGATGCCGGTCAGACCGTGCCCGCCGGGTCCCGCCCCGGGGCCGCGTCCGTCGTCGGTGACCGTGACCCGCAGGACCCCGTCCGCGTGGGAGAGCCGGACGTCGGCCGTACGGGCGTCCGCGTGCCGGACGACGTTCGTCAGGGCCTCCTGCACGATCCGGTAGACGCTCGCGCCGGTCGCCGCGGGCAGCGCCCGTACCCCGCCCTCCGTCGTGTACGAGACGGCCAGGCCCCCGGCCCGCACCCGCGCGACGAGGTCCGGGACGCCCGCGAGGTCCGGCTGCGGCTCCCTGGGCGCCGTGCCCTCCGCGCCCTCGCGCAGGACCCCCAGCATCTGCCGCAGCTGGACCATCGCGTCGCGGCCCGTCGCCGAGATCGCCTCGAAGGCGGCCTCGGCGCGCTCGGGGGCCGTCCGTACCGCCACCGGCCCCGCCTCCGCCTGCACCACCATCAGGCTCACCGCGTGCGACAGGATGTCGTGCATCTCCCGGGCGATCCGGGCCCGTTCGCGGGCGGCGGCCCGCTCGGCCTCGATCCGGTGCTCCCGCTGCCGTGCGTCCTGGAGCCGGCCGAAGACGTACGCGGCCCCGAACACGAAGAGCGAGAAGGTCAGTTCGCGGACCGACCGGGTGTTGAGCCACACCGAGATCGGGACCGCGACCACGAGCAGCACCACCGTCGCCAGCCGCTTCCCCGGCGGGGAGAGCACGGCGATCGTGTAGACGCTGACGAGTCCCGTGTACGGCAGGGGCTGTCCCGGCCCCTCCAGGGCCAGCACGTACAGCGTGCTCGCCGCCACGATCGCGAGCAGGACGGCGAAGGGCGCGCGCCGGCGCCAGACCAGGGGAAGCACGGTGAGCGCCGTCAGGCCGTACGCGGGCCAGGTCGCCGGCTCCAGCTCCGGCCCGCGCGGCACCACGAACGGCATCGTCATCGCCGCCTGCACGAGGAGCGCGATCCCGATGTCCACCGCCCACGGGTTCGCCGCGCCCCAGCCCCGCGCCCGTGCCCACCCGTTCCGTACGGCCCCCCGTATGCCCATTACGGCTTGCGGCCCACCGCGCCGAACTGCGCCACCGTGTACGCCTCCGCCGAGGGGGAGCGCCAGCGCGCGCAGGAGACGACACCGGGCTCCAGGATGTCGAGTCCGTCCAGGAAGGAGGTGAACTCGGCGCGGCCGCGGGCCGTGATCGGCGGGGTCGCGTTCTCGTTCCAGAACGCCATCGCGGCCTCGTTGCCCTCGCCGCCCAGCTCCGGCTCCAGCGTCGGGTGGGTGAGGACGAGGTGGCTGCCGGCGGGGACGGCGTCCATCAGGGTGCGCACGATCCGCCGGGCCTCGTCGGTGTCCAGGACGAAGTTGAGGATGCCGAGCATCATGACCGCGACCGGACGGGACAGGTCGAGCGTCGCGCCGGCCTCCGCCAGGATCCTCTCCGGGTCGTGCGCGTCGGCGTCCACGTACTCGGTGACCCCCTCCGGCGCGCTGGTCAGCAGCGCGCGGGCGTGGGTGAGGACGATCGGGTCGTTGTCGACGTAGACGACCCGGGCGTCCGGTGCGGCCCGCTGGGCCACCTCGTGGGTGTTGTCGGCGGTCGGCAGGCCCGTACCGATGTCCAGGAACTGGCGGACGCCCGCCCCGGCGGCCAGATGGGTCACCGCGCGGCCGAGGAACGCCCGGTCCGCGCGCGCCACTTCGCCGATGCTCGGGTAGAACGCGGTGACCTGGTCGCCGACCTCCCGGTCCACCGGGTAGTTGTCCTTGCCGCCCAGCCAGTAGTTCCACACCCGGGCGTTGTGGGCGATGTCGGTCCGGATCCGGTCGTTCATGCGCGAGCCTTTCGCAGGACGGCGGCGAGGGCGTCGACCCGGTTCGTGGTGATCGAATCGACCCCGTTCAAGATCAGCTTACGCATGGTGCGCGAGGTGTCCGCGGTCCATGCCGAGACCAGCAGACCGTCCCGGTGGATCCGCTCCGTCAGCCCCCGACCCACCAGCCCGAAGCGGTAGTTGAGCCACCGCGGGCGCACCACGTCGAGCAGCACCGGGCGGGGCGGGGCGAGCGAGGTCCACGTCAGGGCGATCTCGGCGGCCGGGTCGGCGGCGCGCACCTGGAGCATGGCGACGGCCCCCGCGCAGTAGTAGACGCGCTCCCCGGCGCCGCACTCGCGGACCGTACGGACGATCGTGCGGACCGAGTTCTCGTTCCCGCCCGGCAGGTCCAGCATCAGCCGCCTCTCCCCGGCGGTGAGCAGCGCCTCGCGCAGGGTGGGGACGCCGCCGTACGTCAGCTCGCGGACCTGCTCGTACGAGAGGGCGGAGAGGGGCCGGTCGTGACCCCACAGGCGTTTGAGGGTGTCGTCGTGGAGGAGGACGGGCACCCCGTCCCTCGTCAGCCGGACGTCGACCTCGACGGCGTCCGCCCCCCGCTCGATCGCCGAGGCGATCGAGCGGAGGGTGTTCTCGCGGACGCGGTACGGGTCGCCCCGATGGCCCACGACGGTGACAGGTGCCGGGGTGCCGACGGCGCCCGCGGCGGCGACGGGATCCTCGGCGGCGACGGGGTCCATGGCGGTGTCGGAGTCCATGGCCCCATTCTCACCGTCGTCAGCGCGCGAGCCAGTTGTCGGTGTACGTGTCGATCTCGGCGGCGATCCGGGTCTTCCCGGCCGCGTCGAGGAAGGAGGCCTCCACCGCGTTCTTGGCGAGGGCGGCGACACCGCGCTCGTCGAGACCGAGGAGACGGGCGGCGACCGCGTACTCGTTGTTGAGGTCGGTGCCGAACATCGGCGGGTCGTCGCTGTTGACCGTGACGAGGACGCCGGCCTCCACCATCCGCCGGATCGGGTGCTCGTCGAGGGTGGCGACGGCCCGGGTGGCGATGTTGGAGGTCGGGCAGACCTCCAGGGCGATGCGGTGCTCCGCCAGGTGCGCGAGGAGCGCCGGGTCCTGGACCGAGCTGGTGCCGTGGCCGATGCGCTCGGCGCCCAGGTCGTTGATCGCGTCCCAGATCGTCTCCGGGCCGGTGGTCTCGCCCGCGTGCGGGACGGAGTGCAGACCGGCCGCCCGCGCCAGGTCGAAGTACGGCTTGAACTGCGGACGCGGCACACCGATCTCCGGGCCGCCGAGGCCGAAGGAGACCAGCCCCTCGGGGCGCAGCCCGTCGGTGGTGGCGAGGCGGGCGGTCTCCTCGGCGGAGGCCAGACCGGCCTCGCCGGGGATGTCGAAGCACCAGCGCAGGACGGTGCCGAACTCGGCCTCGGCCGCCTTGCGGGCGTCCTCGATCGCCGCCATGAAGGCGCGCTCGTCGATGCCGCGGCGGGTCGAGGAGTAGGGGGTGATGGTCAGCTCGGCGTACCGGATGTTCTGCCGGGCCATGTCCCGGGCGACCTCGAAGGTCAGCAGCCGGACGTCCTCGGGGGTGCGGACCAGGTCGACGACCGACAGGTAGACGTCGATGAAGTGCGCGAAGTCGGTGAACGTGAAGTAGTCGGCCAGCGCCTCCGGGTCCGTGGGGACCTTGGAGTCGGGGTGGCGGGCGGCCAGCTCGGCGACGATCCGGGGAGAGGCGGAGCCCACGTGGTGGACGTGCAGCTCGGCCTTGGGGAGTCCGGCGATGAAGGGATGGAGATCGGTCATCGGATCATCGTAGGCCGGGCGGTTCCCCCGGAGGGGGGAGGTCGTAGCATGGCGGGACCATGATGGGGGAGGCCCATGTCTGACAACCGAGACCAGTCGCGGGGCGGTTACGACCCGACGGACCCGTGGGCTCCGCCGAACCGCGACGGGGTGGAACTGAGCAAGCCGGTGACGCCGTCGCCCGCGCCGGTGCACGACCAGCAGACCGTCACGTCCATGCCGCTCACACCCGAGCCGGGCGCGGTGCCGCCGCCCCCGGTGGCGCCCGGCGGCCCGGCGGCCACGCCCGGCGCGTACGGCTACCCGGCGGCGGACACCGCCGGGGGCTACGGCTACCCGACGGCCGCCACCCCGACGCCCACGCCGTCGACCTCCGGGTACGGCTACCCCGGATATCCGTCGTACGGCAGCAGTGGCTACACCGGCCAGCCCGGCTGGCAGCAGCCGCCGTCCAACGGCATGGGCACGACCTCGATGGTGCTCGGCATCATCGCGGTGGCGGGCTTCTGCCTGTACGGCCTGGGAGCGATCCTCGGCATCCTGGCGCTGATCTTCGGCATCATCGGCCTGAAGAAGGTGGGCCGGGGCGAGGCGACCAACCGGGGCATGGCGATCGCGGGCATCGTGCTCGGCGCGATCGGCACCCTGGTCAGCGCCGTCTTCCTGGGCTTCATCATCTGGGCGATCGCCCAGGACTCCTCGTCCTTCGACGACTCGGGGTACGACGAGGACCCGTTCGCGTCGAGCCTGGTGGTCGAGAGCGGCCGCTGAGGTCCCGTACGCGCGAGAGGGCCCCGCACCGATCCGGTGGGGGGGGGGAACGCGGCGTGCGAGTTGCCCCGCCCGTCAGCGGCGGGGCCAAGTGGTGAGTGGAGGAGGGCCCGGGCGG
>NZ_JBEOXR010000082.1:0-27022 GCF_040296665.1 Streptomyces sp. NPDC002057
GGTCCCGGGCCGGAGGTACGCGAACGGGCCCACGGAGGCGCTGTCGCCGATCACGGCGGAGTCGGCGGGCAGACCGGCCGGATGCGGATCAACGAGCCTCATCGATTTGCCGGGACAGGAGTCGCCCTCGATGCGGCCCTGTTGAACGGAGGAACGGCGGGCATGTCCGGTGAGCGTGATCGAACTGTCAGTGCCTGTCTCTAGGGTCAGCCCTATGACAACAGACCTGGTCCAGGACTCATGGAACCGCATCGACGCGTGGCTGCGCGAGCACGCGCCTCGCACTTTCGCCACGCTTCGACCGCCAGCGGAAAATGAGGAGATCGCGGCAGCGCAAGAGGAACTGGGTGTCGTCTTTCCCCCGGATCTGGTTGCTTCACTGCTGCGGCACAACGGTGCGGTGGACGGGGTGGATGCCTTCCGGTTCAGCACGGACGACCGGCTGCTCGGAGTGAGCGGGATCGTCGAAGAAACCCAGGTCATGCGCGGCTTCGCCCAAGGCCTTGCCGAGGAGGAGGCCGAGGACTACTGGCATCGTGGCTACGTGAAGTTCGGTTCCTATGGGGCGACTTCGGATGGTCTCATGGTCGATTGCCGCACCGGACGGGACTCCTTCGGCGCGATCGGACGGTTCTTCGACGAGACCGGCACCAGCTTCGGTCGGGCCGACTCGCTGGGTGAGTGTCTGGCAGAGCTGGCCGGCCGGCTGGAGCGCGGGCAGGAGGGTGGTGTCGTGACATTCAACGGCCGGCTGTTCTGGGAGACGGCCATGTCTGCCCGCCCGGAGTGGGGCAGTGCCGACGATCCCCTTCCCGCACCGGATGAGCAGCTGCCGGAACTGGACCTTTCCTGCAGCCCCACCGACCTCCTCCACGCGAGCTACCTGGACGAATTCGAGGAACTCGGCGCGCTGCTCGCGGTCCTGCCGCGTGAGCGGGTGGCAGAGGCTGCGCGGAAGCAGCTGCGCAGACTGGCGGTCGAAACGGGCCTGATCAAGTACCCCGAGGTCGAGTCGGCCCTGGACGCGTCGGAGCGCGGTGAAGCCCCACCACGGCCGGACCAGACCGACCCTCTGGCCCTGCGACTGCGCGCGGTGCTTGTGCAGGCGAACACCCACCGAGACGTCACTCGCAGGTGGGCCGCGGAGAAGATGGCACACGGCATCTGGGGATCCCCTTACAGGTCCGTGTACGAGAGCGCGGGGGTCCGCAGCCGCCTCTCTGGCGACTGGCGTGCGGATCTCCATGCGGACCTGGGTACTCCGCCGCTGCCACCGATACCTGACGATCGGTTCTGGGGGGCCTTGCGCAACTCCGCCATCGACTCCAGCTGGTACGCATCTCAGTACCCCCAAGATCAGGACTGACCCTAGGGGCGGCGGTCCCGCGTGAGCGCTTCATGTGGCGGACGTCGCCAGGAGGAGCGCTCCCTCACAGTGATGAATGAGGAAGCGAGACGAGCATCTGAGGAACGAAGCAGGAAGAGTCGCGCCGCCCGTCTCAGGCTCGTTCACGACCGAGGCACTGTGGAATGATCGGCCGATGTGGGGGACCAGCAGTGAGGATGGGCGAGCGCTTCGGCGTGAAGCCGAGCGAGTCGTCAACGAGGTCGCGCAAGAGCTCCGGACCTTGGACGAGGGAACATCCTGGTTCTCCGCCCTTTCCCCGGTTGGACGGCAGGCTGTACTGCAGGAAGCCGCCGGCTACGCGATGCAGGCGCACATCACGGCGGCAGACGGGCGTGAAGGAGTTGTCCGGTCCGGCGTGAAGCCCACGGCGAACCCCTCGGTGATGATCTGCATGGACCCACCTCGCTACGGGTTCGCAGGGCTCCCGGCCGACGAACACGTCACAGCGTTCCGTGTACTCGTCTCGGCGTTCTCCGTCGCCGACACTCGCCGCAGGCAGACCCACTGCAAAGGTACGTGCGGACACTCATGGCACAACATGCCTCCCTGGTGAGTACCGGACCGGAGCACCGTGGATGGGTGTGCCCCGGCTCGCTCAGCTGTGAACGGGGAGTGGGAGGGCGAAGCGGCGGACGACATCGGTGAAGCCATCCGGATCGTCGACGTTCGCCAGATGTCTTGCCCACGGGATCAGTTCGATGCGGGCGTGCGGATGCGCGTGGACGAAGTCCATCTCGCCGGGACGGAAGACGGTGTCCTTCCCCCCGTTGAGGATGAGCACGGGAGCCGCCCCATGACGCATGGCATCCGCGTCAAATCGGCCCAGCACCTCGCCCCAGGCGGCCGGCAGTGTGTGGAAGGCGTAGGCCCACCTGTACGGCGTCGCCCACGGACCACGAGTTGAGGCGCTGACCCCCGCAAGGACCAGCCCCCGCAGCTGCTCAGGGCAGCGCCGCGCAACAACTCCAGAGTAATAGTGAAGAGTTGTGGGTGAGCTGATTTCACTCACTGTGGTGGGTGAGGCCGATCCTGGCGGTGTTGCGGATCCGATTGGTGCGGCCGGCTTCGGCGAGGAGCTTGACGGCCTCGGTGTTCGTCCCGGTGGCCGTCTTGAGTTGGAGCCAGTTGGATGACGCGAGCAGGTCGTCTGGCTGCCAGGGCAGCTTGAGCGTGACGGCGCGGAAGATCGACCACGTCCCCAGGCGCTGGGTCAGGAAGGGGCGATCGATCGTGGCCTGGGTCATCGTCTGCGCCCACCCCTCGTAGGCAGGGCCGAGACAGAGGCCGGCGGCTCGATGGTCCAGGTGCCGCAGCACGGCGGACTGGGCCATTGTCTGGTCCGGATCAGCGAGGACGCGGCTGACCAGGTCGACCTCGTCCGCGTCGGCGACCTGCTGCAGCTCGTCGAGGTAGGCCGCGAAGCGAACGTGCTCGTCCGGGTTCTGCAGGATGTCGTGAAGGTTCATGCCACCGCCTTGGACCGCTCGACCAGGATGCCGTTTTCGAACCGTGCACCGGTACGGACCAGGGACGCCAGGTGGGCGCCGGTGATCGCGCGCCATCGTGCCTGAGCGGACTCGACGAGCTTGAACACCATTGCGAGCGCGGCCGCCGGGCTGCCCGCGCCGCGGGTGACCTTGGTGCGGAACTTGACCGTGGAGAACGTCGACTCGATGGGGTTGGTGGTCCGAAGGTGGATCCAGTGCTCGGCCGGGAAGTCGTAGAACGCGAGCAGTTCGTCCCGGTCTTCGGTGATCTTCGCGACGGCCTTCGGGAACTTCGCCCCGTAGGTTTTCGCGAACGCGTCGATCGCCTTCTCGGCGTGGGCACGGTCCTCGGCGTTGTAGATCTCCTGCATCGCCTTCGTCGCGCCGGGCTGCGCGGACTTGGGCAGGCAGTTGGTGACGTTGCGGGCTTTGTGAACCCAGCACCTTTGCGGCCTGGCTGCCGGGAACACCTCGGCAAGTGCCCGCCAAAGGCCCATGGCGCCGTCGCCGATGACCAGCTCGGGGTCGCGCATGCCTCGTCGGCGGCAGTCGCGCAGCAGGTCGGCCCACGACTCGGTGGACTCGCGCAGGCCCTCGGCCAGGGCGATCAGCTCCTTCGTGCCGTCCAGCCGGACCCCGAGCAGGACCAGGATGCACGAGTGGGCCTGGCCGAGCCGGATCTTGGGGTGCACGCCGTCCGCCCACACGTAGACGAAGTCCCGGTCGGACAGGTCCCGGTTCTGGAATGCGGCGTGGTCATCGCTCCACTGCCTGGTCAGCCGTGTCACGGTCGCGGCCGACAGGCCGGCCGTGCCGCCGATGAACTGCTCCAGCGCCGGGACGAAATCGCCGGACGACAGGCCGTGCAGGTAGAGCAGCGGCAGCACCTCAGAGATCTTCGGGGATTTGCGGCACCACGGCGGAAGGATCTTCGAGGAGAACCGCTTGCGCCCGCCGGTCTCGTCGTCGGCGCGGCGGTCGTTGATCCGCGGGGCCTTGACCTCGACCGGTCCGGCGGCGGCGACCACTGTCCGGGGCCGGTGGTGGCCGTAGCGGACCACCAGGCGCCGCCCGTGCTCGTCGGTCTCGGCCGCCAACTCGGCTATGTACTGATTGACTTCCGCTTCCAGTGCGGCGGCCAGCATCCTGCTGGCGCCTTCCCGCACTATCTCGTCGATCAAGGAGCCGGACTGGGTGGAGCCGTTGTCGGTGACTACGCTGAGCACGGGCGTGCCTTCCCGACCCGTGCTGCAACGCGGGCGTACTCGGAGACCTTACGGATCATTCGGGAAGGTATGCCCTCCGCATGCCCTCCTGGAACCGATCCACAAGTCCTGAGCATTGCTCCGAACTCCAGCGAGGCGTATCCGCCGAGGAAGTGCCTGTGGTGGTGTCGCAGTGTTACGACGCGTCGCTCGGGTGCCATGCCTGGCGGTGCATCACGGTCCCCCTGTCAGGGTGCGACGGGTCCACAACGCCGATCGATCTGCCCCGACCCCACCAGAGGCCGGGCCTTCTACCCGGCCCTCGGTCGGTCAGGCGGCCGTCCCGCCGGCGTTGCGAATCAGCTGCTGGAGCACCTTCAGAGTGGTGACGTAGTCCGCGTCGTCAATGCCTCGGTGGAGGGTGGCGCGGATCGCGGGGGCGTTGCGTGCGAGGTCGACGCGGGCCTGCTCTCCCTCCTTGGTGAGCCACAGCCGGTCCTCGGCGTCGCGGACCAGCCAACCACGCCCGAGGAGGACCTCGGCCTCGGCCGCCAGGTCATCTTCGGGACGTATGTAGGAGGCCATGGCTGCCTGTAGCTCGGGGAGGGTCTTCCCCTTCCCATCGGGCGAGATGTCGTTCTCCGACAGGTTGCGCAGCAGCCAGAACTGGGGCTGGGTGTAACCCTTTTCGGCCTGCTGGGCCCGGGTGTACGCGATGAGTGCCTCGTAGGCGACACCGGTCCAGTACGCAGCGGGCTGGCCGGCGAGTTCCGCGTCGGAGAGCTGCTGGGACGTCATGGAATTTCCCCTCCTCGTACTTCATTCTCTGAGCCTGCAGCTATGCAGGTCATGCACCGAACCGTATGACCTCAAGTGCGGTTGAGAGCAAGCGGATGGTCCTCCGGACGCCGTCGGAACGGAACGCCGCAAGATCCCGCCTGGCCCCGAGCGTGAGACGTTGATGAGGTCTGTGAAGCAGTCCTGAGGTGGCTCGTAGCGATCTGACGGCCAACCGTGGGATTTCCTCGAAGTGGGCAGTATGCGGGCGACCTTGCACCTGGTCTTCCGTCGCTGATGGATCCGCGAAATCCGGTCTGCGTCCTCGCCGGACGGCACCGGGCCATTCGTCGCCTGAGCGGGGACTGTCCCATGGGACAGTCGGCGTCCGCCTACGGCCACCGGCGGCGCGAGCGCCGCTGGGGTTGCAAGGCGCCAGTCGTGTACGTGTACGACATGGGCCAACTGCTGCGGGTTCTTGGGCGGGAGGACGATGAGCGCGGTATCCGAGCTGCCGCGAGAACGATGAGCGCGGTATCCGCGCCTGGGTCAACCGACGTCCACGTGGGATCCCTGAATATTCTGGGCCGACGCGCCCGGTTCGGTCACCGAATGGCCCACAGCGTCGGCTATTTCAGTTCCCGGTCGCGGAACCGGTGCCGACCGAGGCGACAGAGGCAAACACCGGCCGAGGCCTTCCGGGCTACCCGGCCCCTTGAGCCCCCTCCCTCTCAACCATGAACGATTGCCTGCCTCGACCTCACTTCACCCCCTTCCCATGGCGTGGAAACGCCCTGAACTGCGCCTTCATCGCTCAAGAAAGTTTCTGTCGAGGCGACATGCGCTCGTGTCGCAGCCGTGCGGCAGTGTTCTCGATCGGTCAACGCGGTCTCGCTCGCCGAACAAGATCTGCTCGTCCAGGGCGATTTAGCAGGCACGGAGTGGTGAGCGGGAAGCTGGTGCGCACGGTCTTCGCAAGGCTATGTCGCGTGTCCGCTTGGACAAGAAATCTCCTCAGGAGCGCCATTACGGCATGCCGAACTCTCACCGGCCGCTCTTGAGGCAAGTAGCATCCGGCAGCAATACCCATCCCCCCGATGAGGAGCGTGGACTGTCGTGGCCAACGAGCCGGTAAATCCCTCGATCCAGACCAAGTACGCGGAGCAGCTTGCCGCCGACCTCGCCACCAACCAATCACAGCAGGCCGAACTCTCTGTTCGTCTGAGCCAGCTCCAGGAGGAGGAGAAGTGGCTCATCACCACGCTGCAGTCCCTGCCGACCGTCGGCGGTGGTAAGCCGGTGAGCAACACGGTCCCGGCGGGCGCGGGTGCTCCGGAGACGGCCGTACCGCAGCCGAGGGCGGCGAAGCCCGCGAGTACCGCGGCCCCGGCGAAGAGGACGCCGGCGAGGAAGGCCACCAAGGCCAAGCCCGCCGCCAAGAAGGCTCCCGTCGTCGAGACGTCGGCCAAGGAGGCTCCCGCCCCTGTGGCCCCGGTCGCTCAGCCGGTTGCGGTCGAGAAGGCTCCGGCTGCGAAGAAGACGGCCGTCAGGAAGACCGCGGCGGCTGCGACCAAGAAGAACGTGAAGTCCACGGGGCCGACGCTCGGGGAGCTCCTCAAGGTCCTGCTCTCGCAGCAGCCCGGTGAGCCGAAGAAGGTCAGTGAGATCAGCACCGAGCTGAAGGCCGCTCACCCCGAGCGCGCGACGTCGGATCAGGTCGTCCGCAACACCCTGGAAAGGCTGGTGGCGAAGGACGGACTGGACAAGGACACCCGACAGGGCATCGCGCTGTACAGCTGGCCCACTCCGCAGACCGCCGCCGTCACGGCCCAGGTGAAGGAAGAGCCCGCCGAGGTGGCCGCGTCCGCGGTCTGACGAGGAACGTACGGAACCGGGGGTGGAGCCCCCGACCTGTGTGGCTGCGGCCCCGACGCCCGGTTGGGCATCGGGGCCGCGGCCGCACAGGTCCGGCCGCGAAATGCCCGTACCACCGCGCGCGTCCCACAGGGAATCCGTGCCGCACACCCCAGGACACACACCGCGTCAGCCCAGCCCAGCACGGCACGGCACGGCACGGCACCCGACAGGTGGTCCGCCGGCGGCCCAAGTACCCACCCGCGCCGACCCGTCGCAGACGTGATCCCCGCATCACGAGAGGTCTCGTGCGCCCGCCCCACCGGGCGCTGCCCCTCGCCCAGGGCGTTCGGGCAGGATGAGCGCCATGCGCACCCATCAGCACCGTGCCACCGCCGCTGTCGGCCTCCTCCTGCTGGCCGCTCTCGCCGCCGGATGCGCCGACGCCGCCGACGATCCGAGAGCCGCCTCGTCACCGTCCGGAATGCCTGTCTGCCCCATGCCGAACGAGCCGCCGCTCGCGACACCGGTACCGTGCATCTCCTATGACCCCAACAAGCGGTACGCCGAAAACCACGGCTACCGGCGCGAGTTCGAGATAAGCGAGCAACAGCGCGCCGAGGCGGCGGGAAAGGCCGATGCCCTCCGCACCGCGCTCGCGAAGCTCGCGGGGAAGCCCGTCGACGTGGCGAAGGTGCGGGCAGCCGCCGCCCAGGCCCTTGGCCTCCGGTCGACCGACGTCGAGGTACGGGACGATGCCTTCGGGGCGCCGGCCAAGAGCATCACCGTCGGCGGCGGGCGCGGAAAGGTCTGTGTGAACGGCCACCTGGAGGAGAACGGCACGGCCACCGCCGAGGTCGTCGGGCGCACCATGGACGGCTCGTGCATCCCCAGCCCTGGTGGCCACTGACCTGGTTCCGACCGCGCCGCCGAGAAGAGCGGGATCGTATCGTCCACCGCGCACAGCAGAGGCAGGCCGGCCTTCGGCGTGGCATGGGTGCGCGCCGGGAGAACAGTCACGGGGCGTACGCCGAGAGGCGGCGGTGATGCTCAGAGGGTGCGCTTCGTCCGGCCTGGCTTGCGTCCTGGCCGGGGCGGGCTCAAGATCCGATGCCATGGCCGGTGGCCTGCGCGTGCCGTCCCGGTGAGCCGCTCACCGGGACGGGGCTACCCGGTCGTCCCACAGGCGCACCGCGAGGGCGGCGATGTCGTCGTCGAGGCGTCCTCTGGTGTAGCGGAGGAGGTCGCGGTGGAGCGTCGCGAGAAGGTCGCGGGGCGGCGTCAGGGGCTGTCGGCGCATCCAGGCCGCCAGCGGGAAGAACTCGCCGCTACGATCGCGCGCCTCGGCGATCCCGTCGGTGTAGAGGAGCAAGAGGTCACCGGGGGCGTAGTCGCAGGTGTCGACGTTGTAGTGATCACCCAGGAGGTCGGCGAGGCTGAGCAGGGGTGATGGGGTCTTCGATTCGAGGACACGGAGCGTCCGGTGGTTGAGGAGCAGCGGAGGCGGGTGTCCGCAGTTGAGGACGTCGATCCGCCCGCCGTCGTTCGGGATCTCGACGAGCAGCGCGGTGGCGAAGCGCTCCATCGTGCCTTCGGGGGGATAGGCGCCGTTGTAACGCGTGCAGCTGGCGTCGAGCCTGCGGGCGATGTGGACCATGTCGGACTCGCTGTAGGCGGCCTCGCGGAAGGCGTTGACGATGGCCGCGGCCGCTCCCACCGCCGGCAGGCCCTTGCCCCGTACGTCGCCGATGAGCAGTCTGATGCCGTAGGGCGTGTCGATCGCCTCGTAGAAGTCCCCTCCGATGCGGGCCTCCGCCGCGGCCGCGAGGTACAGCGACTCGATCTCGACGTTCCTGAAGCGGCGAGGCATCGGGCTGAGCACCACTTGCTGCGCCGCGTCGGCGACGAGCCGTACCTGAAGGAGGGTGCGCTCGCGCTTCAGCCGTACGTGGCTTCCGTAGGCGGCGGCCACGGTGACCGCGATGATCCCCGCGGCCGTCCACCACGTTCCCAGGTCGGGGAAGACGAGGCTGAGGCCGATCATCAGCAGCAGGCAGACCGTGCCGAGCAGGACGGTGGGCAGGACGGGCCACATGGAGGCGGCCAGGGCCGGTGCGGCGGGCAGGAGGCGGCTGAATGCCATTTCCGGCGGCGTGGAGTAGGCCAGACCGGCGATCACGACGGTCAGGATGACCGGCGACAGCCGCACAAGCGCCCCCTGGCCACGGCGCCGGCCAAGCCGTGGCCGTAGCCGGAGGCCTTGCCGTCCAGAGTCGATCACACCGGACAGGATATCCACACAAACGGAACATAGCGCTTCAGGGGATAGAACCGGCTACGGATGGAGGCGAAGGTCCGGGTGCGGCACTGTCGGCATGCGATCGAACCGGCGCGAGCTTCGGGATACGAATCCTCTGCGGAACCGACTTGAACTGCGTTCAGTACCCCACTGCCGCTGGCGTGACGGCGAGAGACGGTCCAGGGACAGCGGGGGGTATGTCACTGTCCGCACTCAGGCGGTGACCTGCGGGTGAACATGACGTACGAGCGGCTCGGGTCCTCGGCACGCGACGTGGGAGCCGTTCGGATCCTCGCCTCCCCCACCACCTCCGCGAGGCGCACGGGCAGGATCTGCCCCAGCGAATCGCCCGGTGTTCCCTTCCTTCGCCCTCTTTGACGTGGGGCCGACGACGGGTGGGTGCGGGCGGTCGCCGTGTGCCGCTGCACCCGTACGCGGGTGACGATGCGCCCGTACGGGGAGGAAGTCGACCGGCGCATCCCCCTCGGTCGCACGAGCAACCCCCGCCGCGTGGAAGGCAACCCGACTATAGTCCGTCCGTGAATGACGATCACGGACAACTCCTCGCGGGCCGCTACCGGTTGACGCACCTTCTCGGCCAGGGCGGTATGGGTGCCGTCTGGCGGGCGCACGATGAGCAGTTGGGGCGCGACATCGCCGTCAAGGAGTTGCGGCTGCCCGAGTATCTGGGGGATGCCGAGCGGAAGAACTGGATAGCCAGGCTCGACCGTGAGGCCAGAGCGGCCGCCCGGCTGAAGCATCCGGGGATCATCACCGTCCACGACCGGATAGCCGGACCTGACGGACGACCCTGGATCGTCATGGAGTTGGTGGACGGCGGTTCCCTGGCCGACCTCATCGACGCGCAGGGCGCGCTTCCGCCGCGGCAGGTGGCGGACATCGGTCTGCAGGTGGCCGCCGCACTCGGCGCCGCGCATCGGATGGGAATCACGCACCGTGACATCAAGCCCGCCAACATCCTTCTCGAAGAGGGCCGGGTCGTCCTGACTGACTTCGGGATCGCCGCCCTTGAGGGGGACGCCACCCTTACGGCCACCGGCATGATCATGGGGACGCCCGCGTTCATGGCTCCCGAGCAGGTTCGGGGTCTTCCCGCGACGGCCGAGTCGGATCTGTGGTCGCTGGGTGCGACGCTCTACGCCGCGGTGGAGGGACGTGCTCCGTTCGAAGGGACGGCTCCCAGTGCGGTCCTCGTCGCCGTCGCGACAGAGGAACCCGCGCCGGCCACACGGGCCGGGACCCTCGGCCCCGTGCTCGACGGACTGCTGCACAAGGATCCGGGCGCGCGCCTGGCCATGGAGGAGCTGCGAGCGCTCCTGACCCGGGCAGCTTCGGCGCCCTTCACTCCCTCGGTGGCCCCGCCCGCTCCCCCGGCGGTGCCCACCGCGCCGTCGTGGAGCCTGACCGCCCAGGACCTCGCCGCTCAGCCGACCGTCGGACCGGGGCCCGCCGCACCACCCGCTGCCGCATCCCGCCGGAGCAGCCCACGCCGCCGGGCCGTGCTGTCCGGTCTGGCGGTGCTGGTGGTCGCAGCGGTATCGGTGACCGGCTACGTCGTCTACACCAAGGCGGGCAACGGCCAGGACTACGAGGACAACCGGCGCGCGGCCGAGGCACTCACCGCCCCCTCCGGCTTCACCAGGGCCTCCGCGTCCCGCACCCCGGAGGACCGGGAGCGGGTGACGTACACGAAGGACGACGCGTGCGACGATCTGTGCGCCGACGAGCTCGACATGGTCGGTCAGTGGATGAGGCAGCTGCCGGGAACGGCCGCGGTCGGGGGTGTCGAGACCGCGCTGGACAAGTGCCTCAAGACGGAAGAGGGGTGCGTCATTCCGGTCACGTCGGCGTCGTCGTACAGCGAACCGACCTTGCGGCACGCCGTGTTTCGCGCGGCGGACGGCCGGCTGTCCTTCCTGGTCGACGTGGGCAGATAGGACGTCCAGAGGTGTCGCCTCGGAGCGATCGGCCGGACACGACCCAGCCCTGCTTCTCGCGGGCGGTGCCCGCCGTTTCGGGTGCGGTCCGTCGGTGGCGTGGGAGCAGGCCGGTGCTGCGGAGCACGACGGCGTCACGCCGTCAGCGCCCCGGATTTCCACTCCCGTGAAGTCAGACCATCCCCGCGGGCGCGGGGGCGACGGGACAGGCAGGATCCGCAGCCGCCCGTTCAGCGGACCATCCCCCCGCGCGGGGGCGACACCTGGGACGACGTGTACGCCACCCCCGAGCCCTGAGAAGGAAACAAGCCCCGGCCCGTGCAGCTCCAACAGAATTTGTGCCGGAGCCCGTTCTCGTGGACAAGGCCGCCCCCGGGATCTCCGCCGCGCCATGGCTGTACCATCTCGGTCTCGGTTTGGGGCAGTGCGGGGTGTGCGACCGGCTCCAACCGAGCAGGCACTTAGCGCAGTTGGCTTCGTCACCGTAGGGTCTGCTGCCGAGGGGGAGCCCCTCGCTCGGCGGGGGAAGGGGAACCATGGAGATCTATGCCCACTGGCTTGATGGTGAGCATCTGCGCGTGTCCGGGTGGGGTCCGCAGGACACGTCACTGGCCGTCATGCTGAAGATCCAGGCCCTGCTCGGGCACACGGTGGTGCTGAGCGACGTGCAGCTCATCGACAGCCATGCGGTACAGGTGCTGTTCGAGACGGAGGACTTCCGGTCCTTCGTGCGCGACTGCCCGTCGTTCCTGCGCTGCACCACCGCCGCTCCGGCGGGCAGCGACCCCTTCGCCCTGGTCACCACCGGCCTGCACCGCACCCTGGAGCCCGGCTGGCTCTCTTCTTCGTTCGACACGGCGGAGCCCCTGGTCAGGCTGTCCGAAGCCGTTCTGGAGCGCGGGGAGGCTAATCCCGGGCCGCTGTTCGCGCGGGGTACCGCGCTGGGCACACGGTACGAGGAGGGCGGGGCGGTCCGGCGCAGGCTGGAGGCCGTGGCCTGGACCCTGCATCACTTCTCCCGCGAGGCGGGAGTGCCGCTGGGCACGAGCGCCGTGACGCGCACCTGCTCGTACCGCGACGTGTTGGAGGAGGTGGCGGAGCTGTCCGGGCTCCCCGGCCACGACTACGCCCCGGTGGAACGCACCCTCGCCTATCTCGACGAGCACGTGGAGCCGTCGAACCGGCACCGTAGGGCCGTGCTCTTCGCCCAGCTGGACGCGACGGACCCGCCACACAGGACGGCGATGTGGAACACCGCGACGCAGGCCTGGAACGCAGCGGTACAGCGGACGTTGGGCACCGACGGGGCGTCCCCGCGGTCGCTCCCGGAAGCGGCCGACATCGGGCTCTACCTCGGGCGTCCGACGGACGCGCTCTTCGAGCCCGCCGGCCCCGGGGCCACCGCCCCCGCGGAACACGGGCTGGCCCCGGGCAACTTGGCGGCGGTCGCCGAACTGGGCTGGCAGGACATCGCGAAGATCCATCAGGACGAGGTCGTGACCCGTCGTCGCGACGCCTTCCAGGCGGCGCTGCGCGCCGGGGACGCGGCGGCGGCCGACGACGCCCTCCCCGCGCTGCTCCGGGCGGTCCGGCGGCAGCTGCCGGCTTCCGGAGAGCGGCCCGGGCGGCTCGCCTGGGCCGCGGCCGAGACCGGCCTCGGGCTCGCCGGCGCGGGGCTGGCTCTCGGCACCGGCGAGACCCTCGGTCTCGTGGGACCTGCGCTGGCGTTCGGCCTGGCGGCCGAGCGGCTGCTTCGGGGCGGCCGCAACCGGTCGCACATCGTCAACACGCTGATGACTGCGGGCGGAAGAGGGACCTGGGCCCGGCGCGGCGAAGCCTGACAGGGCGTTGGGTGCGGGCGGTCGAGCGGTCGGCGCCTCGGCGCTGATGCAGCCTCAGGCGCCGCTGAACCGGTGGGCACGGCCGCCGCGCTCCCACGAGAGGCAGGGACGTTGTCGGTGGCGGCCGGTACGTTGCGATCATGGGTGTCTATCTGGTGAGTGTCACCGCGCAGGACTGGTCACAACTCGGGGAGGACGGGTACGGGGACGTCGCCGCCGCCCTGAACACCGAGCTGGAGCGGCGCGGGCTGCCCCCTTACGAGCTGCGGCCGGGCGCAGAGGAGGCGCCGGGCTGGTTCGAGGAGAAGGCCACCCCGTCCATGGACGGCTTCGTGGCGCTGTGCAGGACGCGGCTGACCGATGCGGAGCTGTCGGCCCTCCTCGACTGGAGTGTGCTGGTGCCGTTCGCGTTGGAGGAGGAGATCGTGCTCCCCGTCGGCACCGCGTACTCCGGCGAGGAGACAGTGGTCGCCGGGGCCCCGCGTGTACTCGCGCTGGCCGAGCGGCTCGCCGACGCCGTCGAACTGCCCGTGGACGCGATACCGGCGGGCGGGAGTCTCACACTGAGCCTGTGGTTCCTGGAGGGCGGGGCGGACCGCGCCGCCCGGGCGCGGACAGGACCGTGGGCCGAGGACCGGGACGCGGCCTTCTACGTGGCTCTCTACCTGCGCGCCGCGCAGTACTCCATACGGCACGGCTGCCCCATGACCTACTCCTGAGCGACCACGGGGCCGAGGGCCAGGGGCCGTGTCCGCCGCCCGCCCGAAACCGTGCCCTACGGGAGCACCGCCACATTGCCTTGCTCACGAGAACCAGCGGAGGCATGCGCCCACCCGCGATCATGGGAGTTGCAGGCGGCAATCTACTGATTCCGATGCTCGTGCTGCTGTTCGGCGAGGACATCAGGACCGTCGGGAGCCTCTCCCTGCTGGTCTCCCTACGGATCATGCTGATCGCCTTCGCCCGCTGCAGCCGTGCCGGCACCTTCGCCGTCCTCGGCACGAACCTCCGCTTCACCGCCATCATGGCCGCCGGCTCCATCGCGGGCGCCCTGCTCGGCGGGCTCTTCCTCGGCATCTTCCCGGACATCGTCCTCATCCCGGGCTTGGCCGTGATCCTGTTCGTCTCCGCCGCAAGACTCGCCCGCCACCACTGACGCTCCGGGTCACGGCGGTGCTGCCGTAACCACCCCGACGGAGGGCATCACCGCAGATCAGGGTGGAGAGGGGCTCTACGCCTCTTGCGCTGCGTGTGAGGCGGGCCCGAGCCGGGTCTGGTCCTCGATTCACCGCGCCCGCCGTGCGACCCGCCCCCAGGACCCCCTGTGCCCGGGGCGCGGTGTCGCGTCCGCAGCGTCCACCGTCGCAGCCGCCGTCACTCCGGGCCGTCGTCACTCCGGGCCGTCGTCCAGGGCGATGTGGAAGAAGCTCAGGACTCCGGCCGCCTTCAGGAGCCGGCGGACCGGCCGGGGAAGTGGCCCCACGAGGATGAGGCGGCAGCGGTCGCGGGCTGCGAGGAGTTCGTTCACGAACGCGGAGTCGGCGAAGGTGACCCCCGTCAGCTCCAGCAGGACCCGCTCGGTCTGCGTCGTACAGACGCCGGTGATCGCTTCCCGGAAGCAGTCCACCGAGTCCGAGTCGAACTCTCCGTACGCGGACAGGACCACGGTCGCGGGGGACGCGGACGGCTCGTAACAGACCAGCGCCTCACCGTTCACCGCCCGCCACCCCGGCAGCCCCGACACCAGGACCAGACGCGGGCTCGGATCGTCCCACTGCGGCATGCGGTCGGTCATAGCTCTCACCCCTGGCCCTCGTGTCGCCAGCACGATCCCTCAACCTCCGTGTGCGCGCCCTGCCCTCCCCCATGCCGTCCCCGCCTGCTCGGGACACGGCAAAGGGAGGCCGCCGCCTGCGGAAGGGGGAAAGCCCGCAGGCGGCGACCACGAGTAAGAGCCGCTCACTCGTACAGCGGCTTCCCCGGCAACGACACCTCACACACGGCTCAGCCCGCTGGCCCTCTTCCAGGGCGCGGCCACGTCCGCAGCGCCCGCGGCGGGCGCCCCGGTCACCCTCGGCTGAGCGTCACCGCGATGACCTACGCCGCCGTATGCGGGCAGCACCGGAGCGACGACGTCGGCGTGCTCCTGAAGCTCGTCCTCGGCGGCGGAAGTGGCCGGGGGGGCAGGTCGGCCGGACCGGCCCCGTGCTCCTTCCAACAGCAACTGCCTCTGCTCCCGGGGGGCGCAACGGGTTCTCGTGGGACGTGCGCGTAGGACCGTAACTGCTACGGCGCTGGTGGCGGTGGCTCTCGGGGAGGCCGCGGCCTTCGCCGCGCCCGTCTTGGCGGGTGGCGTCGCCTGGGCGGACGTCGGGAGGGTGGTCCAGAAAGGTCGTCCTGTGAGGGTCCCGGCGGGCGAGGAGGGAGGGGTGACGCTGCGGTTCACGGCCTCGCTGCCCGCAGGGGTGCGGGGGCCTGTGACGGGGGCCGTGCGCCCGTCGACGAAGCTGAGGGAGAGTGCGGGAGGCTCGCCGGTGAGCAGTGATGCGGTCCGCTCCACCTGCTCGGTCAACGGCGTCTCATACAGCGCGTGCCGCTGGAACATGCCGTTCATGCACGACACCCAGGACGCGGATCCGCCGTCCCTCGACCTTCCGGCGGTGCCCGCCGCGCGCCCGCTGGCGTACACGGTCGCGGTGGTCGCCAACGTGACCGCGGTCGCGCTGGTCGACACCGAGGCCGCTGGTCGAGCTGAAGGACAACACAGGCGCGGTCGTCGCACGGGGAACGGTCGGAGTGGACTTCGCGCCCGGTACGCCGGCGCACTGGCGTCGCGCCGTTCACGCGCGGGACGCCGCCGGCGTGCTGTGGCGGTACGAGGGAGCGGGTGACATCACCAGGCCCTTCGCCCCGCGCAAGCGCGTCGCCGGCGGCTGGAACACCTACAACCTCATCTTCTGGCGGCCGCGCCTCGGCGCCATCAAACCGCTCCGGCCGTACGAGCGGCGCCCGCCCCACGACCTTGTCCCCGCGCCCCCGGCCACCCGAAAGGACGTGGGGGCCGGGGTCGTACGGGCCAACTGGAGGCGAGTCCCATCGCGGGTGGTTCGTTCACGACTTCCAGTTCTGGCTCAACTCCTGTGCTTGAGTCCTCACCCCGGGGTCGGACCACCTGGGGTCCCTCCCGCAGGGAAGGAGCTCGCCGACGGCGGTGCTTGACCTCTAACGGACTTGAGCTACGAGCGTGTCCTCATGACACGCTCAGCACAACGACGTACTGCGGTTCGGAACCGGATTGAGAGCACGGCAAGCTCTTGACGACCGTTGATTCCCCGGGCGCCGCTGGAGGATCTGCGGCCTCTCTTGGTCATGCTCGGGGAAGACGCGGCTGTGGTGGGATACGGCGACACCTACCTCCGCGCCGGCGCCGGGGATCCGGTCTCGCTGCTGGAGACCTCGGAGCCGTTCGCCGGCACCGAAGAGGTACTCGCCCTCCTCCGGTGGATGCGCGCGTTCAACCAGTCCCGCCCGGATTGATCCGGTCCGCCTCGTCGGGGTCAGTCCCCATGAGACGAGGACGTCGGCATACGACACCGTGACCGCCTGCGTACGCCGGGCCGCGCGCGAACTGCCCGGCGAGGTCCTTGACTGCTACGCCGGCCTCAGCCCGGCTGGCGAGGTATCCGCACATAGGTTGATTCCGCGCGCTCCCCGACAGGAGCATCTGGCGCGACCGCGCACAGGAGGCCTACGACCTTGTGGGAGCGCTGCCCGGCGACGACGGCCACGCTTGGCGCTCCGCAACGCTCGCGTGATCGTCCGGTGTTACGCACTCCAGGACCACCCCGACGATCCGTCGGATCCACACAGCATGGACTACGACGAGGGGGCGTTCGCCGAGAACGCCGCCTGGTGGTACCGGCACACCGGTCACAAGGTGTTGTTCTGGTCCTCCCGCACCCATACCTCCAAGGGGCGCAGCCTTGGTGGAGTCGCCCCTGCACTCCATGGGCGGTGACCATCTCCTGGACCTTCGCGCGGATCCCCCGCGCCCGGTCGCCGACCGGCTCGCCGGGACTACCGGAACCCGGGTCATCGGACCGCGCCACGACCCGGACAACGGCACCGCCCACCACATGACGAGAGGATCCCTGGCCGAGTGGTTCGACGTCCTTGTCCACGTGCGGCACGTGACGCCGGCCCGACCGCTCCGCGTCGAGTCCCCACCGAACCCGGAACGGTTCAGATGCCGGTAGAGAGTGCTACGTGGCGCCATTCGTCAAGTTCACGGCGCACCCTGTCCAGCTTCGCCTCGACACGCTCGATCGCGTCCGCGCCCAGCTGCAGACGCAACGGCGGTTCGGTGACCTCGGTGATGTCGACGATGGCCTTCGCGGCCTTCGCCGGATCTCCCGGCTGACGGCCGTCGTAGTTGGCCAGTGCCTCACGCACCGGCCCCGCACCGACGACGTAGTCCACGATGGAGGCCGGCTCGACCTGCATGCTCGTCGAGCTGTTGAGGAAGTCCGTGCGAAAGCCGCCCGGCTCCACGATCGTGACACGTACGCCCAGCGGGGCCAGCTCGCCGTGCAGCGCCTCGGAGACGCCCTCGAGGGCGAACTTCGACGCCCCGTACAAGCCCGCCGCCGGCGCCGTGGCGAAGCCGCCCACGGAGCCGATGTTCAGGACGTGTCCGGATCGCTGGGCGCGCAACGTCGGCAGGGTCGCCCGCAAAGTGTTGAGTACACCGAACACGTTGACGTCGAAGAGAGCGCGGGCGGCCCTGTCGGACGTTTCCTCGATCGCGCCCACGAGGCCGTAGCCGGCGTTGTTGACCACGACGTCGATCCGTCCGAACTCCGCCAGGCCGGCCTCTGCCGCGGCCCTCAACTGCTCGGGCTCGGTCACGTCCGCGTTGACCGCCAGCAAGCCCTCCGTCTTGCCCGGGTACGCCTGACGCACCGCCGCCGCATCCCGCGCTGTCGCGATCACACTGTGTCCGCGCTCCAGCGCCTCGCGAGTGATCTCCGCGCCGAGCCCACGCGATGCACCTGTGACAAACCAAACGCTCATACTCTCCCCCTGTTCCGATCGCCTGACCGGCCGACTTGCTGACGGCTCGACACTAGAAGCTAGAGTCGGGTCTAGATCAAGAACTGCGTTACGGAGCGGTCATGGACCTGAGCATCGGTGAAGTAGCGAAACGCAGCGGGCTCAGCGTCCACGCACTGCGGTTCTACGAGCGGGAGGGCCTGTTCGCCAACCCTGTGCGCCGCCTGTCCAACGGCCGCCGGATCTATCACGAGGAAGACCTGGAGTGGCTGGCGATCTGCACGAAACTGCGCTCCTCCGGCATGTCACTGGCGACGATCCGGCAGTACATCGAGCTGGCCCGCCAAGGTCCGGGCAACGAACACGAGCGACTTGAACTGCTGCGCCGGCACGAAAACCACGTGGAGGCGCAGATCCAGGAACTGCACGAGACCTTGAATGTGATGCGCCACAAGGTGCGGATCTACGAAGATCACCTCGCACGCGGCGAGGCCGACCGACTCTGGAATCCGTCGCACGCGGAGACCGCACAAGCCGGAACTCACCAGGATCACTGCGCCTCAGGGAGAGCATGATCCCCCGGTTACGACTTGTGCGAGGGCGGCCGCTACGCCTACCGCTCCTCCACGCCCTGTGCCCGGTCCGCTGGCCTCCGCGGCATCCGTACGCACACCGTCCGAACCCAGGGCGACCGACAGCTTCATCGATCGGCATGCGGATCGCTTCTCAGAGCTACGTGAGGTGAGGCACTTGCGGATTCGAACCGGTCTCTCGAACTGGCAGACGTGGTGCGGCTCGGCGCGGTAGACGACGCGACCGCAATCACCGCCTGCCAGTTGAGGCGTGTCGTCGAGCGGCTCGTCGCCGCAGGCCAGTAGCAGAAGGGGGACCCGCGTATCGTGATCGTCGGCGATGCAGGCTACGACGCTGCCCGCCTGGCCTGGCTCCGGCGCGATCTGGCGGTCGAGCTGTTCGGCCGGGTCCGCTCTGACCGCGTGATGCGTCAGGTCCACCCAAGGCTCACCCACCGCTCCTTCTGGCTCGACCATGTCGGTGAACTACCGCGTAGTAGACGCCGAAGTCATGGCCCGGGCACGGCGGGAGGACAATGGCTGCCTTGGCCAGCGCGTCGCTGTCCATGCCCAGGTCATCCACGAACTGCGCACCGAGCTGGACCGGCGCACCGACATCAGTCGGCGCAGCCTCGTCCGGACACTGCCCACCAGCGTCGCTTGCTGAGCGAGGCTCCCGGGGCGCTGTCAGCGACTCTTTGCACTCTCGCGGGGGTCGGTGGCCGTGATCTGCTCAACGAACCGCCGTACCTGCTCCTCGACGGACTCCTGCGCAGTCTCGAACATGACGTGCCAGCGGTACGTACCGCCTTTGTCGAAGCAGCTGGTGACGCGCACATCGGTCTGGGCCGCGAAGAGGTCGTGCAGGACGAGGTCACTGGAGGACAGGGCCCGGTCCTGCACGGTCACCAGCGGTTGCTGGGCAGCTCGTGGGCCGCACATAGAGTGCGGATATGAAAGAGATCCCCTGGTTCGAGTACGACGAAGACGATCTGAACGCCGCACAACGCGCGTTCGCGGACGTACTCGCCGAACATGCTCGCTCCTGGCTGGTCGACCCGGATGACACAGCCGTGGTGCCTCCAGAGCACGCCGACGATCGCGAGCTGATCGTCTGGCTGGACATCGTCGATCCGCAGCGCAACCAGGCAATCCTGACCGTGGGCGCCCACTTCAACGGGAGCGCCGTCCATGCGGACATGCTCCACAATCAGCTCTTCTCGCTGCCGGAGGAGGCGACTGAGTTCACCTTCACAGCCGCCGGAAATCCGGCAGAGCTGGCAGAACAGACGGCTGCATGGTTCGAGGCCATCCTTGCGCGCCCGCTGGTCCGCTGTGAATGGCAGCACGCGGGGATGACGTACGCGGTCCGCTACGAGTTCGCCGATACCGGCCGAGGCCTCATCGAGAGCTTCAACGACGCCCTCGCACCCCGCCGGCTTCACAAGCGACTCGCCGCAGAAGGCATCGTTCGAGGCCGAGGGCGGATCAATCGCGCCCACCTGGGCGAACCGGACCTGATCACCTCAGCCAGAAGCGACAACCACGGTCACTAGTTACGGGACAGCTGTTAGTGAGCCGCGCTGGGTCTGGTGAGCGATGGACCAGTGCGGATGTTGGTGGTGGCCGCCCTCCCAGGGGAAGAGCTGGGCTGCGGTTGACTCGTCGTACTCCGATTGCCCGAGGCCGCTGGCAAGATCGCCGCTGTGAATGCCATCCGTACCACCCCACCACGGCCGGTCGACGTAGCTGCGGTCTTCCCCCGACTCGCCCCGCTGGCACGCCCGGCTACTCGGCTGCATCCGCGTCCCGGTTCTCCGACGGCGTACGAGAGCTCGATCGGTGGGCCTCTGCTGTGGCCTGTCAATCAGCCGTGGCTGTACTGCGACAAATGGCATGAGGGCCCTGTCTCTCCCCTGGTACCACTGGCCCAGCTGTACGTCCGCGACGTGCCTCAGCTGCGGACGCCGGGACGGACCGACGTGCTCCAGGTGCTGTGGTGCCCGACCGAGCACCCGCCGGAGCACAAGCCTTCGACCGAACTGTTCTGGCGAACAGCCGCCGACGTCGGCACGGTCCTCGCCTCGCCCCCCAGGCCGTCCGAGGTCGACGACCACTACATCCCGGAGCCGTGCTTCCTCGCACCGGAACAGATCATCGAATACCCCAACCTTCTGGAGCTGGACGAGGAACTGCGGCAGCAGTTGAGCGACCCGAGCACGTGGCAGGCAGCCGGCGCCGTTGTCGATGACGCCTACGGCGGATTCCCGGCG
This sequence comes from Streptomyces sp. NPDC002057, assembly GCF_040296665.1. Lineage (NCBI taxonomy): Bacteria > Bacillati > Actinomycetota > Actinomycetes > Kitasatosporales > Streptomycetaceae > Streptomyces > Streptomyces sp. NPDC002057. Next base: position 20,727 of record NZ_JBEOXR010000082.1, read on the forward strand.
GATTTCTACTCCCACGAGCTCTCCGAAGCCCCCGGCTGGAAGGTCGGCGGATGGGCACCGTGGGGTCTCACCGATCCCATCGCCAGGTTCTGCATCAACTGCGGCACCACGATGACTCCGCTGCTGACCATCGCCTCGGACGAATGCCGCGACTACAGAAGAAGCTGGGGGCCGAACGAGGACCAGCACATTGCCGAGTTCGACGCCGACAAGGTGTCGAACCCGCCAGGCATCCAGGTATCCGGCGGGAACCATCTCCAGCTCTACACCTGCTCGACGTGCTACACGCATACCGACCTGATTCAGTAGACATCGAATCCTCGATGTTGTCGGCCGGGTTGTGGACGTCGAAGCCGACGAGACGCCGGCCCGAGGTCAGGCCCACGCTGATCAGACCGTGGTCCGCCGCACGGCCCTGCGGGACGAACGGCTCGGCCCCCGCCGACCGCGCGGAAGCCAGAACCGGGGAGATCAGGGAAAACAGCCACCGCGGCGGCGACCGCAGCGGCGGCGGCTCGACGCGTACGCACGGGAAGACTCCGTTCGGTCGGCTCGCTTCCGTGTGGGTCGCCTCTTGGGATACTTCGACGCTCACTCGACCGCGAACTGCCGCCCTGGTCGCCACCCCCATCAACGGACCGAGGTAGTCCGACCGCCACGCCCACTCACAGACCAAGCACCACCACTCCCCCACGGGCGTCGCTGTAACTCCATGCCGTGCCGCGCGTCACCTCGATGACGCAGAGCGGCGGAACGGCAGCACCTCAGCGACGGCGGCGCGCTCCTGGTGTTCGGCCTGGGCGCCCGGTCGGGCTGGGAGCCACATCGAAGGGACACATCCCGGGAGGTCAATCCGCTACAGCGGCAGGCAGGCTCCTGGTGGCGGTAGGACGACGGCGACCTGGTGGACAAGCTCACCGACGCAGTCGGCCTGCCGGCGGAAGACGGGGTGACCTGGGTGCTCAACTCCGAGTCCGACCATGCCAGGTACGTCAGGCAATTCGACGTCGCCGAAGCCGCCCCCACTGTCGGCCTGGCGCAGACCTCCTCCGTCAGCGTCGGCCACGACTGGACCGGCACCCGCCTCGTCTCCCCCAAGACGGCCAAGGCCAAGCGTTGACCAGCCACCGTCACCCTTCCTGCTGGTGCAGCTGGCCGGGCGCGTCTCAACCCAGCTGCCAACGACACCATCCCTCTCACCGGATCACGCGGTCAGCGGATGCAACCGGGAGAGCGGACAACAGGACTACCTCGTGGGTCACCTGCGGGCCCAGATGAGGACAGCCGCGAGGTGGAGTGCGGCCCGGCGGGCCATGGCGAACGCGTCGGTTCGCATGGTCGGGCCGAGGCGCTGCTCGAAGTGGGCCCCCGGGGTCGCGACTGGCTCGTGGGCATCAGGTCGCCTGGGGTCGCTGGAGTCCCTGGAGGAGGAGGGCGATCAGGCGTCGAGGGTCGTAGTCGGGGTCGCTGTCACGTCCGATGCAGAGGTTGCCGATGCCGCGCATCAGCTCGTAGGGCTGCGTGCCGGACCTGATGTCGCCAGCCTCGACCGCAGCGTCGAGCAGGAGGGAGCAGACGGGCACAAGGCGGTCGAGGAAGTAGGCGTGCAGCGCGGCAAAGCGGTCGGAGTCGGACTGAAGAGCGTCGGCGAGGCCGTGTTTGGTGACCAGGAAGTCGACGAAGAGGTCGATCCATTCGCGCAGTGCGTCGAGCGGGGAATCGAGGCTGCCCAGCAGGCTCGGGCCGGCTTCCGCGCATGCCTCGATCTGATGCTGGTACACGGCGGTGACGAGGTCGGCCCGGGTCGGGAAGTGACGGTAGATCGTGGCCATTCCGACGCCCGCCTGGGCGGCGATCTGGCGGATCGGCGCGTCGACGCCGGAGGTGACGAACACCTCGGCTGCGGCGGTGAGCACCGTCTCCCGGTTGCGCTGGGCATCGGCCCGCTTGCTTCGGGGCGGCGAATCTCCTGCGGGGCCCTCGGCGGCCATCACGTTCCCTTCGACACTGGTTGACAAAACGGAGCAGCGCTCCGGATACTAAATGGAGCAGCGTTCCGTTTCAGCTTATCTGAAGCAGGAGGCTCCTGACCGTCTTGCCCGCCCGCCGCCGGCAGTAGACCGGCGGGCGGCAGTGCTCCGCCGCCGAAAGGGAACACACCGTGAGCTCATCCACCACCATCGCCGAGGCCTTGGGCTTGCCCGTCCCGGTCCTGTCCTTCAGCCCCGTAGTCCTGTCCGCGCCCGGACGTCCCGTGGATCTGCAGGTGCGCGTATCCGCACCCGCGACCGGCACCAGCCTGCCCGTCATCCTCCTCTCCCACGGCCACGGCCCCTCGAACCACCTCTCCTCGCTCAACGGCTACGCGCCGCTCGCCAATTTCTGGGCCGCCCACGGATTCGTCGTCGTCCAGCCCACTCACCTCACCTCCAGGACACTGACCGACCTGGTCGCGGATGCCCCCGGGGCACCTGACTTCTGGCGCTCCCGCGCCGAGGACATGACCCATGTCCTCGATCGGCTCGAGGTGATCGAGAACGCCGTGCCGCAGCTCGCCGGGCGGATCGACCGCACCAAGATCGCCCTCGCCGGCCACTCGCTCGGGGGCTTCACCGCTGCCCTCCTGCTGGGCGCCGGACTCACCGACCCCGACACCGGGAACCTGGTGCACCTCACCGAACCCCGCATCAAGGCGGGTGTGCTGCTCGCCCCGCCCGGCAGGGGCGGCGAAGTCTTCAACGGACCGATGGCCGAGCACTGGCCGGTCATCGGGGCCGTCGACTTCTCCACCATGACCGCACCCGCGCTGGTCGTCACCGGCGACAAGGACGACCCCCGGCACTTCACAGACATGGGCCCGGACTGGCACGCCGACCCCTACACCCTCGCCCCACGCCCCAAGACCCTGCTCACCCTGTTCGACGCGGAGCACGGACTCGGCGGCATCGCCGGATACGACGCCGCCGAAACCACCGACGAGAGCCCCGAGCGAGTTGCCGCCCTCGCCCAGCTCACCGCGGCATATCTCCGCACCCAGCTCCACCCCGGCGACAACGCCTGGCAGACCACCTGCGAGTCATTCACGACCGGACCCAACCCGGCAGGACGCGTCGAATCGAAGTAAGCCCCCTGCCGCGCCAGACAGAGAGGGCGACTGGGGGCACTCAACGGGCTGGTACTCGATGACGGTGTCCGGGCAGGGAGCCGGCACAGCGTGAAGTCCTTCGGCACCCAGGCTCATCGGCCGCAGTTGGCTGCCCCCGGCACTGCCCCACACTTCCCGCGTCCAGGCCCTCTGCAAGAGCTGGGAATACCGCAAGATCGGCGAACGCCAGCCGTTCGCCGACTCCCCCTGTACGCCGTCATGCTCCGCGGCATCTGACCCACCACAACCAAGCGCCCGCCCGGTGCAACGTGCGACGGCTTCCCGGGCGGGCTCTCTGCCCTCATCATCTGCCAGATCGTCACCGAGCGCCCGGCGAAACCGACCCCACCCCCGGGGCCCACGCACCGACCAGCAGGGCTCGCCCCCATCGCCGCACGGCCTTGCCTTGCGGGGATGAGCGCCCGCGTGGAGGGGAGGATCGGGTCAGCCTGCGTGCTACTCGTCGCTAGCTCGCTTGGCCGTCCGGGTGGACGTTGACGCGTTCACGGATGACGGGGAAGCCGACCGTGGCGAAGTTTGCGGGAGCAGGTAGGGGAACAGGTGCGGCCGCCGTCGATCATCGCGGGTGTGTGGACGTGGCCAGGACGGTGAAGTGCGGGACATGCCGGGCGCAGGCCTGGTAGACCGCCAGAGTCCAGACCTGGCCGACAGCCGGGTTGTGGACGAGTGCCAGCAGGCTGGTACCGGGCGCGGGGCACTGGTTTCGTGGAGGGCGGGGAGCGCGCTGCCGCAGCCGCAGACGGCGTTGGGGCGGGCTCCGGTGAGGCGTTCGTCGGCTCTGACGTGCTCAGCGGCGAGGCGGCGCATGCTCGTGGCGTCCTTGGACCGCCAGTGAATGCGCCTCCACCCGCCACGCCCTCAACACGAACGCCTCCAGGTTCGCCGGGTGCAGTCGATCCTGGCTAATCGGTCCCCCGAGCCGATCAGAGGCCATCGGCGACGCTCCCCGCTCGATGACTGAGCCGCACACCGCACGGCGCTGACGGGTCAGCATCACGCACCGCACTGACACACCAAGAACGCCGGGGGTGGGACGCGGGCGAGAAGGGCGGCCGCACCGATCCGCCGCTGAATTTGCGCTGCTCGCCACCGATCTGCGCTTCGCTCCCAGCACTACGGGGTAGGGCGTGGCATGCGCAGGGCTCTCGCGTCCGCGAGCGCCGGGGCGGCGCCGCTGCTGAGCAGTGCGGCCACGGCCAGAGAGACCATCAGCCGTCGCATGATCACGCGTCCCACGACCCGGACAAGTGGTCACCGCCGTGCGGCCGTGACCACCCCGAAGAGGGACATCACCCCCGATCAGGACGGAGAAGGGCTCTGCGCCCACTACCCTCCGGATGCGGTGGGCCCGAGCCGACTGCTCCTTCGATCACCGCCCTCGCCGTACGACGCGCCGCCCCCGGTCACCCGTGCTGGGGTCGTTGTCGCGCCCCCAGCGTCCACCATGGAGACATCTGACAGTGCGGGCCCCCGTCCGGGGCGAGCCAAGGGCGCCGGCCACCTCCAGTTCTGTTCGATGTTCATGATCTGGGCAGCACAGCTCCGGAGTGAAGCAGTCGCGATGAGGTGTCAGCCCCGTCTGCCAGCATGGTGCTGTGACAGATGCATGTGATCAGCGTCCCTTCGAAGCCGCCCTCGCCTTCCTGCGCTCCGCGATTCCGCCGGAATGGCGCGAGCCTCCGCTAGGACATGACGGCGTCGCGGACTGGGAGCAGGAGAACGGCGTGGTCCTCCCGGAGCCGTACAGGACGTTCATCGCGGAGATCAGCAACGGGTCCGGGCACGGACCCGCCGGCGACGGCGGTCTCCAGCCCCTCGGCCGGCTGCCCGACGCGTGGCCCGATCTCGGCCCGCGGCAACCAGGAGAGCCGTTCCCTTTGGAGGCAGCCTGGCACTGGGAGGATGACGAGAGTGTCGACCTCGAGGACCCGCAGATCGGCGCGGCCTTCAACAAGGGGTCCATCGTTCTCGGATCCGAGGACGGACAGTCGTTCTGGCTCCTGCTGACCACCGGCCCCCGCCGCGGCGAAGTGTGGATGATCGCCGATGTCGGAGCCATCCCAGCGCCCGGCGACCACGCATGGGGCTTCACCGAGTGGGTGCAGCGCTGGCACACCGGCAACGACTGGTGGGACTGAGTGCTCTGCACCAGGAACGGTACGAGGATTGGAACCAGCGCCAGGGCGGCAATTGCCGCCGTTCCCGGACTCGCCGAACTTCGGTGATGCTGCGCGACCTCCACGTGCGGGCGTGTCCTGAGTCACCGGATCCGCTCGCGGCAAGGCTCCCTGCGGCGCGCAGCAGGCATGAGACCTGGTGTGCGCGCTGGTGATGATGCGTCGGGCGAGTGGTCGAGTACCGGCGTAGTGATCTCAGGCAGGTGGTGATCACGTGGTGCTTGCTGCCCGTTCTCCCCCGGTCAACAGGGCTTCTACCGGTCTCGGAGCCCCCTTAACGCCCGGATGTGGGGGCCGCCGACGGCTGCCCAGGAGACGTCCAGGGCGTTCACGCTGCGGGGCATTTGCCAAGAGGACCTCGTGCGGCCGGGGCCGCACACCGACCTTCGTCCACTCGGCCAGGCGGCGTCAACAGGTCACGTCTGAGCCGAAGCCACGTTCCTGCGGCAGGTGTTCCCAGGCAATCCCGTATGCAGGACGAACAGAATGCCCTGGAACACCAGCCGGTCAGGATGCCGCTTGCGCCCGGGTGACGGGCACGACGCTCGACCTTCGGCAGCAGCGGCTCGATCACCGCCCACAGCTCGTCGTCGACATCCCCTGACTTCGGCCGAGCCACGCCACACCCCCGGATCATCAGTCCCGGAGTGACCCAACCACCTCGAAGATCATTTCGTTAGGAGTTCTTAGACGTCGTTTTTATGGCGTGATCGTTCGTTGATCCGTGCATGGCGGGACTCGTGGAGCGACTGGTGCCGGACGAGTTGTGGGCGCTGTTCCGGCGGGTGGTGCCACCTACTGAGGTGATACGTCCGCAGGGCGGTGGTCGACGCCGGGCCGGTGACCGCGAAGCCCTGGCGGCGATCATCTTCGTGGCGACGTGGGGGGGGGGGGGCGGGCGCCCCCCCCCCCCCGGCGCCCCCCCCGGCCCCCCCGCGAAAACCCCAGGCGCC
>NZ_JBEOXR010000083.1:0-26862 GCF_040296665.1 Streptomyces sp. NPDC002057
AGGGGGGACCCTGTGGGAGAGTAGGACGCCGCCGAACAATCATTGTGGGAAAGCCCCGCACCTCATGGTGCGGGGCTTTTCTGCGTTTACGGGCCGGAAGCCCTCCCGGAGAGGGTTGTTTCCTCGCCCGTGGTCAGAGGCGGCCGGCTGCTTTCAGGGCGAGGTAGGCGTCGGCCAGGGCGGGGGCCAGGGTGTCGGGGGTCGCGTCGACGACGGTGACGCCGTGGCGCTGGAGCTGTTCCGCGGTGCGGGAGCGCTGGGACCGGGTCTGAGCGGCCGCCGCTGCCTCGTAGACGCCCTCGATCGAGCCGAGGGTCTCGGCCATACGGGCGATGTGGGGGTCGGAGACGGAGGCCAGCAGGACCGTGTGGCGCTGGGCGAGCTGGGGCAGGACGGGGAGGAGGCCCTCTTCGATCGGAGCCGCGTCCATGGTCGTCAGGAGGACGATCAGGGAGCGACGGGGAGCGCGGGCGAGGGCCGTCGCGGCCAGGCCGCGGGCGTCGGTCTCCACGAGCTCCGGTTCGAGCGGGGCGAGGGCATTGACCACGGCGGGCAGGACGTCGCCGGCCGAGCGGCCCTGGACCTGGGCGCGGAGACGGCGGTCGTAGGCCAGAAGGTCCACGCGGTCACCCGCGCGCGAGGCGAGCGCGGTGAGCAGGAGGGCCGCGTCCATGGAGGCGTCCAGGCGGGGGACGTCGCCGACGCGGCCGGCCGACGTCCGGCCGGTGTCAAGGACGATCAGGATGTGGCGGTCGCGTTCCGGGCGCCAGGTGCGGACGGCGACCGTGGTCTGGCGGGCGGTGGCACGCCAGTCGATCGAGCGGGTGTCGTCGCCGGGGACGTACTCGCGGAGGCTGTCGAACTCCGTGCCCTCACCGCGTGTCAGGACGCTGGTGCGGCCGTCGAGTTCGCGGAGCCGGGCCAGTCGGGACGGCAGGTGCTTGCGGCTGGTGAAGGGCGGCAGGACGCGGACGGTCCACGGGACCTCGTGATTGCCCTGGCGGGCGGCGAGGCCGAGAGGGCCGTAGGAGCGGACCGTGATCCGTTCGGCGTGGCGGTCGCCGCGGCGGGTCGGGCGGAGCCTCGTGGTGAGGCGACGACGCTCGCCGGCCGGGACTGTCAGACGGTGGCGTGAGGCGCCCTGTTCGGTGCCCGGGAGCCAGCTGCTGGGCGGCCACGCGTCGCGGAGCTGGGCGCGGAGGCGGCGGCGGGAGGGGTTGGTGACGGTGAGGTGGATGTCCGCCGCGTCACCGAGTCGAACGGATGTATCACCACTTCGGGTGAATTGGAGCGTTCGTACTGGCGCGGCCAGGGCGTAGTCGCACAGAATTGCGAGGGAGAGGGGCGCGTTCACCGCGAGCATCCCCGCCCAGCTGGGGGCGAGGATGCCGACGGGGAGCGATCCGAGGGCGGCGAGCAGCGCGGTTCGTCCGGTGAGGGCCATGGGGCGCCGTTCTCAGCGGGGTACGGGGACGTGGGCGAGGATCGAGTTGATGACGGAGTCGGGGGTGACTCCCTCCATCTCGGCCTCGGGCCGCAGGTGGATGCGATGTCGCAGGGTGGGGAGAGCGAGGGCCTTCACATCGTCCGGGGTGACGTAGTCCCGGCCGGTGAGCCAGGCCCAGGCGCGGGCGGTGGAGAGCAGGGCGGCGGCGCCTCGGGGAGAGACCCCGAGCGTGAGTGAGGGGGATTCACGCGTGGCACGACAGATATCGACGACATAGCCGGTGATCTCGGGGGAGACCGAGACCTTGGAGACGGCGTTCCGGGCGGCTTCGAGTTCGGCGGGGCCCGCGACGGGGCGGATGCCGGCGGCCTTGAGGTCGCGGGGGTCGAAGCCCTCGGCGTGACGGGTGAGGATCTGGATCTCGTCCGCGCGGGTGGGCAGAGGGACCGTCAGCTTCAGTAGGAATCGGTCCAGTTGGGCCTCGGGGAGAGGGTAGGTGCCCTCGTACTCGACGGGGTTCTGGGTGGCGGCGACCAGGAAGGGTTCGGGCAGGGGGCGCGGGGTGCCGTCGACCGTGACCTGACGTTCCTCCATCGCCTCCAGGAGGGAGGACTGGGTCTTCGGGGGCGTGCGGTTGATCTCGTCGGCGAGGAGGAGATTGGTGAAGACCGGGCCGGGCTGGAAGGAGAACTCGGAGGTCCGGGTGTCGTAGACCAGTGAGCCGGTGACATCGCTCGGCATCAGGTCGGGGGTGAACTGGACTCGCTTGGTGTCGAGTTCGAGGGTCGCGGCGAGTGAACGGACCAGCAGGGTCTTCGCGACGCCCGGGACACCTTCGAGGAGGACGTGTCCCCGGCAGAGCAGGGCCACGACGAGACCGGTGACGGCGGGGTCCTGGCCGACCACGGCCTTCGCGATCTCGGTGCGCAGGGCCTCCAGGGAGGCGCGGGCGCTGTCCGAGGTCGTAGCGGTCTCGGGGGTCGGGGCGCTCATGAGGTGCGTACCTCTCTTTCGAGGGCGTCGAGTTGGTCCGCGAGGCGGATGAGAGTGGCGTCGTCGGCGGGGGTGGGGCCGAAGAGGAGGGTCCCGGGGTCCGCGGTGGTCTCGGGGAGACGGGCGGAGAGCGCGGGGAGGAGGCGTTCGGAGGAGTGGGCGTCCTGGAGGGGGACGCCGAGGAGAGGGGCGATCCGGGTGCGGGACGCGGTGCGCAGGACGGAGGCGGCGCGGTCGCGGGCGTTCGCCTTGCGGTAGAGGCGGGCGCGGCCCTCGGTGGCCTCGGAGGCGCGGAGGGCGACGGGGAGACGCTCTGTCACGAGGGGGCCGAGACGGCGGGCGCGCCAGAGGGCGGCGAGCAGGGCCGCGATCGCGAGTTGGAGCGTGCCCCACAGCCAGCCGGAGGGGATGAGGGCGAGGAAGTTGCCCGTCGTGGAGTCGGCGGGGGTGTCGGCGGTGGCGGAGTCGTCGGTCAGGGAGGGGAGGTACCAGACGAGATGGGGCCGGGAGCCGAGGAGTTGCAGGGCGAGGGAGGCGTTGCCCTGCTGGTCGAGACGGTTGTTGTAGAGGATGTCCGGCGAGCCGAGGAGGACGGTGTCGGTGGTGTCGGGGCCGGGGAGGCGGACCAGGGTCGGCAGACCGTCGGAGGGGTAGCAGCCTTCGGCGCGGGTGCCGGGCGCGGTGCGGTAGCGCTCGCCGCCGAGGTCGACGCTGCCGGCGCGTGTGGCGGCGGCCAGTGTGCAGGAGGGGGTGCGGTTCTCCACGGAGGTGCTGGTCGCGCTGGTGACGTCCGGGGCGAGAGTCGTGAGGGAGGGTTCGCCGGCGCCGATGAGGACGGTGCGGCCGGCGGATCCGGTGACGACCTCGCGCAGTCGGGACTGCTGGGCCTCCGTCAGGAGGTCGGGTGTGGTGACCAGAAGGGTCGAACCGGTGTCGGTCGCGGTCGTGGCCTCGTCGAGGGTGGTGGCGAGAGTGAGGGTGACGCCACGGGCCTTGAGGAGTTCGGCGACGGCCAGGCTGCCGTGGGGGTCGGCGGAGCGGGGGTCGAGGGCTCCGTGGGAGTCGCCGGAGCGGACGGTCGCGAGGACGATCCCGCCGATGAGGACCAGGGCGAGGACGAGGGCCGCGCCGCGGGACCGGGCCCAGACCTGGCGGGCGGAGGGGGCGGTCGAGGTGGTGGCCCGGCGGCTCATGCGGGGGTTCCCGTGGAGGCATTGTGGAGGGTGGGGCGGGTCCGTTCCAGGACGGTGTCGAGCTCCTCGACGCGGCGGTACGCGGCTTCGTCGGCAGTGCGGCCGCCGTATGTGACGTCGTCGAAGGTGCGGACCGCGAGGCGCAGTTCGTCCGCGTGGGAGGGCAGCGAGCGGCTCGCCTCGGCGGCGGCCTCGTCGGCGGTGCGGCCGGGGCGGGGGTCGAGGAGGGTGCGTTCTTCGAGGGAGCGCACGATGGCCCGGGTCCGTTCCTGGACCGCCTGGTTCCAGCGGCCGGCGGAGGCGTGGCGGGCTGCGGCGGCCCGGTGGTCCCGGGCGGTGCGCGGGCCGTCCGCGAAGAGGGAGTCAGCGGTGGAGCCGGGCGCCCGCCGGGGGGTGCCGAGGCGCCACCAGAGGGCGGCGACCGCGGCGGCCACGAGGAGGACCACCACGACGATGCCGAGGACGCCGCCCGGGGTGGCCCCGGAGGCGGCGGCGAAGAGGTCGCCGACCCACTCCCAGAAGCGGTCGAGGCCGCGCTGGAGGAGGTTCGGGTCGTTCTCGTGGTACTTCGGATCGGACAGTTCCCGTTCCGCCGCCTCGCGGGCGGCGTCACGGGAGATGTCCACCGGTACGTCGCTGTCGGCGCGGAGGCGCGCCGGTGCCGTGGTCATTCCCCCCGTGACCGTCACGGCATCAGCCTCCGGCGGTCTGGTCGCCCGGTGTGGGGCCGTAGCCGGGGAGTCCCGCGGCCCGTGCCAGTTCGAGGTCCAGGGCTTCGCGGCGGATGCGCTGGTCCACGTAGAGCAGGACCGTCACGCCGGCGGAGATCGGGTAGGTGATCGCGCTGGTGATGACGCCGCCGATGCCCGTGATGATCAGGAACGACCAGCCGAAGGTGGTGGACGAGCCTTCGAGCAGGCCGGAGAAGCCGTCGCCGTCGACCGCGATGCCGAGGATCGTGAACGGGATCGCGATGATCATCGCGAACAGGAAGATCAGCAGCTGGGTGAGGAGGGTGATGCCGAAGATCCGCCACCACGCGCCCTGCACCAGCTTGGCCGAGCGCTTCAGGGACTGGATCACGCCCCGGCGCTCCAGCATCAGCGCGGGGGAGGCGAGGCTGAAGCGGATCATCAGCCAGACGGCGGCCACCAGGGAGCCGAGGCCGCCGAGGAGGGTCAGGGCCACGCCGGCGGAGCCGCCGATCAGGAGACCGGGGAGGAGACCGACGAGGACGACGCCGGCGCTCAGAGCGGCGAGCAGCAGGGTCAGGCCGACGAGCTGGAGCAGACGCGGCCGGGCCTCCTGCCAGGCGGAACCCAGCGAGACCGGACGGCCGAGGACGGCGCGGCTGATGACGACGGTCAGCAGGGCGGCGCTGAACAGCGACGCCATGAGCGTCACGAGCAGGGCCGGGCCCAGGCCGATGAGGGACGACTGGGCGGCTTCGAGGGACTGCTCCAGCGCCTCGGCGGGGGTGGCGTCCGCGCTCGGCGCAGGGGCCTCGGGGACGAGATACCGCTGGGCCAGTATGTCGGCGATCTGGGAGATCACCGCGACCGTGACCGTGATCGCGAGGACCGTGCGCCAGTAGGCGCGGAGGGTCTTCACCGAGCCGTCGAGGATCTCGCCCATGCCCAGCGGGCGCAGCGGGATGACACCGGGCTTCGCGGCCGGCGGCCTGCCCCACTGGGGGTTCGGGGGCGGTGCGCCCCATCCCCGGCCCTGGCCCTGGTCGGGTGCCTGGGGCGGAGTCTGGCCGGTCGGCGGGGACCACTGGCCGGCGGGCGGCTGGTCCTTGGACCACTGGGGGGCGGAGCCGTTCGCGTCGGACGGAGCGGTGGGCCGGGGGATCCCGGAGCCGTTCTGGTCGTCGGAGGGGGCGGATCCGGGCGAGGTCCAGCCCGGAGTGTCGTTCACGGTCGTCCACCTCGGAGGAATGGTCGCGGTGCCGGATCGGCGAACCGGCTCGGTCACGGCGGCCGACACCTGACACGGCGGCGGGCCGGGTGCCATCGTGCCACGCGGGGCCCGCCTGTGGGCGGGAGCGGCCTTCTCCTTCGTAGCTTCGTCCGGACCTTCATTGTGTGGGCGGCAGGCTGCACACTGTGCGGACACCCGATCATCACGCGCGAACCGTGCGGTGGCGGGCCGAGCGGGCCGCCGTCGACGAGATCGCGGTCCGGGCTGAGGGAGACGCTGTGGGGCAGGTCACGGCAGGTAACGATTGGCTAATGGGATGATGTCGATATGAAGGGACGCGTTCTTGTCGTCGACGACGACACCGCACTGGCCGAGATGCTCGGCATTGTGCTGCGGGGTGAAGGGTTCGAGCCGTCGTTCGTCGCGGACGGTGACAAGGCGCTTGCCGCATTCCGGGAGGCCAAGCCTGACCTGGTGCTGCTCGACCTGATGCTGCCCGGGAGGGACGGCATCGAGGTGTGCCGCCTGATCAGGGCCGAGTCGGGTGTGCCGATCGTCATGCTGACCGCGAAGAGCGACACGGTCGACGTGGTCGTGGGTCTGGAGTCGGGGGCCGACGACTACATCGTCAAGCCGTTCAAGCCGAAGGAGCTCGTCGCCCGTATCCGGGCGCGGCTGCGGCGGTCCGAGGAGCCGGCGCCCGAGCAGCTCACCATCGGTGACCTGGTCATCGACGTGGCGGGGCACTCCGTGAAGCGGGAGGGGCAGTCCATCGCCCTGACCCCGCTGGAGTTCGACCTGCTCGTCGCGCTCGCGCGCAAGCCGTGGCAGGTCTTCACCCGTGAGGTCCTGCTGGAGCAGGTGTGGGGCTACCGGCACGCGGCCGACACCCGGCTGGTGAACGTGCACGTCCAGCGGTTGCGCTCGAAGGTCGAGAAGGACCCCGAGCGTCCGGAGATCGTGGTGACCGTCCGTGGCGTCGGTTACAAGGCGGGACCGAGCTGACATGAGCGAAGGCAGTACTGCTCCGAAGCCCGGGGACCCGGGAGTCCGTACGGGGCGGGCTGCCGGACCGAGGCGGGGGGGCTCGCGTTCCGGCCGTCTGCCACGGGGCGGACGGCTGTTCCGGGACAGGGCGCGCGGCGGCCCGGTCCTCCGCCTCTTCGCGCGCTGGGTGCGCAGGCCGTTGCTGCCCGCCATGCGGCTGTGGCGGCGGAACATCCAGCTGCGGATCGTCGCAGGCACCCTGCTGATGTCCCTCGGCGTCGTCCTCCTGCTCGGCCTGGTCGTCATCGGCCAGGTCCGCAACGGTCTGCTCGACGCGAAGGAGAAGGCCGCCCAGAGCCAGGCCGCCGGAGGGTTCTCCGCCGCCCAGGACAGGGCGGCGGCCACCGCCTCCGCGCCCGGTCAGCAGGACGGCGCGCGGGCCGGTTCCTCCGTGAACTGGCGCTCCTCGCTCGTCGAGCAGCTGGCCAGTGGCGGCCAGAGCGCGTTCAACGTGGTCGCGCTCTCGCTCGACACCGGTGACACCGCGAGCCGGGGCGTACGCGCCTCCGGCGAGGTCGACCCGATCACGAGCATCCCGGCCGAGCTGCGGCATTACGTGGCCCAGGGCACGGACACCTTCCAGAAGTTCACCAGCATCCACTACACGAGCGGCAAGCCGTCCGAGGCCGGCCTGGTGATCGGCAAGCGGCTGAACGACGCCGAGGGAACCCAGTACGAGCTGTACTACCTCTTCCCGCTGACCCAGGAGGAGGACTCCCTCACCCTGGTCAAGGGGACTCTGGCGACCGCCGGGCTCTTCGTCATGGTGCTGCTCGGCGCCATCGCCTGGCTCATGGTGCGCCAGGTCGTCACGCCGGTACGGATGGCCGCCGGGATCGCCGAGCGGCTCTCCGCCGGGCGGCTCCAGGAACGCATGAAGGTCACCGGCGAGGACGACATCGCCCGGCTCGGCGAGGCCTTCAACAAGATGGCGCAGAACCTCCAGCTCAAGATCCAGCAGCTGGAGGAGTTGTCGCGGATGCAGCGGCGGTTCGTCTCGGACGTCTCGCACGAGCTCCGTACCCCGCTGACCACGGTCCGGATGGCCGCCGACGTCATCCACGAGGCCCGTGTCGACTTCGACCCGATCACCGCGCGTTCCGCCGAACTCCTCGGCGATCAGCTCGACCGTTTCGAGTCGCTGCTCTCCGACCTCCTGGAGATCAGCCGCTTCGACGCGGGCGCGGCGGCCCTCGAAGCGGAGCCGATAGACCTGCGCCAGGTCGTGCGCCGGGTCATCGGCGGCGCCGAGCCCCTCGCCGAGCGCAAGGGAACCCGGATCGTGGTCGTGGGCGACAAGCAGCCCGTGGTGGCCGAGGCGGACGCCCGCCGGGTCGAGCGGGTGCTGCGCAACCTCGTCGTCAACGCCGTCGAGCACGGTGAGGGCCGCGACGTGGTGGTGAAGCTGGCAGCCGCCGGTGGCGCCGTCGCCGTCGCCGTCCGCGACTACGGCGTCGGCCTCAAGCCGGGCGAGGCGACCCGTGTCTTCAACCGTTTCTGGCGCGCCGACCCCGCCCGCGCGCGCACCACCGGCGGTACCGGCCTCGGCCTGTCGATCGCCGTCGAGGACGCCCGGCTGCACGGCGGTTGGCTCCAGGCCTGGGGCGAGCCCGGTGGCGGTTCACAGTTCCGGCTGACCCTGCCGCGTACCGCGGACGAGCCGTTGCGGGGCTCTCCGATACCCCTGGAGCCCGAGGACTCGCGGCGCAACCGTGAGCAGGCGGCCGCGGGGCGCGCCCAGGAGAGTGCCCGCCTGACGGCGGTGCCCGCGCAGCCGGCCGGCGACCGGCCGCAGCTGTCCGTGCCGCCGAGGCTGCCCGCGCCGTCGCACGCGACCGTCGACCCGACGGCGCTGCCCGGCAGCGGGGCACGGGTCGTGGGGCGAGGAGTGCCGGACGGCGACGGCGGTGGGGCGGGGCCGGTGACGGCCGGAGGCAACGGGAACGCGGAGCGGGAGGACGGGACACGTGGGCGCTGATTCCCGAGAGGGGCTCGTGGGGCGGGGACGGGGGAGGCGCGCGGTGGTACTCGCCGCGTGCGGCGGGCTCCTGGTGACCGGGTGCGCGACGATGCCCGACAGCGGGGAGGCCCAGCCGGTCAAGGGGTCCAACCAGGGCGACTCGCAGGTCCGGGTCTACGCCGTCGCACCCCGGGAGAACGCCGACCCGGACGAGATCGTCGACGGCTTCCTCGAAGCCATGACCAGTGACGACCCCGGCTTCGCCACCGCCCGCAAGTACCTCACGAAGCAGGCCGCGCAGACCTGGAAGCCGGAGCAGAGCATCACCGTGCTCACCACGGCGCCCAACCGCGACCAGGCCGACCGCAACGCCGACCCCGAGAACCAGGGCCGCGCCTACCCGCTCTCGGGCCGCAAGATCGCGACCGTCGACGCCCGCCACGCGTACCAGCCGATCAGCCCCGCCAACTACCTGCAGACGATCCACGTCGTGCAGCAGCCCAGCGGCAACGGCAAGGGCGGCAAGGAGTGGCGCATCGACAGCCTCCCGCCCGGGCTGGTGCTCGGCGAGGCCGATTTCCTGCGCAACTACCGCTCGGTCAACAAGTACTACTTCGCCTCCGGGGAGGATTGGGTCGTCGCCGACCCGGTCTACATCCGGCAGCGCCAGGACCCGGTCACCCGGATGGACCCGGTGACGCAGACGGTCAAGGCGCTCCTCGAAGGCCCGACGAACTGGCTCAAGCCCGCCGTCGACTCCAGCTTCCCCTCCGGTACGGAGCTGAAGAAGGGCGTCACCACCCTCACCACCGACGACCAGTCCACCCTCAAGGTGCCGCTCAACGCCAAGGCGGACCAGGTGGGCGGCCAGCCGTGCCGGCGGATGGCGGCGCAGCTGCTGTTCACGCTGGGCGACCTGACCTCCGTCCGCGTCGAGCAGGTGGAGCTCCAGAAGGCGAGCGGCCAGCCGCTGTGCAGGCTGGGCAAGGGGCAGGCGGCCGAGTTCGCCGCGGTGCGGAACACGGACGGGGACGAGAGCCCGTACTTCGTCGACGAGCAGCACAAGCTGATGACGCTGGACGTCGGGGACAAGGGGGCGAACGCGCCCACCGAGGTGCCCGGCCCGCTCGGCAAGGGCCCGACGCGGCTCAGGTCGGTCGCCGTCGACCGGGGCGAGACCCGCGCCGCCGGGGTGGGGGAGACCGGCCGCGACCTGTTCGTCTCCTCGATCACCACGGAGCAGGAACTGCCGCCGGCGATCCTGAGCAGCAAGGCCGCCAAGCCCACCGACCGGCTGTCCGCGCCCAGCTGGGACGGCCGGGGCGACCTGTGGGTGGCCGACCGTGATCCCGCCGCGCCCCAGCTGTGGATGGTGCCCGACGGCATCGGGACCCCCGTCAAGGTGAGGACGCCCTGGCTGGAGGACGACGCGCGGATCGAATCGCTGCGGGTCTCCGCCGACGGGGTCCGGATCGCCCTGGTGGTCACCCGCGACGGGGACACGACCCTGCAGATCGGCCGGGTCCAGCGGCAGACCTCGGGTGAGGAACCGGTCGTCTCCGTGCTCGACCTCCAGCCCGCCGCGCCCCGGATGGAGTCGGTCACGGCCGTCTCCTGGGCGGGTCCGAGCCGGCTCGTGGTGGTCGGCAGGGAGGCGGGCGGCGTGCAGCAGATCCGCTACCTCCAGACGGACGGCTCCACCTCGGCGACCGCGGTGCTCCCCGGGCTGAACGGGGTGACCTCGGTCGCCGCGCCGCACGAGGACACGGCACCGGTGGTCGCGGACTCCGGCAACGACGGCATCGTCCGACTGGCGCCGGGCGCGAACTGGCAGCCGGTGGTCAAGACGGGCACCTCGCCCGTCTACCCGGGATAGGCCCCCTCCACCCGGGCTGCGTGCCCCGTCCACCGAGCGTGGGCGGGAAGCGCGTACCTGACGTACTGAGGTGCGTCCCGAGGTGGTTTTCCACAGGGGTGGCCGGTGGCTCCGGGAGGGCGCACAGTGGAGCCATGCGGGGGTGGTGGCGCGAGATCGCCGGGCTGGTGCTGCCGGTCGCCTGCGGAGGCTGCGGCAGGCCGCGCACCGAGGTGTGCCCTTCGTGCCGGGACGCGCTGACCGGGGACGGTGAGGGGCCGCGCAGGGTGCGGCCCTCGCCCGAGCCGGCCGGGCTGCCGGTGGTCCATGCCGTCGCGCCGTACGCCGACGCCGTGCGGGAGTTGCTCCTCGCCCACAAGGAACGCGGCGCGCTCCCGCTCGCCCGGCCCCTGGGCGGAGCCCTGGCCGTCGCCGTGGAGGCCGCCGCAGGGGGCGTGGAGGGCCCCGAGGCGCTCCCGCTGCTCCTGGTGCCGGTGCCGTCCTCGCGGCGCTCCGTGCGGGCGCGTGGCCACGATCCGACGCGGCGGATCGCGCTGGCCGCGGCGGCCCGGCTCCGGTGCGCGGGGCGTCACGCGCGGGTCGTGCCCGTGCTGCGGCAGCGGAGGTACGTGGCGGACCAGGCGGGTCTCACGGCGCGCGGGAGGCTCGCGAACCTCTCCGGCGCGCTGGAGGTGGTGCCGGGCGGCGAACGGCTGCTCGGGGCGGGGCGGGTGGTCCTCGTGGACGACCTGATGACCACCGGAGCCTCGCTGGCGGAGGCCGCGCGCGCCCTCGGAGCCGTACACCGTTCGTTCATTCCTGGAATACCGCACGGCTTACCGGACAGTTCGGCGCAGCGCGGATTCGAACAGCGTGTGGCGGCTGTGATCGCATCCTCTCCCGCTTCGTTCGAAATAAACCGGAACTCGTCAGGAACTTGGATCGTTGCAGGTGGTGAGAGGTGAAAGCACCCGTCCGGAGGTATGTCGCGGTAGCGGGTGCCGACACCCGTCCGAAGGGGCTATGTTCGGTTGTGAGGAATGGTGAAAGCCATCGCCTCGACGAATACATGGTTGCGCCCAGGGACAGGAGTTCAGGGCGAATTAACCTCTTGTCGATGGGGTGGGGATCTTGTCGACTGGGGAGGAGGAGGTGAAGTCGCCAAGTCCGAGCTCCGGTAATCCACCGGAGTGTGGTGCAAAGGGAGATGCCCGGCGGCCAGGGAGCCGATCCGGGCGATCCGGGAACGGAGTTCTGCGTGGACATCGTCGTCAAGGGCCGCAAGACCGAGGTGCCCGAGCGGTTCCGCAAGCACGTGGCCGAGAAGCTGAAGCTGGAGAAGATCCAGAAGCTCGACGGCAAGGTGATCAGCCTCGACGTCGAGGTGTCCAAGGAACACAACCCGCGGCAGGCAGACAGGTCCGACCGTGTGGAGATCACCCTCCACTCCCGAGGCCCGGTGATCCGGGCCGAAGCCGCTGCGGCCGACCCGTACGCAGCGCTCGACCTCGCCAGCGACAAGCTGGAGGCGCGCCTGCGCAAGCAGCACGACAAGCGGTACACCCGCCGTGGAAACGGCAGGCTTTCGGCGGCGGAGGTCGGGGACGTGGTGCCCGGCGCCGCCCAGCTCGACGGGGACGGCCAGCTCGTCGCCGACGAGACCGACAAGGTGCCCACCACGATGATGGGCTCGATCGAAGTCCAGGGCGAGGGCCCGCTGGTGGTCCGCGAGAAGACCCACGGGGCCGCGCCGATGACGCTCGACCAGGCGCTCTACGAGATGGAGCTGGTCGGGCACGACTTCTACCTCTTCGTCGACTCCGACACGAAGCAGCCGAGCGTCGTCTACCGCCGACACGCCTACGACTACGGCGTCATCCACCTGGAGAGCGACCCGCTTGCCGAGGGCGGCGGTGCCGGCGGTGCACTCGGCGGCTGACGGCCGGCCCGCCCCGCATCGCCCCACTCCTCCATCACCCCTCGCGGTGCCCCTGGAGCGCCCTTCGCGCCCCCAGGGGCACCCCCGTGCGCCCACGGGAACACGCCATCGCCGCCGGGGCATGAAATCATGGCGTGCACGCCAACCGGTGCTCCCTGAGTACGGGTTGGGGGACCGGAAACGAATTCAGGCCACGGCCTTCAGGGGGAGGAACGATGGCGGACAGCTTCGGGCCGGTGCTCAGCGGGCGTGAGCACGGTGGTGCGATCTCGGAAGGACCCGATTCGGACAGCGGTGCATTCCGCAAAGAGCCGATCAGGGTCCTGGTCGTGGACGACCATGCCCTCTTCCGCCGCGGGCTGGAGATCGTCCTCGCGCAGGAGGAGGACATCCAGGTCGTCGGGGAGGCCGGTGACGGGGCCGAGGCCGTCGACAAGGCGGCCGACCTGCTGCCCGACATCGTCCTGATGGATGTCCGGATGCCCCGGCGCGGCGGCATCGAGGCCTGCACCTCCATCAAGGAGGTGGCCCCCAGCGCGAAGATCATCATGCTGACGATCAGCGACGAGGAGGCCGACCTCTACGAGGCCATCAAGGCGGGGGCCACCGGCTACCTGCTCAAGGAGATCTCCACCGACGAGGTCGCGACGGCCATCCGCGCGGTCGCGGACGGGCAGTCGCAGATCAGCCCCTCGATGGCGTCGAAGCTCCTCACCGAGTTCAAGTCGATGATCCAGCGCACCGACGAGCGCCGGCTCGTGCCCGCGCCCCGGCTGACCGACCGCGAGCTGGAGGTCCTCAAGCTCGTCGCGACCGGGATGAACAACCGGGACATCGCGAAGGAACTCTTCATCTCCGAGAACACCGTGAAGAACCACGTCCGGAACATCCTGGAGAAGCTTCAGCTCCACTCCCGGATGGAGGCCGTGGTCTACGCGATGCGGGAGAAGATCCTCGAGATCCGCTAGCGCCGGGAGCCGGTAGACGTTGGCCCGTCACGGAGCCGGGAGCCGCCGGCCCCGGAGTCGTCGGGCCGAGAGACGTCGGGCCGGGAGACGTCGGGCCGGGAGCCCGGGCCGGGAGCCCGGGCCGGTGGGCCAGCCCGGGGCTCGGGGCGGTTCAGCTCAGGGCGCGTGCCAGTTCCGGGGCGAGTTCCGGGTGGTTGACCCGGTCCGGGACCACCGACACCGCGTCGCAGCCCACCCACTCGGCGGCCTCGCGCAGCGCCTGTGCCACCGCGGGCACGGCCTTCGGGCCGTCGAGCGTGACCTGACGGGCGACGAGCGTCGTGCCCTCCCGCGCCGGGTCCACCCGGCCGACCAGACGGCCACCGGCGAGGACCGGCATCGCGAAGTAGCCGTGCACCCGCTTCTGCTTCGGCACGTACGCCTCCAGGCGGTGGGTGAAACCGAAGATCCGCTCCGTGCGGGCCCGCTCCCAGACCAGCGAGTCGAACGGCGACAGCAGGGTCGTACGGTGCCGGCCGCGCGGCTCCGAGGCCAGCGCCGCGGGGTCCGCCCAGGCGGGCTTCCCCCAGCCCGCCACCGTGACCGGCACCAGGCCCGCCGCCTCGACCACCGCGTCGAACTGCTCGCCCTTGAGCCGGTGGTAGTCGGCGATGTCCGCGCGCGTGCCCACGCCCAGCGCCTCGCCCGCCTGCCGGACGAGCCGTCGTACGCACTCCGTGTCGTCCAGGTCGTCATGGAGCAGGGTCCGCGGGATCGCCCGCTCGGCCAGGTCGTACACCCGCTTCCAGCCGCGCCGCTCGACCACGACCACCTCGCCGTACATCAGCGCCCGCTCGACGGCGATCTTGGCGTCGGACCAGTCCCACCACTCGCCCTTGTTCTTCGCGCCGCCCAGCTCGGTCGCCGTCCTCGGGCCCTCGGTCCGCAGCTGGTCGATCACCTTGTCGTACGCCCCGGCCGACAGTTCGTGGCCCCAGTGCGGGCGGTCGCGGTAGGCGCGCCGGCGGAAGGCGAAGTGCGGCCACTCCTCGACGGGCAGCACACAGGCCGCGTGCGACCAGTACTCGAAGGCGTGGGAGCCGGTCCAGTAGGCCTCCTCGACCGTCGTACGGCCGACGGCGCCCAGGCGCGCGTACGGAATGAGCTCGTGCGAGCGGGCGAGGACGGAGATCGTGTCGAGCTGGACCTGCCCGAGTCCGCGCAGCACTCCGCGCACTCCGGCGCGCCGGTCGGGCGCACCCAGGAAGCCCTGGGCGCGCAGCGCGATCCTGCGGGCGTCGTCGGCGGACAGTTCGGCGGCGGGGCGCGGCACAGTCGTCATGGACCGCACCCTAGGCCCCGGCACTGACAGCCGGTGCCGGGGTCTGCGGCGGGATCCGGCACCGGGGGCGGGTGCCGGGAGCCCTTCGTTCAGGGCCGGGCGGGCAGGTCGCGGGCCGGGAGGTACGGCAGCGCGCTCGGGAGGCCGAAGTCGGAGGGGAGCAGGCCGGCGACCCAGCCGTCGCGGAGCGTGCCCTTGTTGGGCAGGGCGGCGCGCTGGAGGCCCTCCATGACGAAGCCGACCCGCTCGGCCACCGCGCGCGAGCCGGTGTTGCCGACCTCGGCGCGCCACACCAGGCGGACGCAGCCGAGCCCGGTGAAGGCCCAGTGGGCGAGGGCCCGGACGGCCTCCGTCATGTAGCCGTGGCCGCGGTGCTCCCCGGCCAGCCAGTAGCCGACCTCCCAGGCGCCGTCGCCGCGGCTGCTGAGCGAGGCCGAGGCGAGCAACGGGCCGCCGGCCAGCGGCTCGACGGCGAAGACGTACTCGGTGTCCTCGCGCCAGCCGTCGACCACCAGCCGGTTCAGGAAGAAGTCGGCGTCCTGGGGGGTGTAGGGGTCGGGGACGGTGGTCCAGCGCCGGATGTCGGGGTCCTGGCAGATGGCGTGCACGGCGTCGGCGTCTTCGGGGACGAAGCTGCGCAGCCGCAGGCGGTCGGTGGTGAGGGTGATCGGATCCATGCGTGGATTGTGGAGACCTGCCGGAGCGGAAGCGAACACTTTTCGGGTGGTGCGGCACCTTCCGCCCACCTCGTGCGTTCTCTTTCCGGGCGGACGTACGGCTCCGGCACTGTGGGCCTCCCGTCGCGCGGGCGGTCTCGCTTACGATGGCCGTTGCGGTGGGGACCACCTGCCGTGCCCGCGCTCGCGTCCATGACAAGACCCAGTGCCAGGCCCGACCGGCAAGGAGACCAGCCTCAGTGTCCGTCTTCAACAAGCTCATGCGTGCAGGCGAAGGAAAGATCCTGCGCAAACTGCACCGCATCGCGGACCAGGTCAACTCCATCGAAGAGGACTTCGTCAACCTCTCCGACGCCGAGTTGCGGGCGCTCACCGATGAGTACAAGCAGCGGTTCGCCGACGGCGAGAGCCTCGACGACCTGATGCCCGAGGCCTTCGCGACGGTGCGCGAGGCCGCCAAGCGTGTTCTCGGTCAGCGCCACTACGACGTCCAGCTGATGGGTGGCGCCGCGCTCCACCTCGGCTACGTCGCCGAGATGAAGACCGGTGAGGGCAAGACCCTCGTCGGTACCCTCCCGGCGTACCTCAACGCGCTCTCCGGCAAGGGCGTGCACCTGATCACGGTCAACGACTACCTGGCCGAGCGCGACTCCGAGCTCATGGGCCGGGTCCACCGCTTCCTGGGTCTGACCATCGGCTGCATCCTCGCCAACATGACCCCGGCCCAGCGCCGTGAGCAGTACGGCTGCGACATCACGTACGGCACGAACAACGAGTTCGGCTTCGACTACCTGCGCGACAACATGGCGTGGTCCAAGGACGAGCTCGTCCAGCGCGGCCACAACTTCGCCTGTGTCGACGAGGTCGACTCCATCCTCGTCGACGAGGCCCGTACGCCGCTGATCATCTCCGGCCCGGCCGACCAGGCGACGAAGTGGTACGGCGACTTCGCCAAGCTCGTCACCCGACTTTCCAAGGGCGAGCCGGGCAACCAGCTCAAGGGCATCGAGGAGACCGGCGACTACGAGGTCGACGAGAAGAAGCGCACCGTCGCCATCCACGAGGCCGGTGTCGCCAAGGTCGAGGACTGGCTCGGCATCGACAACCTCTACGAGTCGGTGAACACCCCGCTCGTCGGCTACCTGAACAACGCCATCAAGGCGAAGGAGCTGTTCAAGAAGGACAAGGACTACGTCGTCATGGACGGCGAAGTCATGATCGTCGACGAGCACACCGGTCGTATCCTCGCCGGCCGCCGTTACAACGAGGGCATGCACCAGGCGATCGAGGCGAAGGAAGGGGTGGCGATCAAGGACGAGAACCAGACCCTCGCCACGATCACCCTGCAGAACTTCTTCCTGCTGTACTCGAAGCTCTCCGGCATGACCGGTACGGCCATGACCGAGGCCGCCGAGTTCCACCAGATCTACAAGCTGGGCGTCGTCCCGATCCCCACGAACAGGCCGATGATCCGCAAGGACCAGTCCGACCTGATCTACCGGACCGAGGTCGCCAAGTTCGCCGCCGTCGTCGACGACATCGCGGAGAAGCACGAGAAGGGTCAGCCGATCCTGGTCGGCACGACCTCCGTCGAGAAGTCCGAGTACCTCTCGCAGCAGCTCTCCAAGCGCGGTGTCCAGCACGAGGTGCTCAACGCGAAGCACCACGACCGCGAGGCCAGCATCGTCGCCCAGGCCGGCCGCCGCGGCGCCGTCACCGTCGCCACCAACATGGCCGGTCGCGGTACGGACATCAAGCTCGGCGGCAACCCGGACGACCTCGCCGAGGCCGAGCTGCGCCAGGCGGGTCTGGACCCGGTCGACCACGTCGAGGAGTGGGCCGCCGCCCTCCCCGCCGCCCTGGAGCGCGCCGCGAAGGCCGTGAAGGCGGAGTTCGAGGAGGTCAAGGACCTCGGCGGGCTGTACGTGCTCGGCACCGAGCGCCACGAGTCCCGCCGTATCGACAACCAGCTGCGCGGTCGTTCCGGCCGTCAGGGCGACCCCGGCGAGTCCCGCTTCTACCTCTCGCTCGGTGACGACCTGATGCGCCTGTTCAAGGCGCAGATGGTCGAGCGCGTGATGGCCATGGCCAACGTGCCGGACGACGTGCCGATCGAGAACAAGATGGTCACCCGCGCCATCGCCTCCGCCCAGTCGCAGGTCGAGACGCAGAACTTCGAGACGCGCAAGAACGTCCTGAAGTACGACGACGTCCTCAACCGGCAGCGCCAGGTCATCTACGGCGAGCGCCGCCGCGTCCTGGAGGGCGAGGACCTGCACGAGCAGATCCAGCACTTCATGGACGACACGATCGACGACTACATCCGCCAGGAGACCGCCGAGGGCTTCGCGGAGGAGTGGGACCTCGACCGTCTGTGGAACGCCTTCAAGCAGCTCTACCCGGTGAAGGTCACCGTGGAGGAGCTGGAGGACGCGGCCGGGGACCGGGCGGGCATCACCGCCGAGTTCATCGCCGAGTCCATCAAGGGCGACATCCACGAGCAGTACGACGCCCGTGAGAAGCAGCTCGGCTCGGAGATCATGCGTGAGCTGGAGCGGCGCGTGGTCCTCTCCGTCCTTGACCGCAAGTGGCGTGAGCACCTCTACGAGATGGACTACCTCCAGGAGGGCATCGGCCTCCGCGCCATGGCGCAGAAGGACCCGCTGGTCGAGTACCAGCGCGAGGGCTTCGACATGTTCACCGCCATGATGGAGGGCATCAAGGAGGAGTCCGTCGGCTACCTGTTCAACCTGGAGGTCCAGGTCGAACAGCAGGTCGAGGAGGTCCCGGTGCAGGCCAGCGCCCCGTCGCTGGACAAGCAGGACGCCGTTCCCGCCGGGCGTCCGGAGATCCGCGCCAAGGGGCTCGACGCCCCGCAGCGGCCGGACCGGCTGCACTTCTCCGCCCCGTCCGTGGACGGCGACGGCGGTGTCGTCGAGGGCGACTTCGCCTCCGACGACGCGGACTCCGGCGACGGGATGACCCGGGCGGAGCGTCGCAAGGCGCAGAAGAACGCCGGTGGCGGGCGTCGCCGCAAGAAGTGAGGCGCCGCCGTCGAAGGCCCTGACGCAGGGTGCCTGACGCGGTGGGTTCGAGGTGAGGGGTCGGTCGCCCGGTGGGTGGCCGGCCCCTTCGTCGTGCCTGTGCCTGTGCCTGTGTGCCCGTGCCCGTGCCCCTGCCTGTGCGTGTGCCCGTGCCGGTGTCCCCGCCCTGTGCCGGCGCCGGTCCCCTGGTCGGGTCTGTTCCGCGCGTGTCGGGGACGCGTGCGTCAGGCGTGGTGGGGCGTCGTGTGGAGGCCGTCGAGTTCCACGGCCGCGCAGCGCCAGCGCTGGTCGGCGCCGCGCTCCAGGCGGAACGCCATCGCCCGGACGCGGGGGCCGGTGGCGATCGTCGCGAAGGCCTCCACAGCCGCTCGGCCGTCGTGCACCTGGACCGAGCAGCGGCGCAGGACCGGGCGGGGGCCGTGCGACCGCAGCGGCGTCTCCGGGGCGATCCGGACGAGCTGCTCGTACGCCTCGCCGACCGTGTGCCCGAGCATCCAGTGGACCGGCCGCTCCCCGCTCAGCACGGCGAGCAGACGCTCGGCGAAGACGGTGTGCGGGGGGAGCGCGCGGGGCGGCGTGAGGCCGCGGGGGCGGGTGCCCGCGGGGCCGCGCGGACGGGTGCCCGCCGGGCCGCCGGGGGCGGTGCGGGGGCGGGGGGTGCGCGGCGTGCTCGGGCGGGTGGTCGCTGTCGAGGGGTGCGGCCGCGGCGTCTGCGGTGCCTGGGCGGCGGTCGTGAGGGTGGTGGTCATGGCGGGCCCCTGTCGTTGCGTAACCGAGTGATACCGGTCAGTAACTTTCCGTTGAGGATCTTGTACGGGTGGGCCCGGAGGCGCCGCAAGGAGCTCGCCGTGCCGGGGCGGGGCGAAAACGGAATCACCTATCCGGGTGACGCGGGGGAAAATCGGCTCTCCGGGGTCCCGGGCGGGGCCTCCCGCGGTGGACGGGCGCCGACGTCGGCCGGCCACCCCGAAGGGGGACTCCGCACGTATCCTGAGGGCCTCTCCGTCTACGAAAGCGGCCAGCCATGCGCGTGTACGTCCCCCTGACCCTCCCCGGTCTCGCACAGGCGCACAAGGCGGGCGAGCTGGGCACCGGTCCGCTGACCGCCTACGCCGTCACCCCCGCCCTGCGCGAGTGGTACGTCTCCGACGACATCGAGGAGCTGGAGTACGCGGCGCTCAACCGGGCCGCGTCCGCCTCCCTGCGCCTCCTGGCCGGCGACCCCGAGGCGCCCCGGCGCCGGATCGTCGTCGCCGTCGACGTGGCCGACAAGGACGCGGCCTCGGACCCCGACCGGGGGCTCGACGCCGGATCCGTCGGCGAGGTCCGGATCACCGGGCCCGTCCCGTTCGCCAAGGCCGCGGCCGTGCACGCCGACGCGGACGACGCGACGGCGGACGTGACGGCCGCCGCCGCCGCGCTGGGGGCGGCGGACCAGGGTGACGACGACGCGCAGTTCGTCGTCGACGGGGCCGAGGACCATGAACTGCTGTGGTTCGGGGTGCAGGAGATTCCGGGGCTGCTGGGCTGACGACCGCCCCCGCCCCGTTCCCGCTCGGAGGGCCCTCGGGGCTCTTCGATGTCGTGGGCGGCGGGTACCGTCTTTCCATGGGGAAGCACGGAAAACACCTGGTCTGGGACTGGAACGGCACGCTGCTCGACGACACCGGCGCGGTCATCGGGGCGACGAACGCCGCCTTCGCCGAGCTCGGGCTCGAGGAGATCACTCTGGAGCGGTACCGCGAGCTGTACACGGTGCCGGTGCCCAAGTTCTACGAGCGGCTCATGGGGCGGCTGCCCACCGACGCGGAGTGGACCGTCATGGACGGGGCCTTCCACCGGCACTACTGGGCCCGGGCCGAGGACTGCCTGCTGACCCTCGGCGCCGCCGAGCTGCTCGCGGCGCGGCAGGCGTCCGGGTTCACCCAGTCCCTGCTCTCGCTCGCGCCGCACGCGGAGCTGATACCCCTGGTGCGGCGGCACGGGATCGCCGAGCGGTTCGTCCGCATGGACGGGCGGGTCGACACGTCGACGGACGGGAAGTCCGGCCACATGGTGCGGCACCTGATCGCGCTCGGCGACGTGCCGGCGGAGCGGGTCGTCGTCATCGGCGACGCGGCGGACGACGCGCTGGCGGCGATGCACGTGGGCGCCAAGGCGGTGCTGTTCACCGGCGGGTCGCACAGTCGGGCGTCGTTGGAGCGGGTGGGCGTGCCGGTGGTGGACTCGCTCGCGGAGGCCGTGGCCGTGGCGGAGGAGCTGGTCTGACGGGCCCTGCCCCGGGGCGGGGCCGGTCCGGCGTCCCCGCCCGGGGTGGCGACGCAGGTCCGGCGGGCCCGCCAGGAGGAGTTGGCCCGACGGGCCCGCCCGGGGCGGAGAAGCCCGTCCGGCAGGCCCGGCCGGGGCAGGTCCGTGGGCGGGTGGTCAGGCCTTGGCGCGGAGGACCTTGAGGAACTCGCGCATCCAGGTGGGGTGGTCCGGCCAGGCCCGCGAGGAGACCAGGAGGCCGTCCACCACCGCCGCGCTGTCCTGGAAGGTTGCGCCGGCCGCCTGCATGTCGAGTTCGAGCGCGGGGTACGCCGTGACCCGGCGGCCCTCCAGGCCGCCGACCGCCGCCGTCAGGAGCGGGCCGTGGCAGATCTGGGCCACCGGCTTGTCGGCGTCGAAGAAGGACTTGAGGATCTTGCGGAGCTCCGGGTCGTTGCGCAGGTACTCCGGCGCCCGGCCGCCCGGGATCACCACCGCCACGTACGCGCCGGGGTCGACCTCCGAGAAGGCCAGGTCGGCGGGCCAGGTGTAGCCGGGCTTCTCGGTGTACGTGTCGAAGCCCGGCTCGAAGTCATGGACGACGAACCGGAGCTGCTTGCGGGCCGGGGCCGCGATGTCGACCTCGTAGCCCTCTTCGAGCAGCCGCTGGTAGGGGTACATCACCTCCAGCGACTCCGCCGCGTCCCCGGTCACGATCAGGATCTTCGCCATGGCTCTCCCAGATCACAGATGGTCGGTCTGCCGTGCTGCGCCCATGCTCGCCTACGTGCTGCCGTCGGCGCGGTGTTTTGCCAAGAGGACATGTGTCGCTGTCCATAACGTCAAACTTCCACCCCCTCTTTTGTACACATACGGACCATGACGGTTCGGGGGGCGAGGGCGATAGGCTTTTGCCGTGATCAGCGCGATACGCCGAGGGGGCAGTGAAGCCCCCGGCTGCCGCCCGACCCGCCACGGCGGTCGGGCCGACCGTGCGTTCGCCGATCCCCTCCGTCCGGGCGCGCCGCTCTCTGTGGCCGATAACGACCCGGGCATCTCTCATCCGGGCATAACGTCGACTTCGACCGGAATCACCGCGTCGAGGCGTTGTGTCCTTTCTTCCACCGACGTCACGCAACGGCGCGCGACAGGAGTCAGAGGACATGCAGACCAAGCTGGACGAAGCCAAGGCCGAGCTGCTCGAAAGGGCCGCTCGGGTAGCTGAGCACAGCCCGGTCGGGGGGCGACTTCCGACGGGCCCGGAGGGTGCCGGGGAGCACCCGGACCGGGACACGGTGCTCGAGTACCTCCAGCGCTACTACCTGCACACCGCGCCGGAGGACCTCGGCGACCGCGACCCGGTCGACGTGTTCGGCGCCGCGCTCTCTCACTACCGGCTGGCGGAGAACCGTCCGCAGGGCACCGCGAACGTGCGCGTCCACACTCCGACGGTCGAGGAGAACGGCTGGACAAGCAGCCACTCCGTCGTCGAGGTCGTCACCGACGACATGCCGTTCCTGGTGGACTCGGTCACCAACGAGCTGTCACGTCAGGGCCGCGGCATCCACGTCGTGATCCACCCGCAGGTCCTCGTCCGCCGCGATGTCACCGGCAGGCTCATCGAGGTCCTGTCGGCGCAGATCCAGGGGGAGCTGCCGCACGACGCGCTCACCGAGTCCTGGATCCACGTCGAGATCGACCGCGAGACCGACCGCGCCGACCTCAAGCAGATCACCGCCGACCTGCTGCGCGTCCTGTCCGACGTCCGCGAGACGGTCGAGGACTGGGAGAAGATGCGCGACGCCGCGCTGCGGATCGCCGAGGGCCTCCCGGACGAGCCCACCGCCTCCGACCTGCGGCCGACCGAGGTGGAGGAGGCCCGCGAGCTGCTGCGCTGGCTCGCCGACGACCACTTCACCTTCCTCGGCTACCGCGAGTACCAGCTGGTCAACGGTGACGCCCTGTCCGCCGTCCCCGGCACCGGCCTCGGCATCCTGCGCTCCGACCCGCAGCACTCGGGCGACGACGAGGGCCACCACGCCCACCCCGTCTCGCCCTCGTTCAGCCGACTGCCCGAGGACGTCCGCGCCAAGGCGCGCGAGCACAAGCTGCTGATCCTGACGAAGGCCAACAGCCGCTCGACCGTGCACCGCCCCTCGTACCTCGACTACATCGGCGTGAAGAAGTTCGACGCCGCCGGCAACGTCATCGGCGAGCGCCGCTTCCTCGGACTGTTCTCCTCGGCCGCCTACACCGAGTCCGTCCGCCGGGTCCCCGTCGTCAAGCGCAAGGTCCAGGAGGTCCTGGCGGGCGCGGGCTTCTCGCCCAACAGCCACGACGGCCGCGACCTGCTCCAGATCCTGGAGACGTACCCGCGCGACGAGCTGTTCCAGACTCCGGCCGACCAGCTGCAGTCCGTCGTCACCAGCGTCCTGTACCTCCAGGAGCGCCGCCGGCTGCGGCTCTACCTGCGCCAGGACGAGTACGGCCGCTACTACTCGGCCCTCGTCTACCTGCCGCGCGACCGCTACACGACCCGCGTCCGACTGCGGATCATCGACATCCTGAAGGAGGAGCTCAACGGCACCAGCGTCGACTTCACCGCCTGGAACACCGAGTCGATCCTGTCCCGGCTGCACTTCGTCGTACGCGTCCAGCCCGGCACCGAGCTGGCGAAGCTCACCGACGCCGACGTCGACCGCGTCGAGGCCCGGCTGGTCGAGGCCGCCCGCTCCTGGTCCGACGGCTTCGGCGAGGCGCTGAACGCCGAGTGCGGCGAGGAGCGTGCCGCCGAGCTGCTCCGCCGCTACGGCAACGCCTTCCCCGAGGGCTACAAGGCCGACCACTCGCCGCGCGCGGCCGTCGCCGACCTGGTCCACCTGGAGGCCCTCGCCCGCACCAGCGGCAAGGACTTCGCGCTCTCGCTGTACGAGCCGGTCGTCGCGGGCCCCGGCGAGCGCCGCTTCAAGATCTACAAGACGGGCGACCCGATCTCCCTCTCCGCCGTGCTCCCGGTGCTCAACCGGCTCGGCGTCGAGGTCACCGACGAGCGCCCCTACGAGCTGCGCTGCGCCGACCGTGCCCGCGCCTGGGTCTACGACTTCGGTCTGCGGATGCCGCTCCCGACCGGCAACGGCGGCGACTACCTCGGCGACGACGCCCGCGAGCGCTTCCAGGAGGCCTTCGCCGCCACCTGGACCGGCGAGGCCGAGAACGACAACTTCAACTCGCTCGTCCTCTCCGCCGGGCTCACCTGGCGCGAGGCGATGGTGCTGCGCGCCTACGCCAAGTACCTGCGCCAGGCCGGCGCGACCTTCAGCCAGGACTACATGGAGGACACCCTCCGCAACAACGTCCACACCACCCGGCTGCTTGTCAACCTCTTCGAGGCCCGGATGGCCCCGGAGCGCCAGCGCGCCGGCACCGAGCTGATCGACGCGCTCCTCGAAGAGCTCGACGCCGCCCTCGACCAGGTCGCGAGCCTGGACGAGGACCGCATCCTGCGCTCCTTCCTCACCGTCATCAAGGCCACCCTGCGGACCAACTTCTTCCAGACCGCCGAGGACGGGAAGCCGCACGCCTACGTGTCGATGAAGTTCGACCCGCAGGCCATCCCCGACCTCCCCGCGCCCCGCCCGGCCTTCGAGATCTGGGTGTACTCGCCGCGCGTCGAGGGCGTCCACCTGCGCTTCGGCAAGGTCGCCCGAGGCGGTCTGCGCTGGTCTGACCGCCGCGAGGACTTCCGTACCGAGATCCTCGGCCTGGTCAAGGCGCAGATGGTGAAGAACACCGTCATCGTGCCGGTCGGCGCCAAGGGCGGCTTCGTCGCCAAGCAGCTCCCGGACCCGTCCGTGGACCGCGACGCCTGGCTCGCCGAGGGCATCGAGAGCTACAAGACGTTCATCTCGGCGCTCCTCGACATCACCGACAACCTCGTCGCGGGCGAGGTCGTGCCGCCGGTCGACGTCGTCCGCCACGACGAGGACGACACGTACCTCGTGGTCGCCGCCGACAAGGGCACCGCGACCTTCTCCGACATCGCCAACGGGGTCGCCCAGGCCTACGGCTTCTGGCTCGGCGACGCCTTCGCCTCCGGCGGCTCCGCCGGCTACGACCACAAGGGCATGGGCATCACCGCCCGCGGCGCCTGGGAGTCCGTCAAGCGCCACTTCCGCGAGCTGGGGCACGACACACAGAGCGAGGACTTCACGGTCGTCGGCGTCGGTGACATGTCCGGCGACGTCTTCGGCAACGGCATGCTGCTCTCCGAGCACATCCGCCTGGTCGCCGCCTTCGACCACCGGCACATCTTCATCGACCCCAACCCGAACGCGGCCGTCTCGTACGCCGAGCGCCGCCGCCTCTTCGAGCTGCCCCGCTCGTCCTGGGCCGACTACGACCCGGCGCTGCTCTCCGCCAGCGGTGGCATCCACCCCCGCAGCGCCAAGTCGATCCCGGTCAACGCGCAGGTCAGGGCCGCCCTCGGGATCGAGGACGGCGTCACCAAGATGACCCCGGCCGAGCTGATGAAGGCCGTGCTCCACGCCCCCGTCGACCTGCTCTGGAACGGCGGCATCGGCACGTACGTCAAGTCCGCGGCCGAGTCGAACGCCGATGTCGGCGACAAGGCCAACGACGCCATCCGCGTCGACGGCCAGGACGTGCGCGCCAAGGTCATCGGCGAGGGCGGCAACCTCGGCGCGACCCAGCTGGGCCGCATCGAGTTCGCCCGCACCGGCGGCCCCGTGGGCGAGGGCGGCAAGGTCAACACCGACGCCATCGACAACAGCGCCGGCGTCGACACCTCCGACCACGAGGTCAACATCAAGATCCTGCTCAACGGGCTCGTCGCCGAGGGCGACATGACCGTCAAGCAGCGCAACAAGATCCTCGCGGAGATGACCGACGAGGTCGGCACGCTCGTGCTGCGCAACAACTACGCGCAGAACACGGCCCTGGCCAACGCCGTCGCCCAGTCGCCGTCCCTCCTCCACGCCCACCAGCGGTTCATGCGCCGCCTGGGCCGCGACGGGGCCCTCGACCGCTCCCTGGAGTTCCTGCCGAACGACCGGCAGATCCGCGAGCTGCTCAACAACGGCCGGGGCCTGAGCCAGCCGGAGCTCGCCGTCCTCCTCGCGTACACCAAGATCACGGTGGCCGACGAGCTGATCGGTACGGAGCTGCCGGACGACCCGTACCTGCGCGGGCTCCTCCACGCGTACTTCCCGACGCTGTTGCGCGAGAAGTTCACCGAGGCCGTCGACAACCACGCCCTGCGCCGCGAGATCATCACGACCGTCCTGGTCAACGACACCGTCAACGCCGGTGGCTCGACCTTCCTGCACCGCCTCCGCGAGGAGACCGGCGCGTCGATCGAGGAGATCGTCCGGGCACAGACCGCCGCCCGTGTCGTCTTCCGCCTCGGCCAGGTCTGGGACGCCGTCGAGTCGCTCGACAACGTGGTGCCGGCCGAGATCCAGACCCGGATGCGGCTGCACTCCCGCCGGCTCGTCGAGCGCGGCACGCGCTGGCTGCTCAACAACCGGCCGCAGCCGCTCCAGCTCACCGAGACCATCGAGTTCTTCGCCGACCGCGTCGAGGAGGTCTGGACGCAGCTGCCGAACCTGCTGCGCGGCGCGGACCTGGAGTGGTACCGGTCGATCCTGGAGGAGCTGACCGGGTTCGGAGTGCCCGAGCAGCTGGCCCTGCGGGTCGCCGGCTTCTCCTCCGCCTTCCCGATCCTCGACATCGTCGCGATCGCGGACCGGACGGACAAGGAGCCGCTCGCGGTGGCCGAGGTCTACTACGACCTGGCCGACCGGCTGCGGATCACCGACCTGATGGACCGGATCATCGAGCTGCCGCGCGACGACCGCTGGCAGTCGATGGCCCGCGCCTCGATCCGCGAGGACCTGTTCGCGGCGCACGCGGCGCTGACCGCGGACGTCCTGGCGGCCGGGGACGACGCGACGAGCCCGGAGGAGCGGTTCAAGGGATGGGAGGAGCGGAACGCGGCGATCCTGGGCCGCGCCCGGACCACCCTGGAGGAGATCCAGGGCTCCGACACCTTCGACCTGGCGAACCTGTCGGTCGCGATGCGGACGATGCGCACGCTGCTCCGTACGCACAGCTAGGGACGCGATGAAGGAGGGGCGCCCCCGGGCGGCGCGCCGGGCGCCCACGAGTAGGGGTTGGGGGTGGGGGGTAGGGACCCAGGCCAGCGGTGGCCCGCGGAAGACAGGGCGGGT
>NZ_JBEOXR010000084.1:0-23656 GCF_040296665.1 Streptomyces sp. NPDC002057
TGAGCGTCACCTGCCACGGCAGCCTTGCTCACGGCGGGCTGTCCCGGCGTGGCAGCCGCTGTGGTGGCGAGGGCGAGCGGGCTCAGCACCGTGGCTGCGACGACGGGAGCGAGCAGGGGTATACGACGCATGGGGTGTTCTCCTTCGTGGGCTGGACTGGGTGCCGGCGCCGGACACCGGCATCACGAATGACACGAACACGCCCGGGGCGCTACTGCTCTCCAGGGCAGCCAAACGGACCAGCAAAGCGGCGCCGGTCACTCTTTCGCCCTGATCACCGGGTCGCCCAGCCAGGTCACAGTCATCCCTGCCAGAGCCCATCGGCCGTGCGACGCGATGATGGGGATCGGCATGCCGCGCCCCGCACCTTCACCCTGTCGGCCTCTGTTGCGGGTTACCACGGGCCCATGGCAGCGCGTGCGGTGAGTCCGACACCCACGACGAGGACGAGTGCCGAGGTACCGACGGGGCCGTAGCGGGCCAGACGGCGTGCCCGCTTCCAGCGGTCGGCTGTGGCCGTCTTCAGTCCGGCTTCGACGCGGTCTCGCAGCCTGACGAGGAGGAGCCCGGCAAGGGTGAGGGTGGCCGACATTCCGAGGCCGTAGGCGAGTACGAGCAGGACGCCGAAGGCGGTGCGGCCCAGTGCGACGGCGCCGAGGAGTACGACGAGAGCGGAAGGACTCGGCACCAGGCCGCCCGCGATCCCCATGCCGATCAGACCGCCCCGGGGCGTCCGCGCGGGGACGGGATCGTTTGGGCGAGGGTGGGGGAGGGCGTGGTCCTGGCGGGTCAGTAGTGCGACGGGGCCGCCCTGCTCGTGTTCTGTGTGGGGGTGGCGGCTGTCGGGCAGGCTCGGTGTCGGGTCGCCTTCGGCATGGTGGTGGTGTCTGTGCCCGTGGTGATCATGAGCGTGGCCGTGGTGATGGTGATGATGGCCGTGATCGTGGTGGCTGTGGCCATGGTGGTGGCCGGTCGTGCGGTTGAGCAGGGCGCAGCGCAGCAGCCACAGTCCGATCGCGGTGACCAGGAGTCCGCTGGTGATGCCCAGCCAGGTAAGGACGGTCTCTCCTGCCAGGTGGGTGGCGAGGGGGAGGGCGAGGCCGAGGAGCAGGACTCCGCCGGTGTGGGTGAGCGTGACGGTCGCGCCGACGGTGACCGCGTCCTTCGGGGTTCCGCGACGGCCGGCGAGGTAGGCGGCCATGAGTGTCTTCCCGTGGCCGGGCAGAGCAGCGTGCGATGCCCCGAGCACGACGGCCAGGGCGAGGGCGAGGAGCCCGACCGGGACGGTCAACTCCCTCGATGCGACGAGGGATGCGAAGGTCGAGGAGATCTTGTTCAGCACCGCACTCACGGGGCCGGCGCCCTCCTGCGCGCTCTGGGTGAGGGCGGTCGGCCCGTTGTGGCCGGGCTGGGCGTGGAGCGATGCCGTCCGCTGGTCGGACGGGGTGGCCAGCGGGTCCTGGGGGTAGCGGCGCAGCTCATCGGTGGATGATCTGGTCGGTACGTCCGCGTCGGTGAGTCTCACGCCCTCGCCTCGGGCGGTGATCTCCTGCCAGCCGATGCGCCGGGTGTCGTAGGAGGTGCGCAGTTCGATGTGTGTGGGGGAGCTCAGGTCGGCCGTGGCGGTCAGGGTGCACTGGAGCCTGCTGGTCTCCAGTCCGGCCTCGCCGGGGTGCTGGGTCAGCGCGGCTGTGTCTGGGGTCCAGTGCAGGGGGACGCCGTCGGCGGTCACGTGCAGATGCGCGGCGAGAGTGGCACAGCTGTTGCCCGCGTACGCCGCCGACTCCTGGGGGCTGGTCTTGCCGTTGCGGTCGAGGTCGACGGCCGGGCGCTCCTGCAGGGCGGCGATCTCGGCCCGGTCGACGACCAGGAGGGCGTCGACGCGGTCAGGGCGTAGTACGAGTCCGGTGTGGTGGTTGACGGTGAAGTTGCCCAGCGGGTGCGCGGTGGCCGTGGGCGCGGCGGCGGCGGAGATCACAAGGGCCGCGGCCATGGCGCGCAGGAGGATCCGGATCATGCGGTGCCGTCGATTCTGCTGAGCGTATTGCGGGCTTCGGGGGCGTGCAGGGGGTGGAAGTGCGCGTCGATGGCAAGCGCCTGACGGAGGTCGTCCCGGGCTTGTGCGGTGTGGCCGAGCGACTGGTGGATCATTCCCCGGTGGAAGTGGAACAGGGCGCTGCGGGTGCGCAGGGCCAGGGCCTGGTGGGCGTGCTCGAGCGCGACGGTGTCGCGCCCGGCGCGGTGCAGAGCCCATGCGTAGGCGTCGTGGACGGCGACGAAGGGCCGTGCGGCCGCGGTTTCGGCGGCCATCGTGACGGCCTTGCGGGCATCGCCGTGGTCGGCCTCGAACAAGATGGCGTCTACATCGGCAGGGCCGCCGCTCGCACCGCGGATCTGCTCCTGGGCGCGCAGAATCGTGTACTGGGCTTCGGCATGGCCGGGCCGCCGGAGCGACTGCTGGAGCTCGCCCAGTCCGAGCAGGTAGTGCGGAAGCGGAGCGATGGCGATGGCAGAGGTGTAGTCACGGACCGCCTGATCTGCGTCGCCCAGTGCCGCGTGGGCGCGGCCGCGGACCTCCAGGAGCGCGCTGTCTCGCGGAGCTTCCCTGAGTCCGGCGTCCGCGTGCGTGAGTGCCGTGCGCGGGTCCCCGTTCTCCAGGGCGAGGAGTGCCAGATGAGTACGGGCGAAGGATCTCTCCCCCGGGGTCCCCGCCG
Source organism: Streptomyces sp. NPDC002057 (assembly GCF_040296665.1). Taxonomy (NCBI): domain Bacteria; kingdom Bacillati; phylum Actinomycetota; class Actinomycetes; order Kitasatosporales; family Streptomycetaceae; genus Streptomyces; species Streptomyces sp. NPDC002057. The sequence goes on from NZ_JBEOXR010000084.1 coordinate 2,715, forward strand.
CGCTGAGGGAGCGGTTCATCAGATCGCGGGCTCGGCGCTGATCACCCCGCAGCTCCCAGGTGTAGGAGGCACGGGCATAGGAGGCACTGTCCGGCCGAAGGTCGACCATGCGCTGCACGCTCCGGTACGCGTCCTGGTACCGGCCGAGCTGGATGTAGGCGTCGGCCAGCACACCGTGGGCACTCGGGCTGTACGGGTTGCTCACCGTGGCCTTCTCGGCCCAGTCGAGCGCGCCCCGGAATTCGTGACGGCCGGCGGCGAGCGCGCCCATCGCGGTTTCGGCCTGGTGGTTGCCGGACGGCTGGAGCCTCAGGGACGTCCGCAGGGCGCTCGTCGCCCGGTCGTAGGTGGCCGGGTCGGCGGTGGCGCGGGCCTGCTGGACGTACGCCATGCCCAGCGCGGCCCAGCCGGCGGGATCCTTCGGGAGCGCGCGGACGCGTTCCTGAAGTGCGGCGACGGACCCCCGCCCGGCGGCGGCACTGTGCGAAGGCTTCCCGCCCTCTGTGAAGCCGGTCGGCGCAAGTCCTACGGCTCCGACGGTGAACATGACCGCCCCGAGAGCGAGGGTCAGCGCCGTACCGCGCAGGTGTCTGCGCTTGCGTGATGGTTCGGGGGCGGGGGTGCTCTGGCCTTGCACTGATCCTCCGGGCGTGCGGGGGCAGGGGCTGTCGCCCTGGTGGGGGCGCGACGGTCGCCGCGCCCCCACCAGGACATGTGTGTCAGGCGGTGCGGCGGCGCCAGGTGCGGTAGCCCGCCACGCCGAGCAGGAGTGCGCCCATCGCGCCGAAGGCGGACGCCTGGGCCGGCTGCAGTGAGGACTGCTGGACACCGCTTCCGCCGCCGGAGCGGTTGACGTTCTTGGTCTGCGGGAGCGCCAGGTAGGGGAAGGAGTTTCCGAATGCCACGTCGTTGGTGTTGACCTTGTCGCCCTCCGCGAGTGCGGGGACGAGCTGGCCACTCTGGGCGGCGCCTTCGACGGCCTGCAGGGAGATGTCGATGACGTCGTCGGCGAGGCGGCGGCCGTTGGGGAAGCCGGCCAGGTCGCCGGCGAGGACGCCGAGGCGGTTGGGGCGGGCGGTGGGAGGCACGGCCATGTTGAGGCGCAGCTCCTCTGCGGGGACGATCTTCCTCAGGTCGGCGTCCTGGTTCAGCCGGTGCGCGTTCAGGTCGGCCTGGATCGGCCCGCACGCCTTGCAGATGCCGGTGAGGTAGATCTCGGCGAGGTCGTTGCGCGGGGTGGGCGGCGCGGGGATCCCATAGACCTGCTGGATGAGCTTGGGCAGAATCGGGTCGTACACCTTGTCCACGACCGGCTGGACGGTGCGGTCCTGGTCGGGCGAGATGGAGTTGAAGGCGTCCTTGAACTGCAGCGGGACGACGACCTCGTTGACCAGTGGGTTGCCGAGCCGCGAGACCTGACGGAAGCCGTCCTTGGTTTTGGTCTGGTTGCCGGTCACGTCGGCACCCCGGCGCTCGGTGGTCGACCAGATGCCGATGACCGGGTTGCGGGTGCTGTTGCCGCGCAGAGCCAGGTCCTTCTTGGGGATCTGCAGGGCGACGGTGTTGACGTTGTACCCGGCGAGGGTGTCCTGGCCGCGCTTGCTGAGGTCGCCGCCGTACAGCAGGTCGAAGACCCGCAGGTCGGCGAAGAACGGATCCTCGGTCTGTCCCGCGAATGCCTTCCCGCCGCCCTGCACGCCGAGCACGGCCTGCGAGCGCAGAGCGCCGTAGTTCGGCATCGACGCCTCGCCCGTGCGGGAGGGCGCGACGGGCGCGTCCCGCAGCAGGGTACGGGTCCGCCCGCGCGAGTCGGTGACCGTGAGGTCGTAGACCTGGCGGAAGTTGAGGTCCGGGTCGTTCAGCGAAGTGACCTGGCCTGTGTTGTACAGGAACTGGTTGGCCGCGTCGCGGATCTTGTTGCGGAACTTCCACGAGTAGGTGACGTCCGGCCGTCCGTCGCCCGTGTTGTCGATCTTGATGGTGTAGCAGGCGTCGTCGGCGAAGGGGTAGAAGTTCGGGCCGCCGTTGGGCTCCTCGAACGGAATCCAGTTCGCGACCAGGGTCACCGTGTCGCTGCGGTCGGGGCTGGTGAACGCGTACACGTCGGTGTTGTCCGCGCGCGGGTCACCGGCGATGAGAGGAGCCTCGCGGTGGCTGGAGGCGACGCTGGTGCTCGGGGCGAGGGTGAGCACCGCCAGGCCGGTGGCCAGAGCGCCGGCGCCCAGGACGAGGAGCGACTGGTCGACGACGCGCTTACCGGGCCTCTTGGAACGGAACATCTACGGCTGGTCCTTTCGGCTGCGAACCACCGCTGCCGTGCCGGATGCGCGGCAGGAAGCAGGGGGTTCAGCACATGGGGGACGGTGATCGAGCATGCGGTGAACGGCTCGTCAGGGATCTCTCAGAGCCGTGACGCCGCGTGGATCACCACGCGCAGGCTGCGTAAGCCGTAGAGAAGCATGAGCGAAGCGTCACCAAAACCGCCGAAATCAATTACGGAAAGTGATGCATGGGTGGGTGCTCGCGGAAACGCGCAGGTGAGCCTAGGTGGTCGAGTCGGCCTGTCGGCCTGAAACGCACTCGATGCGAAGCACGGCCATTACGCCACTCAGGCACATGTCGCGCTTACTGCGAACTATGCGCAATAAGCTTTAGGGGTACGCCTGTTGACCGAGACTCAGTGCCTTCAAGGGCGGGAGAGAGACATTTCCAGAGCAGAGAGCGGTCGGGCGCGATGAGAAATAGAGAGGGCGCACGCTCGCAACTGTCAGCGGCGAGCCCGAACAATCCGGCCACAGCACGACTTTCGTCGGTGAGCAGTGAAGCCTTCAAGCGTCGCGCGGCCAGCCGTCTCCTGCACGAGTCAAGTGTCCGGGCTGACCGCCCACAAGGCAGGCGGAGCGCGGCGGTGGCCGCGGCCTATATCCGCGCCCTGCCTGGCCAGGCCCGTCGAAGGCCGGTGGAACCGGCCGTGTCAGGAGAACTGGCGTGATGCGGCTGGTACTGGCCGGGCTGCTGGCCGCGGCGGTCGCCTGGACCGCCGACGGCTGCTGGGAACCCCCGCCCGTCCAAGGCCGAGCGCGTGATGCGCGGCGGCCGGCACGACGGCGGCCCGGACCAGCCCTCGAAAGCGCCTGCGCCCAGCTCCTCCTCTGGAGGCGGCGTGGCTGCACGTGAACCGTGTCAGTCGACGGTCAGCACGACGGAGTGCCAACCGCTTGCGCCGTTGGGTACGGTGCCAGTCCGCTTCTCAGTCTGAGTCTCTCCTGTACTGTCCGTGGCGCGCACAGTGAGGGAGTGGCCGCCCGGGGTTGCCTTCCAGGCGTACGACCATTGTCGCCAGGTGTCGATGGTGTCCTGTGCCGCGAGCTCGGCCGGCTGCCACGGCCCTTCGTCGATCCGGACCTCGACGCCTTCGATCCCGCGGTGTTGCGCCCATGCCACCCCGGCGATCATGACGGTACCTGCCTGCAGGCGGGCGAAAGGCTTGGGAACGTCGATCCGGGACTGTGTCTTGATGGGTGCCTCGCGGGCCCAGTCCCGCTTCACCCAGTAGGCGTCGTAGTCGTCGAAGGTGGTGAGCTCGATGTCCTCGATCCATTTGCATGCGGACACGTAGCCGTACAGGCCGGGTACAACCATGCGAACCGGGAAACCGTGTACGAAGGTCAGCGGCTCGCCGTTCATGCCCACTGCGAGCATCGCGTCCCGGCCGTCCATGACGTCCTCGACCGGAGTGCCCAGGGTCATGCCGTCCACCGAGCGGGAAATGATCTGATTCGCCGGGCCGCCGCGTGACGGAGGTTTCACGCCGGCTTCGCGGAGCAGGTCGGCCAGCCGTGCTCCGATCCAGCTGGCGTTGCCCACATAAGGGCCGCCTACTTCATTGGAGACGCAGGTCAAGGTGATGTCCCGCTCGATCAGTTCCCGTTCGAGCAGGTCCTGAAAGGTCACGCTCAGGGGGCGCTGAACGCCCTTGCCATGGATGCGGAGCTTCCAGGTGGTGGCATCGATCTTCGGCACCACGAGTGCGGTGTCGACCCGATAGAAGGTCTTGCTGGGTGTGATGAACGAACTGATGCCGGGAACGCGTAGCTGCGCGCCTGGTGGGATGGGGGCCGCTTTGGAAGCCGGCTGTGGCAGTACGACATCGGCACGGGAGGCCACCGCGTTCTCGCCAGCGCGGTCGTTGAGCACTCTGCCCAGCGCGCCGACACCGGTGGAGGCGACCGCGGCGGACGATGCTGTGACAAGGAACCTCCGCCGGTTCCATGGTTCGCCCCGGACGTCGCCGTCGGCTGCCTCACTCGGCCTCAAAAGACCGATCAGAACGTAGAGCAGCACAGCGCCCACCACAGCGCCGACAAGCGACGGCAGCCCGTCGGCGATGCCGGTCGAATCGGGACGGCTGACGGCAGCGGCCGCACCCACGACGCCGAAGAGCAGCACACCGGCTGAACCTACCCGGCGGAATCGCAGCGCGACGATGCCCAGCACGAGCGCCAGGACCGAGAGCGTCGCCAGGATGCCCAACTGCAGAACGAACTTGTCGTCCTCACCGAAGTGGCGGATGGCGAAGTCCTTCACCGGTGCCGGGGTCCTGTCGATCGCGGCGCCTCCCACCGCGTTGATCGGCCCTGCTTCGGGCCTGACCGCCGCGGACACGAGTTCGGCGACCGCAAGCGCGGCGTAGCCCGCGATCAGGCCGCTCAGCCCGGCGAGTCCTCCGCGGACGAGGCCTTGGCGTGTGACCCGCAGGGTCTTCATCCGCCACCGTCCCTGGCAGGCGAGGATCGCTCATCCAGCAAGGTGCACAACCTCCTGTTGCAGACACCGGCAGAGACCAGCCTTCAATAGCTCGCGGGGCTCATCGGCCGAGGGCTGGTTCGCCGGTGCTCATTGATGTACCGCTGACCGGGTCACCGACAACGACCCGCGTCGCCCCGCCACGCTCCACCGCCCATGGCGCCGCAGACGCGGACGGCAGCAATATCCGGCAGGACTTCACCCCAAGGAAGGAACCCACAGCGCTACACGGCCCGCGCTCCGTCGCCGGGCCAGACGGCGTACGCAGCGACGGGCAGCGCGTCTCTCTCGACCCAGAGGGAACGCACGGCCACCGTCCTGCGCTGCTCGCCGTGCCGTCGACGGTTCTCGAGGGACGACCTGGCATACCAGGGCTCTCATCAGGATTTCTCGCGGATGTTCCCCACTGGTGACCGTCTCTCGTTCGTGGCCGACCGCAATCGAAAGCGAGTCGGCCCCCTGGTCGGAGTTCGAAGCCAGATTCGGGCCCAGCGGCTATCACAGAGCCCCAGCGCCGCGGTGGCTGCCCGTCGGCACGGTTCAGACCTGGTCCGAGCACGCGAATCGCCTCAGAGACTCATCCGCTGAGGCCGTCACTCCGAAGTACTCATGAGGATTCACCCCTAAACGGGCCGAGCTCACCCAAGCGGCACGGATCCAAGAGGAGCCATACGCCATGAACACCTCAAATTTCATGCGTCGAGCCGCAGCCGCGGCAGCGGCCGTCGCCCTCCCGGTGTCGCTGGGAATACTGGCCCCGCAGGCGTTCGCAGATTCCGTCAACGAACCTTTCGGCTCCGGCTGCGCGGCCGTGCCCACGGAGGGTGACGGTAGTTTCGACGGCATGGCCGACGACCCGGTGGCCACAGCCGCGTCCAGCAACCCTGAGCTGTCGACACTCGTCACGGCGGTCAAGAAGGCCGGCTTGGTGGACACTCTGAACAACGCCGAGAACATCACAGTGTTCGCTCCCACGAACGACGCCTTCGCCAAGATCCCCAAGGCTGACCTGGACAAGGTGCTCGCCGACAAGGCCGCCCTCACCAAGATCCTCACCTATCACGTGGTGGGCGAAAGGGTGGACAAGGCGGCTCTCACCGACGGATCCTTCAAGACGCTCCAAGGCGGCACGGTGACGACTGACGGATCAGGCACTGCCTACAAGGTCAACGACACCGCGAACATCGTCTGCGGCAATGTCCCGACATCCAATGCCACGGTGCACATCATCGACACCGTCCTGATGCCGAAGTGACAAGGCCGGCGACCTGGAGACGTACGGACACCTCGCGGGGTGGCGGCCCGGTGATTGAAGACATCCTTGCGGGGCCGCGCCGGCTCGCGTTACAGGTCGGGCTCCGACGCGATGACGCGCAGCTGCTCCTGGGCCAGGTGACGCAGGAGGCCGGGCCAAATGTGATGTCAACCCGCAGCATTCAGACCAGGTGAAACCGAACGAGGCAGGTCATCTATGGCGAGGCTCTGCCAACCCGTAAGACTAGCCCCGAACCGATCGAGCCGATCTCGAGACCTGGAGACCGGAGTAAGATCCTCCGATTGCAAGTCTCGAGGATCACTCAAAGCCTTGCCCTTGGCGTGTGCCATCGATAGGAACCGGAAAGAGTTCCCTCGTACCGGCCCTGTACGTTCGCAGCCGATGACAGCCCCGCAGTTGGGCACCCGACGTGTCCCTCTACCGCCTCGACGAGTTCCTCGCCGACCCCCAGGACCTGCACCGCCTCGTCGACCGCGTCTCCAGCGTCTACATCGAGCGAAGCCACCTGGACCGCGACGAGAACGCCGTCGTCATCATCAACAAACAGCAGACCGTCCGAGTCCCCGCAGCCATGGTCGCCGTCATGCTCCTGGGACCCGGCACACGCGTCACCCACGGAGCCATCCGCCTGCTCGCAGACTCCGGCACCACCGTGTGCTGGGTCGGCGAACAGGGCGTCCGTATGTACGCGGCCGGCCTCGGCCCCAGCCGCGGCGCCGGCCTCCTCCACCGCCAGGCCTGGCTTTTCACCCGCCCCAAGGAACGCCTCGCCGTCGCACGCGCCATGTACGGCATGCGCTTCCCCGGCGAGGACGTCTCCGCCCTCACCATGCAACAACTCCGCGGCCGCGAAGGCACACGGGTCCGCAAGTACTACCGCACCCAGGCAGACCGCACCGGAGTCCCCTGGAACGGCCGCGTCTACAAAGCCGAATACACCATCCCGGTGTGCAAGGCCGCTGCTCTGGATCGGCACGCGACCTGCGCATACGGTCCCATCGGCTGGGGCTGCAGCATCGACTTCGGCTGCGGTATGACAGGCGGCAGAGGCGCCCGGCAGCGCGACGTCGGGCGGGGGACCGCCAACGAGCCCGACGGGCACTGACTCTCATCCCGGGCACAGTCGCGGGAGGCCCGCAGCAGCCCCACTGACACGTCTCAGCCGGCCACAAATGCCGACGGTGACCCCCGGCCGCGCCGTCGGCGGCCTGCGTCCGCCGACTGTGCGGCCGCCGACGTCAGATCTCCGGCTCAGCCGGCTTCTCGGCCCGGGCCGCGCGGATCTCGATGACCTCCAGCTGGTGATCCGCGCAAAGCTGGTCGAAGAACCGCGCGTCGCCATACGCGGACTGCTTGGCCTCCAGGGCCTGCTCAGCGGAGGCCGCGACGAACCCCACCCACGCCGCAGTGCACCAGGGCGTGGTGCCCGCCACGAAGACATGGGCGCGCCCGTGGTCGAAGCACCACGCGTGGAGGTCTGCCGGGCTGCTGCTCATGATCTCAACCCCTGGATGTGGGAATCGGAGCCGCCGGTGGGCGGCGCCTGAAGGCGAGTCTGCCAGCAGGGACCGACAGCCCGAGCGCCACACCAGTGCGGCGCTCGCCAGCCCCCGCTCCGCGCCGTGGCGCCGGGGGACTGCCGCACCGACGGTGCCGCGGCCGTCGCGCTGCGCCCCCGAGCCTGCCCCCCCCGAGTACCGGATGGGGGTGCTGCGCCGGGCCGGCCCGGCGCGCCGCTGTGGTGCCCTCGGCAGGACGGCGGACTTAAGGATCCTTCCGCACTTCACCATTCGTCTGATGCCCTGCGCTGTCCTGGAGTTCGGGTTCAGGGTGTGGCCCAGTACCGGGCCCAGGCCCGGGCGGCGCTGATCGTCTCCTCGAGCCCGGCCATTCCGTAGGCCTGCCAGGCTTCCCAGGACCGTGCTTCTGCCTCGGTGAGGATCACGATGGCCTCTCGGGGGGCGGAGGCGAAGGCTGGGATGGTGCGTGTCCAGGCGGCGGCCTGTTCGGGGGTCTGCTTGCCGTCTAGGACGAGCCGCATCCCCCACAGGGCGGTGTCGATCCAGGCGGGTCCGCGCATCGCCCACGCCCAGTCGATCATCCACACCCGCCCGCCGCGCTCGACCATGAAGTTGGAGGCGGCCGGGTCGGAGTGCACGAGCCGGTCCCCGGTCAGGAGGGTCTCGTCGGCCGGGTCGCAGTACTCGCCCCACCGCTCCCACGGCGTGAGCCGCACCTCTGCAGGGGCGGGGTACTCGCTCAGCTCGCTCAGGACCGCGGCGATCGCTTCCAGGTGGCCGCTGTTGTCGCCGAACCACGCCCACGCGCTGGCGTTGGCGCCTTCGAAGCCGAGCAGGAGCCACCCGCCGGCTTCCTCCTCCCACAGCATTCGGGGGGCGCTGGCAGGCAGGTGGGGGTTGACGGCGGCCTCCGCCTTCAGCTCGCCGATCCGGTCGTGGTCGAGCGGCAGGCCCTTGACGAACACCATCTCCGTGTCCGAGCCGGAGGGCCAGAACAGGGAGGCGAGTGCGGAGCTGGTGCCGTTCTCCACCTCGGCGCGCGGGCAGTCCGATCCGACGCGGGCGGCGATCGCCTGCCGGGTCTGTTCGGGAAGCTCGTCGAAGGCGAGCCGGTCGACACGCATGGTTCAGCGCCCAGGCGGGGGCTGCTGCGGGTTGCTCGGCGGGAACGGCGGGTTCTTGTCGGGCCGGGTAGGCGGGCCGGTGGACGGACGCCCCGGCGGGGGCGTGGAGGTGGGCCCGGGGGCCGGGCGGCGATCGAGCACGGGGATCGTCATGGCGGCGAAGGTACCCGCCGGCACCCACCCGGCGCCGGGTGTTGGGCGCACATGGCCGGTTGGCGGCGGTCCGGATGGCCCGCACGGCACCCTGTCGCGCCACCGCCGATCCCCTGGCAGGCCAGAGAGGCCGGCCGAGAAGCGGAAGTAGCTGCCGGCCGCAGGCACTCACGGGGAGAGGGGGCGCCCCGCTGTTTAGGCTGCGGAGTGGTTGTCGGGTCTGTGGTGTTCCTCGCCGCGGGCGGCGTTGAGCTGTGCCTGGAGCCCAGTGAGTCCTGTGGCCAGGGCGCGGCGTTCGGCTGGGGACATGTTGTCGATGGCCTCGTGGAGCATGGTGTCGCGTTGGTCGCGGATGCGTTGCAGGTGTGCTTTGCCGGTGGGGGTGAGTTGCAGGGCGACTTCGCGGCCGTTGTCGGGGCAGGCCACGCGTTCGAGGAAGCCGATGGCTTGCAGGCGGTCGCACATGCGGGTGACGGTCGGAGGAGCAGAGGCGAGGCGCTGGCACACAGTGCGCATCCGGATGCCGTCCTCGCGGTCGACGACGTACATCAAGCGCAGCTGGGACGTGGAGCTGGGGGCGGTGGTGCTGGTGGTGGAGTGTCTGGCGTGTTCCCACATCACGTCCAGGAGTTCCGTGATGGAGCTGGCGGAGTGGGCCGCCTCGTGCCGGATCCTGCCGACAGCGGCGTCTGGTGCGGTCACGGTTTCCCCATCGGTTGGTACTTCTGCCTGGGTGACGGCCGGGCAGTGGCTCAGGTGGGACCGTCCGGCCCGGTGGGGCGGGCCGCCATCTCCTCGGTCACCGAAGTCTCCGCGGCGCCGGTGGGGAGAGGCGTCGTGAGGTAGTCCAGGGTACCGGTGAGTTCCAGGAGCCGGTCCAGATTCGCGGGCCGGTCGTCCAGATGGAGACGCACCCCTGCCACCGTGGTGCGGCGGCCGATCATCAGCAGGGCGGACAGGCCCATGGAATCGACAGCTCCGAGGCCGGCACAGTGCAGATGCAGGTCGGTCAATGCGGGCCGGGCCGCGAGCTGGGCGGTGGCCTCCTCCAGCAGGAGATCGGCGCTGTCGTAGTCGAGGTCGCCGTGGACCTCTATTCGGACGCTGTCCTGGATGCCGACCGTGGTCAGGCGCAGGTAGTGGGGGTGTGTGGTCATGCGATGTTCCCGGCGGCGGTGGAAGGGGCGGTGGTGAGGGTGTGCGTTGCGGCCTGGAGCATGCGGGCGGCCCGGGGGAAGTCCTTGAGCTCACGGGCCAGAAGGTCCAGGGCCGGGGGCAGGCTGTGGGCGGGGACGCCCCGTGCCACGAGGATCTGCGCGGTCCAGGTGATGAAGGAGGTGAAGAGTTCCTCGTCGTCGAGGTAGAGGGAGGTGGCGAGGAACTCAACGATGTGCGCGAGGTCTTCCCCGGTGCGCTCACGCTGGAGATCGCTGTAGGAGCGCATCGCGGGAAATGCGTCTTCCAGGGCGGTGAAGACGGTACGCACGAGCGAGGTGCTGTTGCGGGCGACCATGGTGTATTCCTGGTCGCTCAGGTGCGGCAGGTCGTCGAACTGCTGATGGTCTGGCTCCGGCCGCGGCAGCTGCCCCTGGGCGAGGTGGTCGGCGGCGGCGCGGGCGTCGGGGGCCCAGGCGTCGGCGCCCAGCAGCGTCGCGTACCGGCCCTGGGGTCCGAAGGCGGCGCCGCCGACCAGGACGGGGACACCGACGGCCTGGCAGGCGGTGATTGCCGCGTGCGCGGTGGGCAGGCGGGTGGCGATCGAGCCGGAGAGTGCGACCGCGTCGGCCCGGGTGTTGTGGAGGTGGGCGATGAGGTGCGGGGTGGGGACCTGGGCGCCGAGGTAGTCGACCTGCCAGCCGCGCAGCTTCAGGACCTCTGCCAGCAGGCGGGCGGGCAGCGCGTGCCATTCGCCGTCCACGCAGGCCACCGTGAGCCGGCCCCGGGTGGCCATGGTCCGGGCGGCGGGGTGCATGCTCACCGCGGCAACGGCCCGTTCGTTGATGGCGGTCGCCGCGTGTTCCTGGGCGACGCTGATCCGGTTGGCCGCCCATTCCTCACCGACGCGGCCCTGCACCCTGGCGATCACATCCAGCAGGACGCTCTCCGGATCGCTCCCGTCGTCGAGCATGCGCAGCACGAGCTCGGTGGCCGCGTACTCATCGGCGTCCGCGACGGCGCTCCACAACTGCTCGGCCATCTGCGTCACGTGCCCGGAGTGAGGGAGGCAGGGCGGGGTGCTCGGGCTCATGCCGTGAACCTGCCCCGGGTGTGGCCGTTCACCGCGCTGAGGTGGTGGGTGCGTGGGGCGGAGATCACGACGACGGCCATGTCGTCGTGAGGGCGGTTGCCGAGCCACTGGGCGGCCAGCATCTGCACATGTTCCACGATCCCCTCGGCGGGCATGCCGACGCACCCGGAAAGGGCGCGCTTGAGGCGCTCCTCCCCGAACAGGTCGTCGCCCATCGGTCCGCCCTTGGCTTCGGTGATGCCGTCGGTGTAGAGGACGCAGGACTCCCCCGGAGCCAGGGATGCCGCGGCGGTAGTGGCGGAGATGTTCGGGATGGCCCCGATCAGGGTGCCTTGGGTGTCGGTTTCCTCGATGGTGCCGTCCGCGCGGATGATCAGCGGGCTGGGGTGGCCGCCGCTGGTGAGCCTGAGGTCCACCGTGTTGCCGCGGCGTACGGCCGAGGCCAGGACCATGGTCGCGAAGCGGGTGTGGTGAGAGTTGAGCAGCGCGCTGTTCAGCAGGCCGAGCATGCGCTGGTGATCGTCGGCAAGGGGGAGCAGAGCGTGCAGTGTGTTGCGGATCTTGCCTGTCAGGACGGCGGCCTCCAGGCCCTTGCCGCACACATCTCCGAGCAGGACCAGGGAGGCTTCGCCCTCGACGGCGGCGGGGTGCACGTCGTAGAAGTCACCGCCGATGCGCTCATGATCTGCGGAGGGCCGGTACCGGCCGGCGAAGTCCACCCCGGAGATCTGGTGCAGAACCGGGGGCAGGAGTTCACGCATCAGCACGTCGGTGATCGCGCTCTGCTCCGTATACAGGCGGGCGGCCGACATTGCCGCCCCGGCACGGGCGGCGAACAACCGGGCGAAGACTTCCTCCTCGTCGCTGAAGGCGGCGGCATCCGCCTTCCGCAGCAGGATGAGAGCGCCGGCCGGCACACCGTGCCCGGGCAACGGGGTGATCACTATCGATCCGACCGGCCCGAACCCCTCGGGCATCATCCATGCGGGGGCCGTGGCCGGGTCGATCCACCGCGAGGGCACCGGTGGGAACCCCCGCAGCGCCTCGCCCAGACCCGGCACGTCGTCGGGGTCCACCGTGAGCGTGGACAGGGCGGGAGCGCCGCCGCGCAGGCAGGTCACCACCGGCAGCCGCTCGCCACGTGCCGGCGCGACCGTCAGGGCCGCATCGGCCAGGCTTTCGGCGGCCATCTGCGCGGTGACGTCCATGCAGCGCCCCAAATTGAGGGAGGAGAGCAGGGTGCTGGAGGCCCTCGCGAGGAACGCGGTGCGCTCCCGCTCCATATGCAGGGCTTCCCGGACGAGCTGGTGATCGGTGTCGTCCACCAGCCACCACGCCACCGACCCGTCGCCCCGCACACTGGGGTGCGCCTCGAAACGCCGCCCGCCGATGTCGCCGCGCAGCGGCCCCTCGGCAGCCGGGACGGCGTGCGGACCCGGGAAACTCAGCGCGTGATGCGCGGCACAGAGCCAGGTCGGAGCCACATCTGCCAGGGGTGCCCCCGGGACAGCAGCGGACAGGAGAAGACCGGCCGCCTCGTTGCACCGCACCACAGCGCCCCGGACATCAGCGATCAGCACCGGATACGGGGCCCGGTCCCACGGAAGGGGAGGCCCCGGGTCTACGACGGTTTGTGCTGGAGTGGAAACCAAATGTAGAGGGTCCGCTGGGCGGACCCCTCACCTCATCAACTAGACGATTGCCTATAGGCAATCTTCCCTCACGCTGCCACTCCCTGACAACCAGCCCTCTCCGCCGCACAGGCTTCTCGCGCAGAAGGTTGCAGGTTCTTCACAAAAGGACTACATGCGCGGCGTATGAAGGTCAGCGGTCGTGCCTCGCGCTGCGGCCGTGCCAGTCCAGGCACATCACGAGAGAGTCGTCCGCGGCCGGGCCGGAGCCGCGATGCCCCAGCAGCTCCTGCAGCATCACGCGCGGCACCTGCGGGGCGGGCAGCAGGCGGGTACTGCGCATCGACGCGGCCAGTGCCCGCAGGCTGTACTTCTCGCCGCCCGGAGACAAGGCGTCGTAGACGCCGTCGCTGATGAACAGCAGGCGGTCCCCGGGTTCGACCCGGAAGCGCTGCGGAACATAGGCGGTGTCCTCGAACATGCCCAGGGGCATCTGCGCCTCCAGCTCGATCGGCTCGATCACCCCCCTGCGCACCCGCCACACCTTCGGCGAGCCGGCATCGATGATCTCCACATCACCGGTCGGAAGGTGGAAACGGAACAGCAGCGTCGACAGGTACCGGCTTCCCCCGTGCTGCCCGTACACCGCCTGATCGGCCAGATGTGCCTGATCGCTCAGGCTCAGGCCGGCGCGGCGGGCATTGCGCAGTGCGTTGACCGCGAGGTTCGTCAGCAACGCTGCGTCAATGCCCTCTCCCATGCCGTTGCTGACGGTCACGTACAGGTCATCGGCCGAGGCCGACCAGTCGAAGCTGTCGCCGAAGATCGCGTAAGCGGGTTCGAGCTGGGCGCCCAGGCTGTACTCGGGCCGGGCGCAGGAGCGCCCGGGCAGCAGCTGCCATTGCATCTCGGCGGCAAGGGTCAGGCGTTCCGCCCGGCGCGCCTGCAGGAAGAGGTCGGTGTCCCGCTCCGCGACGACCACCTCGTGCGCCAGGGCGTCCGCGCACTCCTGCAGCTCTTCCAGGACGTCCGCCGCGAGCTCACCGCCCTCTTCCACCGGCACCGTGACGCTCAGGATGCCCAGCCGGTCCCCCCGGACGCTGACCGGCAGGTATGCCGTGACCATGGACCCCGAGCGCTCATACACACAGAGCGGTTCCTGGGCGCCGAACGCACGACCCGGAGCGCTGTCGTACACCGGCACCGGCGGACGGGTGTGCGGCAGCACACCGACCGGCTGCAGCCTCGTCATTGCGTAGTCGGCCAACAACAGATCCACCGCCCGGGCATGATGGCGGCGCTCGATCACACTGCGGATCACGTCGAAGATCTCATGAGGCGCGGCCTCACGCAGAGAGCGCTCGACCGCGCTGAGTCTGTCCACCGCTACTGAACCTACTTTCCTTCGCTTATCCGGCACGAAACCCACCCGGGAGTGTCACATGCGCGGGGACCCCCTCACCCCTCGACCAGCCCACCGTCGAGGACGGGCGCCACTCGGCGGTGTGCTGGTTCCGTCACTTCCCGAGGGCGACAGGACCGGCACACCCTCGACGATTCGTTCCAGGTACCTGACGGCTCACGGTCACGCGGACCGGGGCTCCGTTGAGAGGACGGAGACACCGAGCTGCCGACTGAGGCGGACGATCCGTGGCCCCGCAAGAAAGAGCCTTCTCCCACTGAACGCGACTGGCTGAGGCACCGGAGGGAACCGTCCCCGCGCTCGCGGGGAGGGTCCTTTGACGGTGACGGGGAACAGTCGTGCACGGCGGACCTCCTCACACGTCGGCGTGCCCGCATGCCGCCGTGCCCGCATCGTCGAATCTGCCTTCCCGGGGGTCCTGGTGAACATCCGCGTAGACGAGGACCCGTACGTCCTGCTCGCCGGGGGTCCGGCGGAGCCGGCAGGGGCCACTGGACCGGAACAGGTCGGAGATGCGGTGGGCGGCTTCGAGTGCCGCCTGCTCGCGGCCTCTGATCTCGATCGTGATCACGCTCTCGTCGCTCATGCCTACGCCAACTGGCGAACGGCCGTACGTGTTGCGGGCGGGATCAAGCTGCACCCCATCGAGAGCCACGCCCCGTGCGGTCGGCTTCGAGCTATGGCGGGCTGCTTCGAGGCATTACTGGGGAAGGCGGCTGACTTCACGTTCACGCATAGCCATGCGCGGGCCAGCACCGTCGTGGAATGATCGCCGGGTCGGTCTGATGAAGAGGGTGGGCGATGGCAGATGCTGGTGAGCAGTATGAGGCGTCGGCTTCGGCGCTCGGATACCTTTTTCAGTTTGCCAAGGCTCTGCACATCTGCATTGAGCAGTGGATGAGCGGTGACATGGACTGGAGTGTTGCGGTCGAGGCGGCCGACGACATCGAAATCCACCGTGGCCCGGATACGCGGCTGATCCAGCTCAAACAGCGTGCTGAAGGCGTTCGCATGACCGACCTGTCCGAGGACCTCTGGAAGACGCTCCGGATCTGGGCGGAAGCCGCCAGGACGGAGCGGATCGTGCTCGCCGAGACCAAACTGTTTCTCCTGACCACGGCTGAGATCCCCGAGGGCAGCGCAGCGTTCTACCTTCAGCCCCGTGGCAACCAGCACCGTGATGAAGACCGAGCCTTGGATACGCTCCGCGAAGCCCGTAAGACTTCGAAGGCGACGAAGGGGTCGCTGCCGAAATGCTTCGAGGCCTTCGACAACCTGGACCGGGGCGATAGACCCCTGCAACGCTCCCTGATGTCCCGCATCGAAATTCTCAGTGGCACCCCGGACATCGCGGAGGTCCGTACCGCGCTACGTGGCCTTGCCGCCTTCGCGGTCGGGCACGATGCGGCGAAGGCATTCCTCGTCCGGCTGGAGGGTTGGTTCTACGACCGTGTGATCGAGCAAATGCAGACGCCGGGCGGAAGCCCGGTCACCGGCATCGAGTTCGATGAGATGCTCTCCGACCTGCAGCGTCAGTTCCGCTACGACAACCTGCCGATTGACCTCGACATCTCCGACATGCCCTCTGATACTTCCCAGGCGGCCGACCGGCAGTTTGTTCGCCAGCTGGGGCTTATCGGTGTCGGGACGGACCGGATCAGTCTTGCCGTACGTGACTACGTCCGAGCATTCGCTCAGCGATCCCGCTGGTCCACCGAGAACCTGTTGCGTGCAGGCGAACTCGGCAAGTACGAACGCAGACTCGTCGAGGAGTGGCAGTCCCGCTTCGCAGAGATGGCTGAAGAACTCGGCCCGGACGCGACCGAGGAGGAGAAGAAGAAGGAAGCCAGGCTCATCTACCGCTGGGTCGACCGCGAGGCGCGCTTCCCCATCCGCTCAGGTTGCGACGAGATTTTCGTGACCAAAGGTTCCTATCACATGCTCGCCGACGAACTCCGAGTCGGTTGGCATCCCGACTTCTCCGCACGCCTCATAGCGCTCCTTGAACCGGCCCGGGCCCGCTGATGGAACTGAGTCGCGAGGAACGTGCCCTCTACAACCCCGCCTTCGCCGCGCTCCTCTGCATCCGCGCTGTACAAGGCCACGACAAGGCGTACGCGACTCCCTGTCCCCTCCCCGTAGCTGTTACCGCCGGCATCATGGCTCTGCAACCCGCCATCAGGGATGCCCTGCCGGCGACAACGGGCACCGGACTGATGGGGTGGCTCGAAGCCAATGATCACGTGCGCATCGAGATGTCCCGCAACACCACGACTCTCGCGGCCGTGGTCAAGCCGGGACTTCTCTTCGCCCTTCAAACACGAGCCGTCTACTGCACCACCGCAGGCCTTAGCCCTGTGCCCCGAGCCGTGACCAAGACCATCACCGATGGCACGCGGCAGACCAGAGCCATCCAACAAGCAGCCCTCATGCTCGGGCGCTGGCTACCCAGCACCGGCAGCCTCGGTACCGTCCTGACCCTCCTGGGAGTGCAGCCGTGACCTTTCAGATCCGCGCGGTCACCATCTATGGCAAGCAACCCGGCCAAATGCACACGGTGCCCTTCAACCCCGGAAGTCTCAACATCGTCACCGGTGACTCCCGCCGCGGCAAGAGCGCACTGCTGACGATCATCGACTACTGCCTCGCCAGCTCCGAGTACCCCGTGAAGTCCGGCGTGGTCCGCGACTACGTAGGCACCTTCGCGATAACCCTGGTCAAACCCGGACAACAGCTCTTCGTCGCTCGCCGCGCACCAGAAGCCAAGAAGGTCGTCAGCACCGTCCTGTGCATCGTCTCGCAGGCGCCAGGCTCGCCACCACCGCCACTGGACGACCTTCATTTCGTCACACCGAGGGACGTCGCCAAGGACATCCTGAGCGACTTCTGCGGTATCGACCGCAACATTCGCGTCCCCGCCATCGGCCGCGCAACACTCATCGCACCATCCGTCCGCCACGCGCTGTTTTTCTGCTTCCAGGCCCAGAACGAGGTCGCCAACGAAGACGTCCTCTTCCACTCCCAAGGCAAAGAGTGGCGGCCGAACACCATCCGCGGCGTCATCCCCTACTTCCTAGGCGCCACCGACCGCGAGCAAGCCCTCCTGCGCAGCCGACTACGCCTCGCACGCAAAGACCTGTCCGACCATCAAGCGAAGCTGGCCGCCGCGAGAGAACTCGCCCCCGCGGCCGGACAAGCCCAGGCCCTGCTCACTGAAGCCATCGAAGCTCACCTTCTGCAGCCTGACGCCACCCGTGAGACGACCGCCGAAGGGGTCCTTCGACTCCTACGCCAGGCGCTCCTTCAACGAGGCCCCCAGGTAGGTCCAGACCGGACCGACGACCCCATCAGCGAGCTGCGCACCCGTCGTGCCGAACTGCGGAGCCGTGCCAACCGAGCACGGGTCCGGATTGCCGACCTCAGGGCAGCCCTCGCGGAGAACAGCGACTTCACCGACCAGGCCAACGAGCAGCGCGCGCGGCTGGCCACCCTCGGTCTACTCAAGCGCGATCCCGTGGCATCCGACGTCGCGCAATGCCCAGTCTGCGACGGTCCGGTCAGGTCCGCTCATGCCACGGCAATGACGTTGATCGATGAGCTTTCCCACCTCCAGAGCGACCTCCACGCCATCGGCAGAGACACCCCCGCCATCGAGCGAATGATCAGCGCCGAGGAGGACGGGCTGCAGGAAGTCCGCTCGCAGCTCGCCCGCAATCAGGAAGAGATCAACGAGGTCACCGCTGCCTTCCGGGCCCTCGACCGAGAACCCGACGACGAACGGCGTGCCGCCATCGTGCAGGGCCGCATCAGTCTGTACCTGGACACTGCGGCCCAACTGTCCGTCGGCCCTCGGGTGGAAGACCGAACCGAGGAGCTGCGCACACGGATTGCCGAATTGGAGACGCTTCTCAGCGAGGATGTCCAAGGCGACCGCCTGACCAGCTTCCTGTCACTGATCAACGAGCAGATCAGGTTCAAGGCACAGGAACTCGAACTGGAACACTCCAGCTCGCTGCTCCGCCTCGACGTGAACCGTCTCACGGTGGTGGCCGACACCCCCGAGGGGCCGATTCCTTTGAAGGACATGGGCAGCGGGGACAACCACCTCGGGTATCACGTGGCCACCCTCCTGAGCCTCCACGAGTGGTTCGCCGAGAACGACAACCCGGTGCCGGGCGTGCTCATCCTCGACCAGCCCTCGCAGGTGTATTTCCCGCCCGACCATGTTGGCGAAGAGATCCTGGAGAGCGACGACCGGATCCTTCTCCTGAACATCTTCAAAGCCATCCACCGGACGCTCCGCCGGCTTGGCGGAAAGCTCCAGGTCATCGTCATGGAGCATGCAGACCTTGAGGACCCCGCTTTCAGCGACTACGTCGAACACCGGTGGCGTCGACGCGACGGCCAAGCACTCGTACCCTCCACGTGGCTCACACCCGAGGCCGGCTGACGCCGGAGGCACTGCCGGCGCAGCTGTCGGACCCATCCTGAGCGGCGGCAGAGTGCGCTCCCGCCCCGTGCCTCGGGTTGTCGCGGCACTCGTCTCGGTGCTTTCAAGCAGTTGAAGTCAGTACGACGCACGCGATGGCGATGGGCTCGATCTCACTCAGGATCGCTTTCACGCGCGCCCAGGAGGCCCCGTCGATACCTCCAACAGGGCGAGCTGTTGGCCTGTCGCAACCTTGGTTGCGTTCAGCTCCCAGGATGCCCCCTTCCCGGCCGCGGCCAGTCCCGGACAGCTCAGCGGTACCAGTCGAGGGGTTCCGCTGCGTACGTGCCGTCGGAAAGGACCGCGTCCGTCAGCTCGAACCGCTGCCGACGGTCGCTGGCCGGCTCCTGCCACGTGATGACGGTGCCAGCAGGCCGACTGCTGGCGAGCTGGACCACGTGGCCGTCCGGAGCCCGCGTACCAATCAAGGTGTACCTGCGGGCGGGGCGTGTCACCGTCCCGTCTCCGCCCGGTACGGTACTGCGCCGGGCACCCCGCATGCGGCGGGCCCGTGCGACGAGGGCGACAGCCGCGACTACGGTGCAGCCCCCCACAAGCTCCGCGATCGAGCCAGTGATCACATCGTTCAGCATGTCGGTGAGTTCGCTTCCTCTCTGCTACTTGTCCATAGCGCCCGTGTCGCCCGAGGGTCGGTCGCGTGCGCGCGCACAGGACCGTAAGACGTGCATAGAGCCGCCTACTTGCGCCCCTGCGACCCCATTGAGCCAGACGTCGAATTTCCCGCTCTACGAGACTTCGCAGGGTTCTAAAGTGCGGACGTGACCGGCGACGACACCTCACCCGCGGACCAAGAGCTGCTCAGGCTCCTCCACGACCGCGACCTGACCACATCAGCCGCGCAACTGGAACGCTGGCGGCGAGCCGGCCTGCTGCCGCGGCACGCCCGCAAGGCCTTGGGCAGAGGCCGCGGCTCATCATCCGTTCTGCACCCCCGCACCGTGGAATGCGCCGACGTCCTGACGCGTTGCAGCGGCCAAGGCAAGAACCTACGCACCACAGTCCTCACCTGGTACATGCGAGCCGGCACACCAGGAGCGCACTCCCTCCAGCCGGTACCGGAACCGCCCTTCGAGCCCGTCCGCGACGCCCTCGTCTGGGCCCTGCGCCGGAGCCCTGTCCACCGCCTGATCGACCAGGCACGTCGGGCGCGCACCGACGCCGACGCCGACGCCCTCTACGCTGACGCGGAGAAGTACCTAGCCCGCTCGTCCGGCCCGTTCGGTCATCCGGGACGCATGCGCGAAGCCCTACTCGACAGCAGCCGGAACATTCAGCCACCACCACGCGGTGGACAGCGCAGCATGGTCAACCTCATCGCGCTACTTGGACTGCCACAGGGAGAAGTAAGCGGGGAGATTTTCGCGCAGGCGATGACCAGCTTCGGACTGCTTCCGGAACTTGACCACGAGACGTGGGCCGCAGCCTTCAAGCAGGCCGATCGTGACGGAACGCTGGACCACATCCTGCTCGAGGCACGGCAGCGTGACGTGGTGGCCGAAGCAGAATCCGTCAGCCCCGAAAGACTGGCTCGCGCACGCGAAGCCGCCCGCATCCTGGGATTCTGCGGCAGCTTGTACATGCTTCACGGACTACTGCTCCCGGACACCCCGGGCCAGCAAGCCATCCGTGCCAAAATCGACGAGCTGGGCCTCGGCGAAGCTGCGATCACAGCAGTCCGAAGCTCCAACAAGGTTGAGGCGTCCTACGTTCTCAGCTTCTGCCTGGATCCCTTCCTTGCTCACCTCGTTGACCAGCTCCTTGAGGTGATGACTAAGCACATTGCCAGCGTCTTCCGACACCCCGGAACGCTGGACTCTGCCGAGGACCTCGTAGCTGGGTGGCTGGCAGCATTCAAGGATGCGGCAGAGAGGTAGCGGGGACGAGCAGCAGATCCCACAGCCCGCTGTGCGAAGTAGTTCAGCCGGCGCCTTGGCATCGTCAATGGCGACCCCGCATCTGTAGCTATCGCTGTCTGTGTGCGGTCGCTTTGGCAGGCTTGAGGTGCGTGGGTGCGGGTTGTTCGGTGAGGGAGCGGCTGCCGTCTCGCGCTCTCCCGCAACGTCCCGCCGTGGTTGTGACGCCGCAGTGCGCCGCGCTCTTGCCTCGGTGTGGAGCGAGGTCTCTGGCCGAGGCTCAGGCGGGGGTGGTCGTCGCTTCTTTGTGGGGTGGGTGTAGGGAATGTGGGGTGTGGGGGAGGGGCAGGGT
This sequence comes from Streptomyces sp. NPDC002057, assembly GCF_040296665.1. NCBI lineage: Bacteria > Bacillati > Actinomycetota > Actinomycetes > Kitasatosporales > Streptomycetaceae > Streptomyces > Streptomyces sp. NPDC002057. The sequence continues at coordinate 23,611 of NZ_JBEOXR010000084.1, forward strand.
GGGGGTGTGGTGGTGTCGGTTCCCGGGGGGTGGGATGCCTGCGGGT
>NZ_JBEOXR010000085.1:0-22643 GCF_040296665.1 Streptomyces sp. NPDC002057
CGGGGCCGACCACAAGCAAGTAAAGACCCCCCCGCCCCGCTCCCACCACGCCCCCACGACTGAGGCCCGGTAGCCGTCATGACGGCTACCGGGCCTCTGCCCACATGGGATGAGGTGTCCGAGCGGGACGTGCCCTTCGGACGCTCGGTGGAGATGGCGGGAATCGAACCCGCGTCCAACGGTACGGAAACAGAGCTTCTCCGTGTGCAGTCCGCTACGAGTTTCTCAGCCCCGGAGATCACGCGGACAAGTCTCCGACGGGCTCAGTCACTGTTTGATTTCCCTCCCACCCCCGTGACCGGGGTGAGAGGTTTAGATCCCTAAATGACGCCAGGATCCGGGTCGGGACCACCCCCGGGCTGACGCTCCTCACAGAGGCTTCTTGTCGTTACCTAAAATTAGGCAGCGAGGGCGAAGCGGGAGTTATCGCTCTTGGAGTTGGCGATTATTGGTTGCGACATATGGTTAACGAGATCATTGCCGCTTCCTCGACACGCTTCCTCTGCATCGGTATCCGCTGTCGAAACCGATCATCCCCATGTTTATTTTTCAAAGCGCGCACCCTTGCGAGGTGTGCACGGCCCATCGTACGTGACCGACGGGCGCTGTCGCCAGCGTATTACCCGCGGCCGCGCCGCTAGGCGATCTTGGCCGCCCGCTGCCTGCGCTTGGCCGCCGCGATGGCCCGGTTGGTCTCGCGGGTGTCCTGCTGCTCCCGCAGGGTCTGGCGCTTGTCGAACTCCTTCTTGCCCTTGGCGAGCGCGATCTCGACCTTGACCCGGCCGTTGAGGAAGTACAGCGCGAGGGGCACGATCGTGTGACCCGTCTCCTGCGACTTCGACTCCAGCTTGTCGATCTCCTCGCGGTGCAGCAGCAGCTTGCGCTTCCGCTTCGCCGAGTGGTTGGTCCAGCTGCCCTGCATGTACTCGGGCACATGGATGTTGTGCAGCCACGCCTCGTGCCTGTCGATCTGCACGAAGCCGTCGACCAGCGAGGCGCGGCCCATCCGCAGCGACTTCACCTCGGTGCCCATGAGCACCAGACCGCACTCGTAGGTGTCGACGATGTGGTAGTCGTGGCGCGCCTTCTTGTTCTGAGCGATGATCTTGCGCTCGGGCGCCTTGTCCTGGTTCTTCTTCGCAGGCTTGCCCTGCACGTTCACGAGTCCCTTTGCCATAGTGCGGTCATTTTCGCACTACGAGCCCCCTCCGAGGCCACTCAATACCGTCTTCGCCTGTTCCTCGGCCCGTTCCCCCGCCTTCAGGTCGGGCGTGATGCCCCGGCCGTCGACCGCGTGACCGGCCGGCGTGCGGTAGTGGCCGACGGTCAGCTCGGCGACGGAACCGTCCGGCAGGGCGCTCGGCATCTGGACCGAACCCTTGCCGAAGGTCCGCGAGCCGACCGTGACGGCCCGGCCCCGGTCCTGGAGGGCGCCGGTGAGCAGCTCGGCCGCGCTCATCGTGCCCCCGTCGATCAGCGCCACCAGGGGGCGGCCCGTGTCGCCGCCGCCCTCCGCGTACACGGCCCGCTGCTCGCCCTTCACGTCGTACGTGGCGACCAGGCCGCCGTCGAGGAAGGCGGAGGCGGCCACGGCGGCCTCCGCGACGAGGCCGCCCGCGTTGCCCCGCAGGTCCAGGAGGACCCCGGCACCGGCCGGGGCGGTCCGTACCGCGTCCCGCACGCGGGTGCCGGCGCCCTTGGTGAAGGCGGCGACCCGGATGACCAGGGTCCCGTCGTCGAGACGGCGGACGGTGACCGGGTCGGTCGCGAGCCGGGCCCGGCGCAGGGTCTCCGTCCAGGCGGCACGGCCGCGCTCGACCTCGAGGGCGACGGCCGAGCCGGGGACGCCGTCGCCGCGCAGGAGGGCGACGACCTCGGAGACCGAGAGGGTGTCGACCGGGCGCCCGTCGACGGAGACGAGCCGGTCGCCGGTCCGGATCCCGGCCCGCTCGGCGGGGCCGCCCCGCTGGACCCGGGTGACCCGGACCCGGCCTTCGGCGGCCCGCCCGGCGGAGAGCCCCACCCCGGTGTAGGCGCCGTCGAGGGCCTGCTCGAACTCGGCGTACTCCTTCTTGTCGTACACCGCGCCCCAGCGGTCCCCGCTGCGGCTGACGAACTCCTCGGCCGCCTTCTTGCCCGACTTGCCGTCGGCCATCGCGGCGGCGGCGGCCCGGCTCAGGGCGGCGCTGTCGACGGGCGCGCGGTCCGTACGGCCGGGAGCGAGCCCGCCGGCCGGCCCGGTGGCCCCCGCGCGCTCGCCCGCGGACTCCTGCCGCGGCAGGGAGCCGGTGGCGGCGGCGGTGGCGAGGACTCCGGTGAAGACCAACGTCAGAACGGCCCCACGGAGCACTCCGCGGGGCCGGATACAGAAGGGTGCGGTGCCGGCCGGCATGTCGCCCACTCTAGGACAAGGCGATGGCGCCGCACGGGCTTTGGCCGTACGACGCCATCCGCTGTCAGGGGTGTCTTCTCACACCTTCAGGTACTTGCGCAGCGCGATGAAGGCGGCCACGGCGGGCATCAGCAGCCCGATGGCGATCACGAGCGGCAGCTTGGCGAAGACCGCGTCCCAGCCGATGAAGTTGACCAGCTGCATCTTCTCGGCGAGCGCGATGCCGTGGTCGATCAGGAAGTACCGGCCGACGAGCAGCAGCACACAGGCGACCGCGCCGCCCAGGAGCCCGGCGAAGGCGGCCTCCATGATGAACGGCATCTGGATGTAGAAGCTGGAGGCGCCCACGAGCCGCATGATGCCGGTCTCACGCCGTCGGCTGAAGGCCGAAACGCGCACGGTGTTGACGATCAGCATCAGCGCGATGACCAGCATCAGCCCCATGACGCCGAGGGCGGCGATGTTCATGCCGTTCATCAGGTCGAAGAGGTTCTGCAGGATGTCCCGCTGGTCCTGGACCGACTCGACGCCGTCCCGCCCGGCGAAGGCGGTGGCGACCACCTTGTACTTCTCCGGGTCCTTCAGCTTGACCCGGAACGACTCCGGCATCTGGTCCGGCGTGATGACGGAGGCGATGGCGGTGTCGCCGTACTCCTCCTTGTACCGCTTGAACGCCTCGTCGGCCGACTCGTAGTAGACGGTCTCGACGATGTCCATCTTCTCCAGATCGACCTTGATCTGGTCCTTCTGCTGAGCCGTGACCGCGCCCTTGGGGCACTTGACCCCGTCCGCCGCGTCGGCCTTGTTGCAGAGGAAGATGGAGACGTTGACCTTGTCGTACCAGTAGTCCTTCATCGTGCTGACCTGCTCGCGCATGAGCAGGGCACCGCCGAAGAGGGCGAGCGAGAGGGCCACGGAGATGATGACGGCGAAGGTCATCGTGAGATTGCGCCGGAGACCGACGCCGATCTCGGCGAGCACGAACTGAGCGCGCATGGTGTGTTCTGTCCCCTACCTGCTCAGTGCTGGTATCCGTAGACGCCGCGCGCCTGGTCACGGACGAGGCGGCCCTTCTCGAGCTCTATGACGCGCTTGCGCATCTGGTCGACGATGTTCTGGTCGTGGGTCGCCATGACGACGGTGGTCCCTGTCCTGTTGATGCGGTCGAGCAGCTTCATGATGCCGACCGAGGTCTGCGGGTCGAGGTTGCCGGTGGGCTCGTCGGCGATCAGCAGCATCGGACGGTTGACGAAGGCGCGGGCGATGGCGACGCGCTGCTGCTCACCACCGGAGAGCTCGCCCGGCCTCCGGTCCTCCTTGCCGCCGAGCCCGACCAGGTCGAGCACCTGCGGCACGGCCTTGCGGATCTCGCCGCGCGGCTTGCCGATGACCTCCTGGGCGAAGGCCACGTTCTCGGCGACGGTCTTGTTGGGCAGCAGGCGGAAGTCCTGGAAGACGGTGCCGAGCTGGCGCCGCATGTGCGGCACCTTCCAGTTGGAGAGCTTGGCCAGGTCCTTGCCGAGGACGTGCACCTGGCCTTGGCTGGCGCGCTCCTCACGGAGGAGCAGCCGCAGGAAAGTCGACTTTCCGGAGCCGGAGGAACCGACGAGGAAGACGAACTCCCCCTTCTCGATCTCCAGGGATACATCCCGGAGCGCGGGGCGGTTCTGCTTCGGATAGGACTTGGAGACGTTGTCGAATCGGATCACGAATGCACCACGGTCGGCCGGGAGTAGGTGTGCGTGACCTTACGCGAACGGGGTAGGCCCGCGCAGTCGCGGTCCTGGCTTGCGACGTTTATCCTTTTCGCCCTCCGGGACGGAACGGGGGCGATCCGGTGGGGCGCGCCGAAACGCCGCCGAGCTGGCACAGTGGTAGGGGGAACGTCCGGACCTCACCGGACGTTGTTCCCGTGTAACCCAGTGCGGGAGGAGGAGAGCGTATGACCTACGACCGACTGGTGTGCGCCAACTGCGCGGCCCCGGTCGCCGAGGGCCGCTGCCCCGTCTGCCGCGCGAACCGGGAGCGTCTGACCCCGCAGGGTCTTTCCCCCGCGATGCTGTTGACGCTGGCGATCGCCCTGTTGGCCGCGATCGCGCTGCTCGCGGCGGTCCGTACGGTCTAGCGGGACCGCGCGACGCCCACACGAGCCGGAACCATGACGAAGGGCCGGGGAGCTTCTCCCCGGCCCTTCGTCATGCGCTGGTGCCTCAGACGGCCGTACGGCCGCCGCCGACGAGACGCGGCAGCATACGGAAGCCGATGCCACCGGCGATCATGGTCGCGGCCCCGATGATCAGGAACGAGGTCTCGGCGGCGCCGGTCTCGGCGAGCTCCTCCTTGGCCTGACCCTGCTGCACGGGCTGCGAACCGGCGTTGTTGGTGTCGGTGTTGCTGTTGCCGGTGTCGACGCACTCGGCGCCGTCGAGGTCGACGGTGCAGGTGCCGGCGCCGCCGTCGGTGGAGGAACCACCGTCGGTGGAGGAACCACCGTCGGTGGAAGAGCCGCCGTCCGTGGAGGAACCACCGTCGGTGGAGGAGCCACCATCGGAACCGGACGTACCCGAGGTGCCGTTGCCACCCGTGGTGCCGTTGCCGCCGGTGGTCTGGTTGCCACCCGTGGTCTGGTTGCCACCGGTGGTCTCGTTGCCACCCGTGGTCTCGTTGCCACCGGTCGTCTCGTTACCGCCGGTGGTCTCGTTGCCACCCGTGGTCTCGTTGCCACCCGTGGTCTCGTTACCGCCGGTGGTCTCGTTACCACCCGTGGTCTCGTTGCCACCGGTGGTCTCGTTACCGCCGGTGGTCTCGTTGCCACCCGTGGTCTCGTTACCGCCGGTGGTCTCGTTGCCACCCGTGGTCTCGTTACCGCCGGTGGTCTCGTTGCCACCCGTGGTCTCGTTGCCACCGGTCGTCTCGTTGCCACCCGTGGTCTCGTTGCCACCGGTCGTCTCGTTACCGCCGGTGGTCTCGTTGCCACCCGTGGTCTCGTTACCGCCGGTGGTCTCGTTGCCACCGGTCGTCTCGTTGCCGCCGGTCTCGTTGCCGCCGGTCTCGCAGACGCCGCCCACTTCCTCGCACGGGTCGTCGCTCAGGGTGCCCGCGCTCAGGGTGGACACGTTGCTCTCGGTCCCGCCGACGGCCGTCGCTGCACCGGCCGCCGTCAGGGACGCGCCGGCGATGATCACGGCACTGGCCGCGACACGCACCAAACGGACTCGCGTCTTGTTGGTCATCTGGCTGCTACCCCCAGTAGCTCATCTCGTCATGGGGCAGCGCTCGGGGCACGCGGCAGAGGCGGCTCACTACTGGGCCGGCCCCCGTTCGCACGCGCCCCAGAAATGCGCATGCCAGTACGCCACCCTTCCGAGTTTCCGATGAAGCGTCAAGGTCGTTGCGCGTGCGATGCCCGAAAGATCACGAGGCGCCCGACATGCGCTGATGCAACTGTGACGTAAACCCTGAACTCCGGGCTCGGCAGGAGTGGTTGCCTTGTCGACAAAGCGCCCCGACGACCTGTCATCCGCTTGCGTCAGCGAATCCGTACGCCCCCGCCGGGGCGCCCGCCGCCGGAAACGCCGACGGCGCCGGCCCTCCGAAGAGGGGCCGGCGCCGAAGGCTGGGTCCTACTTGTCCTGCTGCTTGCGCCAGCGGATGCCGGCCTCGAGGAAGCCGTCGATCTCGCCGTCCAGGACGGCCTGCGGGTTGCCGACCTCGAACTCCGTACGGAGGTCCTTGACCATCTGGTACGGGTGCAGGACGTACGAGCGCATCTGGTTGCCCCAGGAGCTGCCGCTGTCCTTGAGGGCGTCCATCCTGGCCCGCTCCTCCTGGCGCTGACGCTCCAGGAGCTTGGCCTGGAGGACGTTCATGGCGCTCGCCTTGTTCTGGATCTGGGAGCGCTCGTTCTGGCAGGAGACGACGATGCCGGTCGGCAGGTGCGTGATGCGCACGGCCGAGTCGGTCGTGTTGACGCCCTGACCACCCGGGCCGGAGGCGCGGTAGACGTCGACGCGCAGCTCGGACTCGTCGATCTCGACGTGGTCGGAGGACTCGACGACCGGCAGGATCTCGACACCGGCGAAGGAGGTCTGGCGACGCCCCTGGTTGTCGAAGGGCGAGATGCGGACCAGGCGGTGGGTGCCCTGCTCGACGGAGAGCGTGCCGTAGGCGTACGGGGCCTTCACGACGAAGGTGGTCGACTTGATGCCGGCCTCTTCCGCGTACGAGGTCTCGTAGATCTCGGTCGAGTAGCCGTGGCGCTCCGCCCAGCGCAGGTACATGCGCTGGAGCCGCTCGGCGAAGTCGGAGGCGTCGACGCCGCCGGCCTCGGCGCGGATGTTGACCAGGGCCTCGCGCTCGTCGTACTCGCCGGAGAGGAGGGTGCGGACCTCCATCTCGTCGAGGGCCTTGCGGACGGAGGTGAGCTCCGTCTCGGCCTCGGCGAGGGTGTCCGGGTCGTCCATCTCCTCGGCGAGCTCGAAGAGCACCGCGAGGTCGTCGATGCGGCCGCGCAGGGTCTCGGCCTTGCGGACCTCGGCCTGGAGGTGCGAAAGCTTGCTCGTGATCTTCTGCGCCGCCTCCGGGTCGTCCCACAGGGACGGGGCCGCGGCCTGCTCTTCGAGCACGGCGATGTCGGCCCTCAGCTTCTCGAGGTCCAGGACGGCCTCGATCGACCCCATGGTCGAGGAGAGGGACTTCAGCTCTTCTGATACATCGACGACTGCCACGCGTCCAGCGTAACGGCTCCGGGCCAGGAGCCGAACCTTTGGCGGTCACGGCCCGGAGGGGGCCTGCCCCGCGGGGCCTGACGCCCTCCTACGGCTGGGAGGACTGCTTCGAGTCCTGCGGCGGGGTGTCCGCGTCCCCGGACACCGCGAGGTAGCCGCCGGCGCCGAGCGCCCCCGCGACGACGACCGCCGCGATGGTGAGGGTGATCCGGCGCTTGCGGACCGCGCCCGCCTTGTGGCGGGCCGAGCCGGGGCGGCGCGCGCCCGCGGGTCTGGGGGCGCGGGCGGTGCCCAGAGGCCCGCCGGAGAGCTCGTCGGGGGCCGGGACCCGCATGGAGGTGTGGGTGTCACGGTTGGAGTCGGCCGAGGAGCCGGGGACGAGCGGGACGGCGGCCCGGCGGGGGGCGGGCTCACCGGTGCCCGTGCCGGTGGGGTACGTCTCCGGCTCGGGCTCCGCCGCCGGCTCCGCGTCCGGTTCGTCCACGTCGAGCGGAGGGATGCCCTTGAGCAGCGGGAGGATGTCCTTGAGACGGGCGGCGAGCTCGGAGGCGCGGAGCCGGGAGGCCGGGGCCTTCGCGAGGCACTGGACGATCAGCTGCCACAGCTCCTCGGGGATGCCGGGCAGCGGGACGACGGTCTCGGTGACGTGGCGGCGCAGGACGGCGCCGGGGTGGCCGCCGCCGAAGGGCGTGAACCCGGCGAGCAGTTCGTACAGGACGGTGGCGAGCGCGTAGATGTCGACGGCGGCGCGGGGCGGGAGGCCCTCGACGATCTCGGGGGCGAGGTAGTCGGGGGTGCCGATGATCCGGGTGGCCTTGGTGCGGCCGGGGGTGTCGATCAGCTTGGCGACGCCGAAGTCGGTGAGGAGGGCGGGGTGGGCGCCGCCGGGCCCGAGCGGGCCCTCCATGTCGAGGAGGATGTTCTCCGGCTTGACGTCGCGGTGGACGACCCCGGCGGAGTGCGCGGCGGCGAGGGCGTCGGCGACGTCGGCGATGATCGCGACGGCGGCCTCGGGGGCGAGCCGTCGTTCCCGGTCGAGGCGGGTGCGCAGGTCGGTGCCGCGCACGAGGTCCATGACGAGGGCCAGGTCGTTGCCGTCGACGACGAGGTCGCGGACCTTGACCACCCGGGGGTGGTCGAGGCCGAGCAGCGCGGTCCGCTCCTGGACGAAGCGGCCGACGAGCTCCTGGTCGGAGGCCAGGTCCTCGCGCAGCAGTTTGACGGCGACGGGACCCTCGGGCCCCTCGCCGAGCCACACCGTTCCTGCACTGCCCCGCCCGAGGATCTGGTGGGTGGTGTAGCGGCTGCCGATGTTCCGTGCCAAGACTGCTCCCTCAGCGGCTGCGGTTCGCGTGCAAAGTTACGCGTCCGCAGCCGCCGGTCGTCACTTCCGAGGGGAAATCACCCCTCGGAAGTCGATAAATCGGCAGTATTACTGTCCCGTACCGCCGGTAGTACCCCCTGAGGGAGTGCTTTCGCCGATCGAGGAGACCCAGTCGGTGACCGACGAGATGCCGTCGCCGATGGCCTGCCAGTAGCTCTTGCCCTCGGCGATCCAGTCCTGCAGCGGGGTCAGCTCCCAGACGAGCCAGCCGGCGACCACGAACAGCACGATCATGACCAGGCAGCCCTTGAGGCAGCCGAGGCCGGGGATCCGCACCGGGTTGGCGCTGCGCTGGCGCGGCGGACGCGGCTCGCGCGGCGGACGCGGAGCCGGGGCCTGGGGCGGCGGCTGCGGCGGGGTGTACTGCTGCTGGGGCGGTGCGTACTGCTGCGGGGCGGGCGGCGGCGCGTACTGCTGCGGCTGGTGCTGCGGCTGCTGATGCTGCGGCGGGTACGGCTGCGGCGGCCGCTGCTGGCCCTGCCGCTGCTGCTGGTAGGGCTGCGGCGGCTGCTGCCCGTACTGGCCGGGCTGCTGCCGGTCCTGCGGGGGCTGCTGCGGCTGCCGCTGCGGGCGCCGGCGCAGCGGGTCCTGGCTCGGGTCCAGGTACTGCACCTGCGTCTGCTCGTTGCGGTCGCGGGCCGCGCGGAGCTGGTTCTGCCAGGGGTGCGGATCCTCCGACTGCGCGCCCTGCGGCGGGCCCGGCGGGACGGGGGGCATGACGGCGGTCGGGTCGGCGCCCGCCGGGCCGCTGGTCTGCATCACGCTGGTCGCGCCGGCGGGGTCGTACCTCGGCGGAGCCCCGGCGCCGCTGGGCAGCACCTGGGTGGGGTCCGCGGCCCCGGGGGTCTCCGGGACGGGCGCGGGCGCGGGGTCGGGGGCGAGGAGCGCCCCGACGCCGTCCGCCGCCTCGATCTGGGCGGGCGTGGAGTGCACGCCGATGCCGGCGGCGACCGCGCGCAGGCCGCGGGCGAGGTTCACCGCGCTCGGCCGCCGGTCGGGGTCCTTGCTGAGGCAGCGCTCTATGACCGTCCACAGCGGTCCGGGCACGGTCGAGGGGCGGCGCGGCTCCTCGCTGAGGTGCCGGTGCAGGACCTCCAGGGCGGTGCCGCCGGCGAACGGGGGCCTGCCGGTGACCAGCTCGTAGAGCAGGATGCCCGCGCCGTAGATGTCGACGGCGGAGGTCTGCGGGCGCCCCTCGGCGGACTCGGGCGCCACGTACGCGGGCGTGCCGACGAACTCGTGGGTGCGGGTCAGGCCCGGGGAGTCCGCGAGGCGCGCGATGCCGAAGTCGGTGAGCATCGGGTGCATCTGGCCGCCCTGCTCGGCGAGCAGCACGTTGGCCGGCTTCAGGTCGCGGTGGACGACGCCGTCGGCGTGGCTGGCGGCGAGCGCGTCGGCGATCTGGGCGGTCAGGAGGGAGGCGGCGACCGGGGTGAGCGGGCCGCTCTCCCGGATGTACCGGTGCAGGTCGGGGCCCTCGACGAGGTCCATGACGAGCGCGAGGACATCGCCCTCGACGACCAGGTCGCGGGTCCGCACGATGTTCGGATGGGTGAGCCGGAGGAGGACGGACCGCTCGCGCAGGAAGCGCATCACGATGTCCGCGTCGTTGGCCAGCTCCTCCTTGAGGACCTTGATCGCCACGGTCTCGCCGGGCTGGCCGGGCACGGCCGCCTCGGCGCCCGCCGTCTCCCGCTGGCGGGCTCGCCAGACGGTGCCCGTGGCGCCGCGGCCGAGCGGCTCCTCGAGCAGGTACTTGCTGCCGATAGGCCGCACGTCACGCGCTCCCTGCTGATCGTGGTCCGGTGGTTCCCGGGGTCCCTGTCCTCTGTTGTGACCCGTCCGGGTGTCCGACCCACTTTAGTGCCGCCGAACGAGGTACCGGCCGGTCGTCCACAGGCGGATTCCGGTGTCGGCGGACGGGGCCGGGGCCGGTCCGGTGGTGTTCCGGCTCGCGTCCGGCGGGGCCGGACCCCTCCTCCGCCGCGGACCGGGGACGTCCGGACCGGAGTCGGGTTCTGTCCGGAAGAAGACGCTTCCTGGGGCGTGACGGTTGCCGGGCATGTTCCGAAGGCATGCTCAACCAGGCACTTTTGCGTTCACAGCCGACCATTCAAGATCACTTCCGGCCGACCCGGGGGCGGGTTGTCCGTGGCAGGTGCGAGGATGCCTCCAGCACGTCGCATCGGAGGGGTCGGGAGCCCCCGCGCCGTGCCGACCTGTACCGGGCGACGCGCCCGTGCCGGGTGGGGGGAGTCACAGGGCGGTTCCCCTGCCGGCATCGCGCGCAGAAGGGACCGCTGACGGCGATGCAGATCCGGCTGACCGTCCTCGCGCCGTACGCCGGCCACGGCACCGGGCGCGCCTGCGACGTGCTCGTCACGGCCCCCGCCGGGACGGCCCTCGCCGCCGTGGCCTCGAATCTCGCCGCCGCCGTCACCGGCCCCGACACCTCCGCCTCGGGCACCACCGTGCTCTACGCGGGCACGGAGCGGCTCGACACCCGCCGCTGCGTGCTCGGCGAGCCCCCGCTCGTCGACGGCGCGGTCCTCTCCCTCCAGGTCCCCGGCCCGGACGACCGCGTCGACGAGACGGCCACCGCGCGGCTCCACGTGGTGGCGGGTCCGGACGCCGGCGGAGTGCACCTGCTGCACGGCGGACCGATCAGAATCGGCCGTTCCGTCGACGCCGACGTGCCGCTCGACGACCCGGACGTCTCCCGCGCGCACTGCACGGTGACCGTCGGCGAGGACGGCCGGGTCACGGTCGCCGACCGCGGCTCCACGAACGGCACGACCCTCGACGGCGTCCCCGTCGGCGAGCGCCCGGTCCGCTTCCGCCCGGGCGCGCTGTTGCGCCTCGGCGAGTCCGCCCTCCGGCTGACCGGCCCCGGCGACGACCTCGGGGTCACGGACCCGAGGGCGACGGCCCCGGACGGCGAGGGCCACCTGCGCGTCGCCCGCGGGGGCGACCCGGACCGTGCGGAGCGTTCCGCACCGGCGGGCGTGCCCCGCACGCCCCCCGGCGGCCCGGCGGACGACACGACCCACGGCGGCGCGGGCGGTGTCCTGTTCGGCGGCGCCGCCGAGGACCCGTACGACGAGCGGTACGCCGCCGCCCCCGGCCACGCGCGCACGGAGGACCACCGCGACGGACGTCCCGGACCGGACGGACGCGGCGGACCCGACCGGTCCGACGACGGCACGGCCCACGGCAGGACCCGCCCGCCGCGTGAGGACACCGGGCCGGCGCCGGCCGACGGAGCCCGTACGGGATCCAAGCGCGGCCTCGGCGCCTGGGCCCGGCGGCTGACCGGCGGCCGCGAGGAGCTCCCGGCACCCGCCGCCGCCCCCCGTACCACCGCCCCGGACACCCACGCCGGAACCCGGCCCGGGCTCACCGCGCGGGACGGCGCCCCCGCGCCGGTGCCGGTGGCCGACACCTGGCCCGACCCGGCCACCGTCCTGCTCACCGCCCTCGGCCCCGGACCCCGGCTCTGGGAGCGCGGTCCGGAGCACTCCGAGTCCCTGGTGGTCCGGCTCGGCACCACGGACCGCGCCGAGCTGTCGGGCGTCCCGGTCACCGTGGGACTCCGGGAGGCCGGTTCGCTGGGCCTCGCGGGCCCCGCCGACCGCCTCGCCGGGCTCGCCCGGTCGGTGATCGCCCAGCTCGCCGCCCTGCACTCCCCCGCCGACCTCGAGATCGTGCTGATCAGCGCCGACCGGAACCGCTCGCTCGACGAGCGGCGCCGGGCCTGGGGCTGGCTCGGCTGGCTCCCGCACGTCCGGCCCGCCCACGGCCAGGACTGCCGGCTGCTCCTGGCGTACGACCGCGAGCAGGCCCACGCCCGTACGGCGGAGCTGACCCGGCGGCTCGACGACGGCCCGCTCGGACCCGGCTGGCCCAGCGCCGACCGCGCCTCCGTCGCCGAGGTCGCGGCCCGGCACGAGGGGCCGACGACGGTCGTGATCGTCGACGGCGACCCCGGTTCGGCGGCGCTGCGCGAGACGGTGGCGCGGCTGGCCGGCGCCGGAGCGGCGGCCGGCATCCACCTCCTCTGCCTCGCCGAGGCGCCCTCGGCGTCCCCGGTCTCCCCGGTGGCCGCCACGTACGAGACGGCCTGCGCCACGTCCCTCGCGTTCCGCGAGTGCGGGGCCGCCGTGCTCCTCAGCGGCGACGTGGCCACGGCCCTGCGGCTGCTGCGCACCGCGGGCGGCCGGGTCGCGGGCCACGGCACCGTCGGTGTGGTCGACGCGGTCTCCGTCGCCTGGGCCGAGCGGTTCGGCCGCGCGCTGGCCCCGCTGCGCACGGACGCGGCGGCGGCGCCGGGCGCCAGGGCCGCCGCCCTGCCCCCGTCGTCGCGCCTCCTGGACGAACTCGGGCTCGCCCGGGCCACCCCCGCCTCCCTGATGGCCCGCTGGGCCTCCGCCGGTGACGGCACGGCCGTCCTGGGCGCGGGGCCGCGCGGCCCGCTGGCCGTGGACCTCACCAAGGAGGGCCCCCACCTGCTGATCGAGGGGCCCGCGGGCAGCGGACGCACGGAGCTGCTCCGTTCGATCGCCGCCTCGCTCGCGGCCGGCGGCCGCCCCGACCGGCTCGGCCTGCTCCTGGTGGACGGGGCGGGTGGCGAGCGCGGCGAAGGACTCGCGGTCTGTACGGAGCTGCCGCACGTCACCGAGCACCTGGTGGCCTCGGACCCGGTGCGGATGCGGGAGTTCGCCCAGGCGCTCGGCGCGGAGCTGAAGCGCCGTGCGGAGCTGATCGGTGACGGCCACTTCGCCGACCGCAGGGGCACGCGCGCGGCGCCCGCCGCCGACCGGCTGATCGGCCAGCGCGCCCCGAGCGCGGCGGAGTCCGTGCCCCAGGGAGCCCGCGCGACGGTGCGCGTCCAGGACCAGGGCGAACTGGACGGCCGGACCAGCGGCCGCACCCTGCGCACGGGCGACGGCACGATCGGCGCCCTCCCGAGCACCAGGAGCGGCCGCACGGGCGGCCCCTACCCCGGGGCGGACGACCTCGGCGGCCGGCCCAGCGGCCGGATCACGTACTCCAGCGACGTCGACAGCAGGGCGAGCGGACGCACCCCGTACCCCGGCGACCTCGACGCCCGGACCAGTAGCCGGACCCCCTACCCCGGCGACCTCGACGCCCGGACCAGCAGCCGCACCCCCTACCCCGGCGCCGACGACCTCGGTGGCCGGGCGGGCGGGCGGGGCTCGTACTCCGGTTCCGAAGAGCTGGGCGGGCGCCCCAGCAGCCGCACGCTCCGCACCGGCGACGACGACCTCGCCGACCGGCCGAGCGGACGCGTACCCCGCACGGGGGCGGAGGACCTCGGCGGCCACGGCAGCGGCCGTGTCTCCCGGACCGGGGCCGACGACCTGGGCGGACGCGCGAGCGGACGTCTCTCCCGCACCGGGGACGGCCCGGTCGACGAGCGGTCGGGCGCGCGCACCCGGCCGGGCGCCGACGCCTTCCTCGCGGACACGCCCAGCGGGCGCCTGCCGCGACGGGACGGCAGCCCCCTCGACGACCGCCCGAGCAGCCGCACCCTCCGCACCGGCGACGGCGACCTCACGGAGCGCCCGAGCGGTCGCGTCCCGCGCACCGACGGCGACCTCGCCTCCGGGCGCGTCCCGCACCCGTCGGCCGAGCAGCCCGGCGGCCGGATCCCGCGCCCCGCCACCGGGGAGCACGCCTCCGCACGGGGTGCGGGCGGCCCCGCGTACCTCCCCCGGCTCATCGTCCTCGTCGACGACTTCGACGCCCTCGTCGCCCCCGCGCTCGGCGCCTCGGGACGGCCCGCCGCCGGGTCCGTCGTGCGGGCCCTGGAGGCCGTCGCGCGCAACGGCGAGCGGCTGGGGGTGCACCTCGTCGCGACCTCCGCGCGCCCGGACCGCACGGCCGACACGGAGCTGGCCCACGGGGCCCGGCTGCGGATCGTGCTCGACGCGCCGCCGGTGACCCCCGGGCCGGACGTACCGGCGGCCGGACGCGGGCGTCTCGGGCATCCGGACGGCCGGGTGACCCCCTTCCAGGCGGGCCGGGTCACCGGCCGGATCCCCCGGACGGCGACGCTCCGCCCGACGGTCGTGCCGCTGGAGTGGGAGCGGATGGGCGATCCGCCCACCCGTCGCCCCGTCCGTGAACTGGGCAACGGACCGACCGACCTGGCCCTCCTGGCGAGCGCGCTCGACCGTGCGGCCCGCTCCGTCGAGGCGAGCCCCGTACCTCCGCTGAGCCCCGCCGCCCACAGCTGACACCACGTCACGAGGGAGTCACGATAAGCCTCTTGGGACAGGAGGCGGTATTGCGGGCCCCGCCGCCCCGGCGTAGACCTGTCGACACGGGACAGCGAAGCGCACGGGAGAGACGGGGCAGCGATGCGTACAACTCTTCGTCCACGCAAGGCCGCAGTGACCATGACGGCGTTCACGGCTCTCGCCGCGCTCGCCCTCGCGGCGTGCGGCGGCGGCGCCGAGAAGGACCCGGGGGAAGCCGGCCCCAGTGGCGGCGCACTCCCCCTCAAGGGCGAGAAGATCGAGGTCGCCGCGGTCTGGACGGGCCCCGAACAGGAGAACTTCACCAAGGTCCTGAAGGAGTTCGAGAAGCGCACCGGCGCGACCGTCACCTTCGTGCCCGCCCAGGACCCGATCGTGAACTTCCTCGGTACGAAGATCGCGGGCGGTTCACCGCCCGACGTGGCGATGCTGCCGCAGGTGGGCGCCATCCAGCAGGCCGCCGCGCAGAAGTGGCTGAAGCCGGTCGGCCCGGAGGCCGAGGCCCAGCTGGCGGCGAACTACTCGCGCGGCTGGCAGGAGCTCGGCGCGGTCGACGGCACCCAGTACGGGGTCTACTTCAAGGCCGCCAACAAATCCCTGGTCTGGTACAACACCGCCGTCTTCGAGAACGCGGGCGCCACCGAACCGAAGACCTGGAAGGAGTTCCTCGCCACCGCCGAGACCATCTCGGCCTCCGGCGTCACCCCGGTCTCGGTGGGCGGCGCGGACGGCTGGACGCTCACCGACTGGTTCGAGAACGTCTACCTCTCCCAGGCGGGCCCCGCCAAGTACGACCAGCTCGCGAAGCACACGATCAAGTGGACCGACCCGTCCGTGACCGCGGCCCTCACCACGCTCGCCGAACTCTTCGGCAAGCCGTCCCTCATCGCGGGCGGCACCAGCGGCGCGCTGCAGACGGAGTACCCGGCCTCGGTCACCCAGACCTTCACGGGCGGCGACCAGCCCAAGGGCGCGATGGTCTTCGAGGGCGACTTCGCCGCCGTCAACATCGCCCAGACGGAGGCGAAGATCGGCACGGACGCCAAGGCCTTCCCCTTCCCGACGGTCGGCGCGGCCGGCACCACCCCCGTGGTGACCGCCGGCGACGCGGCGGTGGCCCTGAAGGACACCAAGGGCGCGAAGGCGCTGCTCGCCTTCCTCGCCTCCCCGGACGCGGCGAAGATCTGGGCGGCCGAGGGCGGCTTCCTCTCCCCCAACAAGAACCTGGACCCGTCGGCGTACCCCAACGACGTCCAGCGCGAGATCGCCAAGGCGCTCATCGGCGCCGGTGACGACTTCCGCTTCGACATGTCGGACCAGATGCCGCAGTCGTTCGGCGGGACGCCGGGCAAGGGCGAGTGGAAGGCGCTCCAGGACTTCCTGAAGAACCCGAAGGACATCGCGGGGATGCAGGCACGTCTCGAGGCGGACGCGGAGAAGGCGTACCGGGCCGCGGCGAAGGGCTGAGGCCGGGATGGCCACCGTCACCCGCACCCCCGGAGGCAGGACCGGGAGCAGGCGCGGCGGCAGGAGCCGGGCCGTCGCGGCCGGGTTCCTGCTCCCGGCCCTGGTCCTGCTCGGCGCGCTCGTGGTCTACCCCATCGGGTACTCCGTCCAGCGCTCGCTCTTCGACCGCTCCGGCGCCACCTTCGTCGGTCTGGACAACTACCTCGCCCTCCTCGACGACGACTCGCTCCGCACCGCCCTCCGCAACAACGTGATCTGGCTGGTCGTCGCCCCGGTGGTCGCGACCGCCCTCGGTCTGGTCTTCGCCGTGCTCACCGAACGGGTGCGCTGGGGAACCGCGTTCAAGCTGGTCGTCTTCATGCCGATGGCGATCTCGATGCTCGCGTCCGGGATCATCTTCCGGCTGGTCTACGAGCAGGACCCGGACCGCGGAATCGCCAACGCCGTCTGGGTCGGCGTCCACGACACCTTCGCCGAGTCCTCCGGCTTCCCACGGGCCCGGCCGCTGCCCGCGCATCCGCTGAAGGCGGCGGGCGACGGCGCGTTCGTCACGAAGGAGCCGGTACGCGCCGGGGAGCCCGTACGGCTTCCGCTGATCGGGGTGGCGCCGGGGCAGATGCCGAAGGAGGCCCGCCCCGCCCGCGAGCCCTCCGGCGCCGACCCGGGCACGATCACCGGCACGGCCTGGCTGGACTTCACCCGGGGCGGCGGCGGACGGCCGAACACCGTCGACCCGGCCGAACAGGGCCTCGCGGGGCTGCGGATCGAGGCCGTACGGGACGGCGAGGTCGTCGCCCGGGCCACGGCCGCCGCCGACGGCACCTTCAGCCTGCCGGCCGACCGCGCGGACGGAGCCGTACTCCGGCTGCCGGCGAGCAACTTCCGGGAGCAGTACAACGGCGTGGAGTGGCTGGGCCCCTCGCTCGTCACCCCGGCCGTCATCGGCGCGTACGTGTGGATGTGGGCCGGGTTCGCGATGGTGCTGATCGGTGCCGGGCTCGCCGCCGTCCCGCGCGAGCTGCTCGAAGCGGCGCGGGTGGACGGGGCGAACGAGTGGCAGGTGTTCCGCCGGATCACCGTGCCCCTGCTGGCCCCGGTCCTCGCGGTCGTCCTCGTCACCCTGATGATCAACGTGCTCAAGGTCTTCGACCTGGTCTTCGTCATCGCGCCGGGCTCCGCCCAGGACGACGCGAACGTGCTCGCGCTCCAGCTGTACCGCTCGTCCTTCGGAACGGACGCCGATCTCGGGATCGGCTCGGCCATCGCCGTCGTCCTGCTCCTCTTCGTCCTGCCGGTCATGGCGGTCAACATCCGCCGCACCCGAAGGGAGACCCGCCGGTGACGTCCACCGATTCCCGGCCCCGCGCGGCGCGCGCCCCCTCCCCGGCCGCGCCCGCGCCGCGCCCGTCCCTGGCCGCGCGAGCCGCCGCCCGGGCGGCCGGGGGCGCGGTCCGCGTGTTCCTCGTCCTGGCCGGTCTGTTCTGGCTGCTGCCGACGGTGGGGCTGCTGTTCTCCTCGCTCCGCTCGCCCTCGGACATCGCGGCGAGCGGCTGGTGGCAGGTGTTCGCGGCCCCGGCCCGGCTGACCACCGAGAACTACACCCGTCTCCTCGCCGACGAGACGATCACCGGCTCCCTCCTCTCCACCGTCCTGATCACCGTCCCGGCCACCCTGCTCGTCCTCGTCATCGGCTCGTTCGCCGGGTACGCGTTCGCGTGGCTGGAGTTCCCGGGCCGGGACTGGTGGTTCCTGCTCGTGGTCGCCCTGCTGGTGGTCCCGGTGCAGGTCGCCCTCGTCCCGGTGTCGAAGCTGTTCGGCGCGGTGGGGCTCTTCGAGACGACCCTCGGCGTGGTCCTCTTCCACACGGCCTTCGGGCTGCCGTTCGCGATCTTCCTGCTGCGGAACTTCTTCGCGGAGATCCCGCGCGAACTCCTGGAGGCGGCGCGGCTCGACGGGGCGGGCGAGCTGCGGCTGTTCGCCCGGGTGGTGCTGCCGCTCGGCGGCCCCGCGATCGCCTCGCTGGGGATCTTCCAGTTCCTCTGGGTCTGGAACGACATGCTGATCGCGCTGATCTTCGCGGACTCGCAGTCGCCGCCGATCACGGTGGCGCTCCAGCAGCAGGTACGGCAGTTCGGCAACAACGTGGACGTGCTGGCGCCGGGGGCGTTCGTGTCGATGGTGGTGCCGCTGGTGGTGTTCTTCGCGTTCCAGCGCCAGTTCGCGTCCGGGGTGATGGCGGGCGCGGTGAAGTAGGGCGGAGGGAGGGGGGCCGCGTGGGGGAGCGCGGTGGGCCGGGGCGCGGCGGAGTGGCCGAGTGGCCGGCGCTCAGGCCCTGAGCGCCGCCACCGCCGACCGCGCGAGATCGTCCATGTACCCCGGGGGAAGCGGCGTACGGACGACGACGAGGCGCCAGTAGAGCGGCCCGACGACCAGGTCGAGGGCGCGGCCCGGGTCGGCGCCCTCGGGGAGTTCGCCGCGCGCGACGGCCTCGCGGACGATCTGCGTCACGACGCCCTGCTGGCCGTCGAGCAGCGCGGCGGTGACGGCCTCGGCGATCTCGGGGTTACGGGCGGCCTCGACGAGCAGGTCGGGGATGACCTGCGAGGCGACCGGGTGGCGCAGCGCGTGCGAGGCCACTTCCAGGAGCGCGCGCACGTCCCCGTGCAGGGAGCCGGTGGCGGGCGCCGGCAGGCCCTGGGCGGCGAAGGCGCCGACGAGGTCGAGGACGAGGGAGAGCTTGGACTTCCAGCGCCGGTAGACGGCGGTCTTGCCGACTCCCGCGCGGCGCGCGATGCCCTCGATGGACATCCGGGCGAAGCCGACGGCCGCCAGCTCCTCGAAGACGGCGGCGCGGATGGCCTCGGTCACGTCCTCGCGGAGTACGGCGGCTCCGGCGGGGGCGCGGCGGGGGGTCGGATCGGTCATGAACGGCATCCTAACCAACGGCGACGCCCCGCCACCGTCACGACGATACGGTTGCGTTCCGACGTCGACCGTCCTACTGTCCCCGTAGCGACGATACGGACCCGTTCCGTCGTCGACCCGTCCATCCCACACCTGACGTACGTGCCGTACGGGTGTCCCGGCACCCCCGACCGAAGCCGAAGCCCAAGCCCAAGCCCAAGCCGCACCGAAACCGCACGCCCCCTCGCCGAAAGCACCCGCCCGTGACCACCCAGACCCTCACCGCGGCCGCCTCGGCCACCCCAGCCCCCCAGGCCGCCCCCACACCTCAACCCCCTCGGCCCACCCCCCGGCCCGCTCCCCCCGAGGACCTGCGCGCCCTCGCCCTCCGCCACGGCCTCACGGTCAGCGGGGCCCGCCCCTCGCTCCCCGCCTACGCCCGGCAGCTCTGGTCCCGCCGCGACTTCATCGCCGCCTTCGCGACCGCCCGCCTGACCGCCCAGTACAGCCAGGCCCGGCTCGGCCAGGTCTGGCAGGTGATGACCCCGCTGCTCAACGCGGCCGTCTACTACGCGATCTTCGGCGTCCTCATGAACGCCAAGCACGACGTCCCCGACTACGTGCCCTTCCTCATCACCGGCGTCTTCGTGTGGACGTTCACCTCCGACACGGTCATGGCCGGCACCCGGGCGATCAGCGGCAACCTGGGCCTCGTCCGCGCCCTGCACTTCCCCCGCGCGAGCCTGCCGATCTCGCTGGCGCTCCAACAGCTCCAGCAGCTGCTGCTCTCGCTCGCCGCGCTCGCCGTGATCCTCTTCTGCTGCGGCGAGCTCCCCACCTGGAGCTGGCTGCTCGCGGTCCCCGCGCTCGCCTGCCAGGCGCTGTTCAACACGGGCGTGGCGCTCGCCCTGGCCCGACTTGCTGCCCGTACACCGGACATCAGCCAGCTGATGCCGTTCGTGCTCCGCACCTGGATGTACGCCTCGGGCGCGATGTGGTCGATCCAGAACCTGGCGATCGGCGGACGCTTCCCGGACGGGGTGGTGCTGGCCCTCCAGTGCAACCCGGCGGCGGTCTACATCGACCTCATGCGCTTCGCGCTGATCGGGAGCTACACCTCGGACCAGCTGCCGCCGCACGTCTGGGCACTCGCCGCCGGCTGGGCCCTGCTGGCCTTCGGCGGCGGTTTCATCTGGTTCTGGAAGGCGGAGGAGACGTACGGCCGTGGCTGACACCCGGGAAACACCGACCGTCGTGGTCGACGGCGTCCACATCACCTACACCGTGCACGGACACGGGCAGGCCGGCGGCCGGGGCGCCGCGACGGCCGCGCTCGGCCGGATCCTGCGGCGCGGGAGGACGGCACCGGCCGGTCGCCGGGTCCATGCCGTGAAGGGGGTCAGCTTCGTCGCGCACCGGGGCGAGGCAATTGGCTTGATCGGTTCGAACGGATCTGGGAAATCGACCCTCCTGAAGGCCGTCGCCGGCCTCCAGCCGGTCGAGCGGGGCCAGATCTACACCCACGGACAGCCCTCGCTCCTCGGCGTGAACGCGGCCCTCATGAACGACCTCACCGGCGAGCGGAACGTGATCCTGGGCGGCCTCGCGATGGGCATGAGCCGTGCGGAGGTCCGGGAGCGCTACGAGGAGATCGTGGACTTCTCCGGCATCAACGAGAAGGACGACGCGATCTCCCGGCCGATGCGGACGTACTCCTCCGGCATGGGGGCCCGGCTGCGCTTCTCCATCGCCGCCGCGAAGAGCCACGACGTGCTGCTCATCGACGAGGCGCTCTCCACCGGCGACGCCCGCTTCCGCAGCCGCAGCCGGCGACGGATCGACGAACTGCGGGCCGAGGCCGGCACGGTCTTCCTGGTCAGCCACTCGAACTCCACCATCACGGAGACCTGCGAGCGGGCGCTGTGGCTGGAGGCGGGGACGCTGCGGAGGGACGGCCCGGCGGATGAGGTGGTGGCGGCGTACGAGGAGTTCACCGCGACAAGCCGCCGGTAAACGGGCAATCAGGGCATTGCGGACTACAGTGCGGAAGGATGACGAACGATCACCCGCAGCCACAGCCGCAGTCGCCGCTCCGGACCGGGACCGAGCCCCCCTCCCTCACCAAGTCCCCCTTCGACTCGGACACCTTCACCTCCGCCACCTTCGTCACGGTCGGGCGCGGCCCCTACCTCGCCGTCGCCTCCGTCTGGCTCCTCACCCGCTTCGGCATGGTCCTGCTGCTGCTCCGCGACAACCTCGGCATCGGCGGGGTCGCCCGCGAGGTCGCCCTCTACGAGCACTGGTACGGGAAGTTCGTCCAGGGCACCTTCCCGCCCGGCGACGCCACCTGGCAGTACCCGCCCGGCGCGGGCCTCGTGATCATGTCGCCGGGCGTCCTCCCCTGGCTGACCTACTTCCAGGCGTTCGTCGCCCTCACCCTCCTCGCCGACGCGGTCGTCACCGTCGCCCTCGCCCGCGCCGACAGCGCCCGGCTCACCCACGGCGCCTGGGTCTGGGTCTGCGGCCTGCCGCTCCTCCTGCACCTGCCGCTCGCCCGGTACGACGTCCAGACCACGGCCCTCGCCGTGCTCGCGCTGCTCGCCGTCACCGCCCGCTCCACCGCCGCCCACCAGCTCGGCGGGGCGCTCGCGGGCATCGGGGCGATGGTGAAGGTCTGGCCGGCCCTCGCCCTGATCGGCACCCCCCGGGGCCGTACCAGCCGCGAGGCCTGGACCGCCGCCGTCGTCACCGCCCTCGCCCTCCTCGCCACCCTCGCGCTGTTCTTCTCCGAGTCCCTGGGCTTCCTGCGCCAGCAGGGCAGCCGGGGCATCCAGATCGAGTCCCTGGGCGGCACCGCCCTCGCGCTCGCCAAGGCCACCGGCGCCTGGCCGGGCAAGGTCGAGTTCCGCTACGGGGCCCTGGAGTACGTCGGCCCGTACGTCTCCAGCCTCGGCCACCTCGCCCTGCTGCTGACCGTCCTCGCCCTCGGCTGGCTGCTCCTGTGGCGCCTCCGGGCCCACCGCTGGTCCGCCGCCACCCCGCTCGACGCGGCCTTCACCGCCGTCCTGCTGTTCACCGTCACCAGCCGGGTGATCAGCCCCCAGTACATGATCTGGCTGATCGGCCTCGCCGCCGTCTGTCTGACCTCCCGCAGCACCGTCATGCGCCCGGTGGCGCTGCTGCTGATCCCGGCGGCCGCGCTGAGCTCGCTCGCGTACCCCGTCCTGTACTACGAGGTCATCGGCGGCACCGCCCAGGGGCTGACCGTCATGGTGCTCCGCAACGGTCTGCTGCTCGCGGCGGCCCTGCTCGCCGCCCACCGCCTGTGGACGTCGACGGTCACCGGGCCACCGGAGGAAGCCGCCTAGCGGACACACGAGAAGGAGGGGCCCCGCGCCCGGGTCCGGGCGGGGCCCGGCAGACAGCGGCCCAACAGTGGACTGACGGGCGGGGGGAGCCGCGGGGCCCGGGCGACCCGGACGGTGCGC
>NZ_JBEOXR010000086.1:0-22413 GCF_040296665.1 Streptomyces sp. NPDC002057
GCGGCCGGGGCCTTCTCCGTAGGGCGGGGGGAGCGGCATCGGGGGGACAAGCCGCTCCCCCCGATGAGAACCGGTCCTACAAGTCCTGCGCCGCGTTCAGGGGGGAAGCTCGCGGCGCGGACCCCGCAGTGCGGGCCGGTCCCAGGAGCCCTTCGGATTCCTGCCAGATCCTCCGGGCTCGACATCCATCCTGCTCGCCCGTCACCCTTCCGGGGGGCGGCAAAAGGCCTCGATCTCCGGGCCCTTGGTCCATAAAGGCTCGGTTAGAGTGGCGCGGTCGTACGGCGGGGGAACTGGGGAGGGCTGGCTCATGGTGCAAGCGAAGAAGATCGCGCTGTACGCGGTGGTGGTCTTTGTGCTGTACACGATCGTCACGTCCCCGGCCCGGGCCGCCGATCTCGTACAGGTAGGGTTCGAGGGCATTTCCAGCGCCGCCCAGGGTGTCGGCGAGTTCATGACCGAACTCATCAACTAGGAGCCCTTCGTGATCCGCCATCTGGTCCTCTTCAAGCTCAACGACGGTGTCACGCGTGACGAGCCGCGTGTCGTCGCCGGTGTCGAGGCGTTCCGCGCGCTCGGCGACCAGATTCCGGAGCTGAGGTTCTGGGAGTGCGACTGGAACATCACGGACCGGCCGATCGCGTACGACTTCGCCATCAACTCGGCCGTCGAGGACAAGGACGCCCTCCAGCGCTATCTGGAGCACCCCGCGCACCAGGCGGGTGTCGCCCAGTGGCGTGAGTTCGCCACCTGGGTGATCGCGGACTACGCGTTCTAGTCCGTTCCGCGCCGGGGTCCGACACGTTCGCCCCGCAGGCCCTCCACCCTCGGGGTGGGGGGCCTTTTCCGTCCGTGATTCCGTGCGTGACCTCCCCTTTTTCCGCCAAAATGCCCTCAACACGTCACTATGCGGTGCTTGCACACAGTGGACATGTCTTGTGATGCTATGACCGCTTTTGACGGATGAGTTGACCGTAGTTGACCCGGTCGACCAGCAGGACCAGCCAAAGGGGTGGCGTGAACGTGCCGGCCAGTACAGCGCCTCAAGTCCCGCCCCAGCACGAGGCGGGCGCGGAGACCCCGCGCCCGCGCCCCCAGAGCACCCGGGGCGCCGACACCCGCGCCCTCACCCAGGTGCTCTTCGGCCAGCTCAAGAACCTGGAACAGGGCACCGCCGAGCACCACCGGGTGCGCGGCGCCCTCATCGAGGCCAACCTGCCCCTCGTGCGCTACGCGGCGGCCCGCTTCCGCTCCCGCAACGAGCCGATGGAGGACGTCGTCCAGGTCGGCACCATCGGCCTGATCAACGCCATCGACCGCTTCGACCCCGACCGGGGCGTGCAGTTCCCGACCTTCGCCATGCCGACGGTCGTCGGCGAGATCAAGCGGTACTTCCGCGACAACGTCCGCACCGTGCACGTGCCCCGCCGGCTGCACGAGCTCTGGGTCCAGGTGAACGGCGCCACCGAGGACCTGACGACCGCTCACGGCCGCACCCCCACGACGGCGGAGATCGCCGAACGGCTGCGCATCGGCGAGGACGAGGTGCTCGCCTGCATCGAGGCCGGACGCTCGTACCACGCCACCTCCCTGGAGGCCGCACAGGAGGGCGACGGGCTGCCCGGACTGCTCGACCGGCTCGGCTACGAGGACCCGGCCCTGGCCGGCGTCGAGCACCGCGACCTCGTCCGGCACCTGCTCGTACAACTGCCCGAGCGGGAGCAGCGGATCCTGATGCTGCGCTACTACAGCAACCTGACCCAGTCCCAGATCAGTCAGGAACTGGGGGTCTCCCAGATGCATGTGTCAAGGCTCCTCGCCCGGAGCTTCGCGCGTTTGAGATCCGCAAACAGGATCGAGGCGTAACCGGAACGGGTAGACCGGTTCGGAGCAGTTCCGCGGCACCCCAAATGCCGTACACCCCTTGTTTCCTGCGGATATGCACCCTCGTCTTGTCGACAAGTCACTACAGCGTGTTGCCGACATGTGACATTCTGCTGGAACCGAGTTTGCCGCAGCCCCGCCGCCGGTATTCAGGTGGTGGCTGCGTTCCTCAGATGGTCGCGGCCACCGCGACCGTCCGCGACCTCAAGGGGGTGGCATGTCCACAGAACTGGGCAGCTCGAAGGTGCTCACGCTCACGCCCGTTCCCGTGCCCACGCAGACGACGGCGCCGACCGCGACCGAGAGCGCGGAGGCCACGCCTCCGCCCCTGGTCGTCACGTCCGGAGCCCTCGACACCCGCACCCTCTCGCGCTCCCTCTTCCTGCGGCTGCGCGCGCTCGACACCGAGGGTGCCGCCGCGGACAGCCCGGAGCGGACCTACGTCCGCGACACCCTCATCGAGCTCAACCTCCCCCTCGTGCGCTACGCGGCGGCCCGCTTCCGCTCCCGCAACGAGCCGATGGAGGACATCGTCCAGGTCGGCACCATCGGCCTGATCAAGGCGATCGACCGCTTCGACTGCGAACGGGGCGTGGAGTTCCCGACGTTCGCCATGCCGACCGTCGTCGGCGAGATCAAGCGCTTCTTCCGCGACACCTCGTGGTCGGTGCGCGTGCCGCGCCGGCTCCAGGAGCTGCGCCTCGCCCTCACCAAGGCCAGCGACGAGCTCGCCCAGAAGCTGGACCGCTCCCCCACCGTCCCCGAACTCGCCGCCGTGCTCGGGGTGTCGGAGGAGGACGTCGTCGACGGCCTCGCCGTCGGAAACGCCTACACGGCCTCGTCGCTCGACTCGCCCTCGCCCGAGGACGACGGCGGCGAGGGCTCGCTCGCCGACCGCCTCGGCTACGAGGACACGGCGCTCGAAGGCGTCGAGTACCGCGAGTCCCTCAAGCCGCTGCTGGCCAAACTGCCGCCCCGGGAGCGGCAGATCATCATGCTGCGCTTCTTCGCCAACATGACCCAGTCGCAGATCGGCGAGGAGGTCGGCATCTCCCAGATGCACGTCTCGCGGCTGCTCACCCGCACCCTCGCCCAGCTCCGTGAGGGCCTCATCGCGGACTGACTTCCGCGAAGGACTCCCGAGTTGACGGTTCGTCAGACAGACTGGCGACCATGAGGCGAAGGAAGCCGGGACTCGTGGTGGTGGCGCTCTGCCTCGGTGGAGCGCTGACCGCCTGTGGCGGAGGAGACGGCGAGGGGTACGCGGCGGTGGGCGCCGGCCCCGCTCCCAGGGGCGCGGCCACCCCCTCGGGAGCGGTCACCCTGGTCCCCCTGGACCCACCCACCGCCGGCGAGACCGCCTCCAGCACCTCGTCACCCCCGTCGGCCCCGGACCTGCTCCCGGCCGCGTCGTCCGGCGCCGCCGACCCCGCGCGTACGGGCACGGGCACGGGCACGGGCACGGGATCCGGTACGGACGCGGGTACGGCTCCGACGACGACGCCGGGCGGCTCCGGCTCGGGAGGCGCTTCCGGGGGCGGCAGCGGTTCCGGCGGCGGCTCAGGCGGTACGCCGCCGCGCCCCGGCGGCAGTACCGCTCCTCCCCGTACCCCCTCCGCGCCCCCGCCGAGCCCCGGCACCGGCACGCCCACGCCCGCCCCCACGGCCACCCCCGGCCCCGCCGTGGTCCTCGTCTCCGCGCCCGTCCTCGCGGACGGCGACCGGCGCTGGTGCGAGCGGGTGACCGTCACCTTCCGGAACAGCGGCGGCACGGCGGCCCGTACGGGCACCGTCACCTTCGCCACGCACGTCATCGGCGCCCTGGGCGTCGACTGGGCGACGCTCACCTCCACCCAGCCGCTGCCCGCGCCGATCGCCGCCGGGGCGGCGCGCACGGAGACGTACACCGTGTGCGTGGACTCCTGGCGGGTGCCGCTGGGCATGCGGATCGACACCCGGAAGGTCTCCGCCACCTGGCAGTGAGGGCTGCCCGGCGAGGATCGTCCCGTAGCGAGGGGCTGCCCGGCGGGGAGGGCCGTCGCGCGGTGAGGGCCGTCCGGCGGCGAAGGCTCCGGTAGCGGCGGGCTATCCGGCGGGGACCGGGTACCGCACCTCGGTGAGCCGTTCCGAGAGCTCCCACAGCCGGGCGCCCGTGGCGGGGTCGGCCGCCGCCGTGGAGAGGCGTACGCGGGTCGGGTTCCCCCGCAGTTCGGCCGGGCCGTCGGGGCCGATGTACTCGCCGCCCTCGATGTCCGCTCCGGTCGCCGCGTACAGCTGGGGCAGCGCACCGCGCTCGGGGCGCTGGGCGAGCAGCGGGTTGCCGATGCGGCCGAAGACCAGCTTGGCGAGGCCGGAGGTGTCCCGGGTCTGGAGCCGGGTGGCGGTGTATCCGGGGTGGGCGAGGACGGCGCGGACCGGGCTGCCGGCCCCGGTCAGACGCCGGTGCAGCTCCTGCCCGAAGACGGCGTTGGCGAACTTCGACTGGTCGTAGAAGGTCATGGGCGTGTAGCCGCGCTCGCCGGTGAGGTCGTCGAAGTGGAGGCGGCCCTGGCGGTGCCTGATCGAGCTGACCGTGACGACCCGGGGGTCCCGCCCGGCGGCGAGCAGGTCGAGCAGCAGGCCGGTGAGCGCGAAGTGGCCGAGGTGATTGGTGGCGAACTGCAGCTCGTGGCCCTGGGGGCTCAGGGTGCGGGGCGGCGCCATCACGCCCGCGTTGTTCACCAGGACGTCGAGGCGCGGGTGCTCCGCGCGCAGCCGGCCGGCGAAGGCGCGTACCGAGTCGAGGTCGGCGAGGTCCAGCGGGCGTACGTCGAGGAGGTCCGGCGCGATCCCGGCCGCCGCGAGCGCATCGGCGGACCGACGGCCCTTCTCCTCGTCCCGTACGGCGAGGACCACCCGCCCGCCCCGGCGGGCGAGCTCCCTGGTGGTGGCGAGGCCGAGGCCGCTGTTGGCTCCGGTGACGACGAAGACCCGCCCGGTCTGGTCCGGGATCCGGTCGGCGGTCCAGCGCTGCTTCTTGGTCATGCGACACACGCTGCCGCTTGTGTCACCGAGTGTCAAGCATGACGCTCCATGTCAAAGGAGGCACCGCGTTACCATCGGCCCATGACCACCCGCTCCGACGCCGGACCCGTCAGCCTCGCCCAGCGCAAGCGCCAGCTCGTCGCGACCGAACTCACCGAGGCGGCCCTCCAACTGCTCGCCCTCAAGGGCTTCGACGCGGTGACCGTCGACGAGATCGCGACCACCGCCGGGGTCTCCAAGCGGACCTTCTTCCGGTACTTCGGCTCCAAGGAGGACGTGGTCGTCCAGTTCCTGGCGGACATGGGCGCCGACATGCGCGCGGGCCTCGCCGCCCGGCCCGCCGACGAGCGCCCCTCCCGGGCACTGCTGCACGCCGTCTCCGTACCGCTGACGACCTGCGGGGACCACTCCGGGCGGGCGTTGCCGGTGGTCCGGCTGATCCTGCGGACGCCCGCGCTGCTCGCCCGCTTCCTGGAGCACCAGGCGCGGTGGCGCGACGAGCTGACGGAGGAGCTGGCCGCGCGCCTGGGGCGCGACCCCGGGACCGACCTCCATCCCCGGCTCGCGGCGGGCATGGCCCTTGCGGCCTTCGACACCGTCCTGCACCGGTGGAGCGACGGCGACGGCGGGCGGAGCACGGAGGACCCGGGCGCGCTGATCGAGGAGGCCTTCGCGGTGCTCGCGCCCGCCCTGGACTCCGTCACCCCGTAGGGAAGAAGAAAGGTGGGCCGGGTCCGCGCGGTGCGGATCCGGCCCACCCGGGGCGTGCGGAGGGTGCGGAGCGGTCAGCCGAGGGCCAGCCAGGCGACGGCCGCCAGGATGACGATCACCGCCACCACTCCCACGATCAGGCCGACCTTCGGTCCGCCCGAGGCGGCCACGGCCTGCGGCTGCTGCCGCTGCGGGGTGCCCTCGTCGACGAAGGCGCGGAACATCTGCGTGTTGCCGGCGGGGTCGTAACCCTCGGGGCCCTGACCCTGAGGGTTCTGGCCCTGGCCGTACGGTGCTTGGGGGTTGTGTGCCATGGGCCAGGACCCTAGCGAAGTCGGGGTGAGGGGCCCAAGCCCGGCTCCCCCGGTCCGGACCCGGGGTGGGCTCCGGGGCGGGACCGGGGGACTCCGACCCGCCTTTGCCGATTCTTTAGCGCCGTTTGACCGATTTAGTTTGCCTGGAGCAACCATCCATCTCTATGGTTGCCCTAAGCAACAACATCAGTGGGGTGCCCGATGGACAGAGGCAATCGATACGAGAACCTCGCCCGCCAGGTGAGTGCCATCGGAGCGGTGAAGCGCGGACTCGCGCGGACCCTGCCCGCCGACTGCCCCAGCGGCTCCGCCATCGTCCTCGCCCTGCTCCATCACCACGGCGACATGCGGATGGGCCGGGTGTCCGAACTGATGGCCGTCGACATGTCGGTCAGCAGCCGGCACGTGGCCCACACCGTGGACCGCGGATGGGTCGAGCGACTGCCCGACCCCGCCGACAGGCGCTCACGCATCCTGCACCTGACCCGGGCGGGCGAAGACATGCTCGCCGTCCTCGACCGACGGCTGACGGACATGCTCGCCCGCACCCTCGCGGAGTGGTCCGACGACGACGTCGAACTGCTCACCACCCTGCTCGCCCGACTCCGCGATTCCTTCGGGGACTGCCGGGCCCACCACGCTTGAGAACGAAGGAAGTTGATGGCAACCACCACACCAGAGGCCGGTGTGCGCGGCGGGAGCGCCAAGGAGGGGGACATCGCCTCCGGCGGCGCCCCGATGACGCACCGGCAGATCATGGAGGCGCTGTCCGGGCTGCTGCTCGGCATGTTCGTCGCCATCCTGTCCTCGACGATCGTCTCCAACGCCCTGCCCCAGATCATCACCGACCTGGGCGGCGGCCAGTCCGCCTACACCTGGGTGGTCACCGCCGCGCTCCTTTCGATGACCGCGACCACCCCCCTCTGGGGCAAGCTCGCGGACCTCTTCTCCAAGAAGCTGCTCGTCCAGATAGCCCTGCTCATCTACGTGGCGGGCTCGATCGTCGCCGGTCTCTCGCAGAGCACCGGCATGCTCATCGCCTGCCGTGTCGTCCAGGGCATCGGCGTCGGCGGTCTGACCGCCCTCTCCCAGATCATCCTGGCCGCGATGATCGCCCCGCGTGAGCGCGGCCGGTACAGCGGCTACCTGGGCGCGACCTTCGCCGTCGCCACCGTCGGCGGCCCGCTGCTCGGCGGCGTCATCACCGACACCGACTGGCTCGGCTGGCGCTGGTGCTTCTACGTGGGTGTGCCGTTCGCGTTCATCGCGCTCGTCGTCCTGCAGAAGACCCTCAAGCTCCCCGTCGTGAAGCGTCAGGTCAAGGTCGACTGGGCCGGTGCCGTCTTCATCAGCGCCGCCGTCTCCCTGCTCCTCATCTGGGTCACCTTCGCGGGCGACAAGTACGACTGGGTGTCCTGGCAGACGGCCGTGATGGTGCTGGGCGCGATCGCCCTCGGCGGGATCTTCGTCCTCGTCGAGTCGAAGGCGAGCGAGCCGATCATCCCGCTCCGCCTCTTCCGCAACCGCACGATCACCCTCGCCTCGCTCGCCTCGCTCTTCGTGGGCGTCGCGATGTTCGCCGGCACGGTCTTCTTCAGCCAGTACTTCCAGCTGGCCCGGAACGAGTCGCCGACGATGTCCGGCGTCCTCACCATCCCGATGATCGCGGGTCTGTTCGTCTCCTCCACCGTCTCCGGCCTGGTCATCACCAAGACCGGCAGGTGGAAGGCGTGGCTGGTCAGCGGCGGCGCCTTCGCCGCGGGCGGGCTCGGTCTGCTCGGCACGATCCGCTACGACACGACGTACTGGCACATCGCGATCTTCATGGCGGTCCTCGGCCTGGGCCTCGGCATGATGATGCAGAACCTGGTGCTCTGCACCCAGAACCAGGTGGCCCCGGCCGACCTCGGCTCCGCCTCCTCCGTCGTCACCTTCTTCCGCTCCCTGGGCGGTGCGATCGGTGTGTCGGCGCTCGGCGCGGTCATGGCCCACCGGGTCACGGACTACGTCAAGGAGGGGCTGACCGAGCTCGGTCCGAAGGCCGCGGCCGCCATGGGCCAGGGTGGCTCGGGCGGTGGCATCCCCGACATGGACAAGCTGCCGGCCCCGATCCGCACGGTCATGGAGGACGCGTACGGCCACGGTGTCGCCGACGTCTTCCTCTACTCGGCGCCGTTCGCGCTGCTGGCCTTCGTGGTGACCCTGTTCATCAAGGAAGTCGCCCTGAAGAGCAGCTCCGGCCCGGCGAAGGGCTCGGAGTCCGAGGCGAGCTGACCACATGACTCCCGGCCGCGCTTCGAGCGGAGGCGCGGCCGGGCGCAGTACGGAGCGGCGGGCAGGGGACGGCCCGCCGCTCCGTCATGTTCCGGGGCCGGTGCCGGTGCCGGGGCCGGTGCCTTCTCAGGGAGCGGTGCCGGGGCCGGTGCTTTCTCGGGGAGCGGTGCCGGGGCCGGTGCTTTCTCGGGGAGCGGGGCCGGGGGCGGGGCCGGGGCCGGACTCGCGGGCCACCATGGCGTCGATGCCGGCGACCAGGACGTCCAGGGCGTAGGCGAAGTCGCGGTCCCAGATCTCGCTGACGCTGCCGTGCGAGGCCCGCTCGTCGAGGATCTCCGCCATCGGTTCGAGGGCCTCCACGAACGCCGGGTCGTTGCGGAAGGCCTTCATCGACTCCCCGTAGAAGTCGTCCTGCGACATGCCGGCCTCCGCCGCACGGCGCTCGAACTGCGACTCGATCGTTCCGTAGCCGTACACGAACTGGAAGACCGCCGACATCGCGCTGGGCTGGCGGTCCATCGGCAGGCCGGTGTCCACGATCGCTTCCTGGATCTTGCGGCCGACGGCGATCGCGTGCGGGCCGATGTTCAGGTACTGCCCGGCGCTCGGTGACATCCACGGGTGGCGGACCAGCATCCGGCGGTAGTCCAGGGCGAGGACCCGGATCCGGTCCCGCCAGTCGCCCGCGGCGTCGACCGCGTCGAGGTCGATCTCCCCGTAGACGGTGTCCACGCCGTACTCGATGATGTCGTCCTTGGTGTCCACGTACCAGTACAGGGACATCGCGGTGACGTTCAGCTCGGCCGCGAGCTTGCGCATCGACAGCTTGGAGAGGCCCTCCTGGTCGAGCATCCGGATCGCGGCGGCCACGATCCGGTCCCGGTCGAGCCCCGAGGGCCCCCCGCCGCTGCGGGGGGCCCTCACCTCCAGCCAGACGCTGGAACGCGCCGGGTTCTTGGCCCGGTCTGCTGCCTTGACCATCGCGTTCCTCCGTCTGTCAGCGGTACGGATCCAATGCTATGCAGCCACCCCCGTCCGCTCCTCCCGCTGCCGGTCCCGCTGCTCCGTCCGCTCGGCCCGCTGGAGCAGCGCGGCCGCGACCAGGCCGCCGGCGAAGACGGCGATCGCGCCGACCAGCTGGCTGGTCTGGAGGCCGGAGGCGAACGCGTCGGAGATCTGCTGCCGCTCGGCCTCGCCGTCGGCGGCGGCCAGGGCGGCCGGGAGCGAGGTCGCGGTGACGGCGACGAGCGCGGCGAAGCGGGCGTTGAGCACGGCTCCGAGGACGGCGACGCCGAGGCCGTTGCCGAACTCGGCGAGCGTGCCGTTGATCCCGGCGCCCACGCCCGCCTTCTCCGGCGGGATCGCGCTCATGATCGCGTTGGCCATGGCCGGGGAGGAGACGGCGATGCCGCCGCCCATCAGGACCAGGCCGAGGAGCATGCCCGCGTAGCTGCCGTCGGTGCCGCCGCCGAGCAGCGAGATCGAGGTGAGGCCGCCGGCCACCAGGGTCATGCCGAGCACGACGGTGGGCGGGGTGCCCAGCTTCATGACGATCTTCGGGCCGATGCCGGTCAGGTTGAGGCCGACGATCGTGAGGGCGAGCGGCGCCATCCGCAGACCCGCCTCCAGCGGCTCGTAGCCGAGCACGAACTGCAGGTGCTGGGTGAGCAGGAAGAGCGAGCCGCCCATGCCGAAGACGACCAGGATCGAGCCGCCGATGGCACCGATGAACTTCTGGTTCCGGAAGAAGTGCATGTCGAGCATCGGGAACGGGGTGTGCAGCTCCCACAGCGCGAACGCGGCGAGACCCAGCACCCCGACCGCGGCCGGGACCAGCACCTCGGCGGAGATCCAGCCGTGCTCGGGGCCGCTGATGATCGCGTACACGACGGCGGTCATGCCGATGGTGGAGAGCAGCGCGCCGAGCAGGTCGGGTCGGTCGCCCTGCGGGTTCTTGGACTCCGGTACGAGCTTGAGGACGGCGACGAGACCCACGATCGCGACCGGGATGTTGATCAGGAAGATCATTCCCCACCAGAAGTGGTTCAGGATCACGCCGCCGATCAGCGGGCCGCCGGCGAAGCCGAGGGAGGCGACGGTGGACCAGAGCGCGATGGCCTTGACCCGCTCCGAGTCGTCGAAGATCTGCATGACGACGGCGAGGGTGGTGGTCATGAGGAGCGCGCCGCCGACGCCCATGCCCGCGCGGGCGGCGATCAGCTGGGTGGTGGAGTCGGCGAGTCCGGCGGCGAGCGAGCCGAGGCCGAAGAGCGCGAGACCGATGGCGAGCAGCTTCTTGCGGCCGTAGCGGTCGGCGGCGTTGCCGGCGGTGAGCAGCAGGCCGGACTGGACGAGGGAGTACGCGTTGATCATCCACTGGATGTCGGTGGTGGTCGCGTGGAGTTCCGAGGTCAGCGAAGGGATGGCGACGCTGAGCACGGTGTTGTCGAGCAGCACGGTGAGCTGGGCGAGGCAGATGACGCCGAGGATCAGCCAGCGCTGCGGGTGACCGCCTGGGGCGGTCTGTTCGTTCGCGGCGGTCGTCGCCGTCATGAGCAGGACTCCTTGTACGGTGTACGGGACTGGGTCTCGTACACCGTACAAGGGCTCTCGTACGCTGTATAGCGAATTCCTGGTGCCGGGGGCGGGTCTACTTCTCCTCGGTCAGGTCGTAGAAGGTGGCGCTGCCGACCGTGACCTTCTCGAAGGTCTCCGAGACCCAGGTGGAGATCTCCGAACCGCCACCGGGACCACCGCCGCCGCCCATCCGGCCGCCGCCGCCCTCACCGCCCGCACCGGCGCCGCCCTCGCCGCCGCCGATGAAGTAGTGGATCTTCCCCTCGGCGACGTACTGCTTGAACTGCGCGAGCGTCGGGGACGGGTCGCTGCCGTTGAAGCCGCCGATCGCCATGACCGGCTTCTCCGTGGCGAGCTGGTAGCTGGCCGCGTTCTGGGCGCCGACCGTGGCCGCGACCCAGGTGTACGCGTCGGCGTTCGCGAGGAGCGCGCTCTTGGCCTCCGTACCGACGCTGGCGCCGTTGAGCAGCCCGCCCATGCCACCGCCACCGCCCGGGCCTTCGCCCCGGGTCATGCCTCGGGGAGGAGCACCGCCGGGGCCGCCGGGCATCTGGCCCTGGGGCTGAGCTTGGCCTTGGCCACCGGGCATCTGGCCCTGGGCCTGGCCTTGGCCACCGGGCGTCTGGCCCTTGGCCTGGCCTTGGCCTTGGCCACCGGGCAGCTGGCCGCCCGTACCGCCGGGGCCGCCGCCCTGGCCTCCCTGCGTGCCGGGCAGCCGGCCGCCTTGGCCGCCGGGGAACATTCCCCCGCCCTCGATCATCCTCATCATCCCGCCGCCGGGCCCCCGGCCGCCCATCGCGCCGCCCGCCGGGCCCGCCGTCACGATCGAGCCCTGGTGACCGGCGTCCACCGTCGCCAGGGTGTACGCGAACGGCCCCGCGAGGCCCGCCGCCAGGCCGAGGCCCGCGACCCCGAGTCCGAGCCGCCGGTCCGCCCGGCCCGCGAACAAGAGCCCGAGCGCGGCGACCGCGCCCGCGACCAGGACCGTCCAGCGCAGCCACGGCAGCCACTCCGGCGTACGCCCGAGGAGCGTCCAGCCCCAGTACGCCGTCAGCGCCACCGTCACCGCGAGGGTCGCCGAGGCGGGCCACCGGGTCCGTTCCTCCCAGAGCACCGCCGCTCCCATGCCGACGAGCGCCGCGAGGTAGGGGGCCAGCGCCACCGTGTAGTACTCGTGGAAGATGCCGGCCATGAAGCTGAACACGGCGAGCGTGATCAGCAGCGAACCGCCCCACACCAGGAACGCGGAGCGTGCCGTGTCCGTCCGGGGCGCCCGCCAGGTGACGACGAGCCCCGCGACGAGCAGGACCAGCGCGGCCGGGAGCAGCCAGGAGACCTGGCCGCCGACGGAGTCGTTGAACATCCGGCTGATGGCGGTCTCGCCCCACCGGCCACCGCCACCACCGCCGCCTCCTCCGCCGACGCTGCCGGTCTCGTTGCCGTTGATGCGGCCGAGGCCGTTGTAGCCGAAGGTCAGCTCCAGGAAGCTGTTGTTCTGCGAGCCTCCGACGTACGGGCGGGAGGACGCCGGCCACAGCTCGACCAGGGCCACCCACCAGCCCGCCGACACCAGCATCGCGAGCCCCGCGAGGGCCAGTCGGCCGATCCGGCGGCCGATGCCGCCCGGTGCGCAGACCCCGTGGACGAGGGCGAGCGGCGGCAGGATCAGGAAGGCCTGGAGGGTCTTCGCGAGGAACGCGAACCCGAAGGCCACCCCGGCCCACACCAGCCACTTCGCCGCGCCCCGGTCCGACTCCAGGGCACGCAGCACGCAGTACACGGCGACCGTCATGAGCAGGGCGAGCAGCGCGTCCGGGTTGTTGAAGCGGAACATCAGCGCGGCGACGGGCGTGAGCGCCAGGACCACGCCCGCGATCAGGCCCGCGCCCGCGCCGAACCGGCGCCGTACGGCCGCGTAGAGCACGGCGACGGTGGCCACGCCCATGAGCACCTCGGGCACGAGGATCTGCCAGGAGCCGAGGCCGAAGAGGCGGACGGAGAGGGCCATCGGCCAGAGGGCGGCCGGGGGCTTGTCGACGGTGATGGCGTTGGCCGCGTCGAGCGAGCCGAAGAAGAAGGCCTTCCAGCTCTCGCCGCCCGCCTGGACGGCGGCGGAGTAGAAGGAGTTGGCGTAGCCGGAGGCGCTCAGGTTCCAGAGGTACAGCGCGGTGGTCACGGCGAGCAGTCCGAGGAAGGCGGGCCGGACCCAGGGGGCGTCCTCGGCGCGTCCGCGCCAGAGGCGGGCGAGCCGTCCGGCGCCGGGCACGGCGGCGTGGGCCGCGCCGGAGCCGGACCCGCCCGCGGGGGCCGCCAGGGGAGTCGAAGTCATCGGTCGTTCCTTGGGGTGGGCCGCTCGGGGAAGACCCAGAGCCGGAAGAGGAGGAAGCGCAGGACGGTCGCGGCGAGGTTGGCGACGACCAGGACGGCGAGCTCGGTGGAGTGCGCCGGGGCGCCGGTGGCGGCGCCGAGGGCGGCGAGCGAGCCGCTGGTCAGGGCCAGGCCGATGGCGAAGACCACGAGCCCCTGCGCCTGGTGGCGGACGGCCCGGTCCCGGCCCCGGACGCCGAAGGTGAGGCGCCGGTTGGCCGCCGTGTTGGCGACGGCGGAGACGAGGAGCGCGGCGGCGTTGGCGAACTGCGGGCCGAGGCCGAGCCGGAAGAGCGAGTACAGGGCGAGGTAGAAGAGCGTGGACAGCACGCCGACCACGCAGAAGCCGACCAGCTGACGGGCGAGTCCGCCCGGCACACCACTGAGTTCGCGGTCCCGGGGGTCGTCCCCGAAGGGCCTGGCGAGCCGGTCGAGCGGCAGCGAGCCCGTCGCGAGGGCCCGCCCCACCCGCCAGACCCCCTTCAGGTCGTCGGTGGCGGTGCTGACGATGTGCACGGTCGAGTCGGGATCGTCCACCCAATCGACCGGTACCTCGTGGATGCGGAGCCCGGCGCGCTCGGCGAGGACGAGCAGCTCGGTGTCGAAGAACCAGCCGGTGTCCTCCACCATCGGGAGCAGCCGCTCGGCGACATCCCGCCGGATCGCCTTGAACCCGCACTGCGCGTCGGAGAACCGGGCGGCGAGCGAGCCGCGCAGGATCAGGTTGTAGGCCCGGGAGATGAACTCCCGCTTCGGCCCGCGCACCACCCGCGAGGAGCGGGCGAGCCGGGAGCCGATCGCCAGGTCGGAGTGGCCGGAGATGAGCGGCGCGACCAGCGGGAGCAGGGCGTTCAGGTCGGTGGACAGGTCGACGTCCATGTAGGCGAGGACGGGCGCGTCCGAGCCCGCCCACACCGTCCGCAGCGCCCGGCCGCGCCCCTTCTGCTCCAGCCGTACGGAGCGCACCTCGGGCACGTCGGCGGCGAGTCCCGCGGCGACGTCGGGGGTCGAGTCGGTGGAGGCGTTGTCGGCGACGGTGATCCGGAAGCCGTACGGGAAGGTGCGGGAGAGGTGCTCGTGGAGCCGGCGGACGCACGGCTCCAGGTCCTTCTCCTCGTTGTAGACGGGGATCACCACGTCCAGGACGGGCCGTCCCGCGATGTTCACCGGCAGGTGTTCCCGGGCGGGCAGGGCGCCGGAGGTGGGCCCCGCGATCGTTGGGGTTCGCATGCCCATGACCCTCGCCGGGGCCGCTGTCACGGCTGTGTGATGAGCCTGTGCCCCGCCTGTGAGTGGGCGGCGGGCGGCAGCCGGACGGCGAACACCGTCCGGCCGGGGGCGCTTTCGACGGTCACCCCGCCCCCGTGCGCGAGCACGACCGCCCGGACGATGGCGAGCCCGAGGCCGGTGGATCCGGCGTTGCGGGAGCGGGAGGCGTCGCCGCGCGCGAACCGTTCGAAGACGGAGGGCAGGAGGGAGGGCGGGATGCCGGGCCCGTCGTCCTCGATCTCGACGATCACCGCCTCGGGCTCCGTCCGGACCCGGGCGGTGATCCCGGTCCCGGGCGGGGTGTGCGTACGGGCGTTGGCGAGGAGGTTGACCAGTACCTGCTGGATCCGCGCGCCGTCGGCCCGTACCGGCTTCCCGCCGTCCTCGGGCAGCTCCAGGCTCCAGCGGTGATCGGGTCCGGCGGCGCGGGCGTCGCTCACGGCGTCCACGACCAGGGGCACCAGGTCGGTGCTCTCGTACGAGAGGGGGCGTCCGGCGTCGAGCCGGGCGAGCAGCAGGAGGTCCTCCACCAGGCCCGTCATCCGGGTCGCCTCGGACTCGATCCGGCCGAGCGCGTGCCGGGTGTCGGGCCCGCACTCCTCCCCGCCGCGCCGGGTCAGCTCCGCGTACCCCCGGATCGAGGCGAGCGGGGTGCGCAGTTCGTGGCTGGCGTCGGCGACGAACTGCCGGACCCGGGTCTCGCTCTGCTGGCGCGCGTCGAGGGCCGAGTGGACGTGGTCGAGCATCCGGTTGATGGCGGCGCCGACCTGGCCCACCTCGGTCCTCGGGTCGGCCTCCGTCTCCGGGACCCGCTGATGGAGCGCCACCTCCCCACTGTGCAGCGGCAGCCGGGCGACCTGCCGCGCGGTGACGGCGACCCGCCGCAGCGGCCGCAGGGCCACCCGGACGAGCACGGTTCCGGCGAGCGAGGCCGCGAAGAGCCCGGCGCCGGTGACGCTCAACTCCACCAGGACGAGGGTGGAGAGGGCGTTCTCGACCTCGGTGAGCGGGATGCCGGTGAGAAAGGTGCCGTGGCTGCCCTCCGCGTACGCGACCCGGTAGGTGCCGAGGCCACCGGGCAGGTCGACGGTGTGCGGCCGCCCGTCACGCGGGACGGCGGCGAGCGCGGCCCGCTGGGCGCCGTCGAGCGTCTTGATCCGGAACTTCTGCCCGTACCCCCCGCTGTCCTCGGCCTCCGCCGAGTAGCCGGCCGTGGTGACCACACCGTCCATGAGGACCGCGCCGAGCGTGCCCATCGGGATGCTGGGGCCCACGACGAACCCGAGCGGGTCCTTGCCTCCCCGGTCCGGCTCGGGCAGGGCGCCCATGACGGGCGGCGGGCCAGCGGCCCGGTTGGAGACCGCGCGGACCTCGCCGTCGGCCTGGTCGTACAGGTACGAGCGGAACGCGATCGTCGTGACCGTGCCGATGACGGCCGCGACGACCGCGATCAGCGCGACCGCCGAGACGACGAGACGGGTCCGCAGCGACCACGGCCGTCGCGCCGCACGTCGGAGCACGGGCCGCTACTCCCCCGGCTTGATGAGGTAACCGGCCCCGCGCCGGGTGTGGATCATCGGGGCGCGCCCCGCGTCGATCTTCCGGCGGAGGTACGAGATGTAGAGCTCGACGACATTGGCCTGGCCGCCGAAGTCGTACGACCAGACCCGGTCGAGGATCTGCGCCTTGCTGAGCACCCGGCGCGGATTGCGCATCAGATAGCGCAGCAGCTCGAACTCGGTCGCCGTGAGGTGGATGGACACCCCGCCCCGGGTGACCTCGTGGCTGTCCTCGTCGAGGGTCAGGTCCCCGACGACGAGCAGCGACTCGCTGCGCGCCATCGCCGCCCCCGACCTGCGGATGAGCCCGCGCAGCCGGGCCACCACCTCCTCCAGGCTGAAGGGCTTGGTGACGTAGTCGTCGCCGCCCGCCGTGAGCCCGGCGATCCGGTCCTCGACGGCGTCCTTCGCCGTCAGAAAGAGGACCGGTACGTCGGGCAGCTCACGCCGGATCCGGCCGAGCAGACTCAGCCCGTCGACGTCGGGCAGCATGATGTCGAGGATGACGACGTCGGGCCGGAACTCACGCGCGGAGCGCAGGGCGGCGGCCCCGTCCCCGGCGCTGCGCACCTGCCAGCCCTCGTAGCGCAGGGCCATGGAGAGCAGCTCGGCGAGCGAGGCCTCGTCGTCGACGACGAGGACACGGACGGCGGTTCCGTCGGCACGGAGCAGGTCGGCGCGGGTGCCGGGACGGCGTGTGGTGACGGTCATGGACCCACGCTGTCGGCCGCCGCTGAGAGGCCTCTTTCCCTTTCCTGTGAATTCCCTGAGAAAGGCCGCGGCGGTGGTGAGGCGCTCAGCGGTCCAGGGGCGGTTTCACGTGAAACAACGCGGCCGCGTTGCAGTACAGGACGCCCCGGAGCCAGTCGTCCCCGAGCCCGAGGCGTTCGAGGGCGTGGAGCTGATGCGCGTACGGATACGGGATGTTCGGGAAGTCGGTGCCGAGGAGGATCCGGTCGCCGAGCTCCACGAGCCGCTTGAGCTCCGCCTCGGGGAAGGGCGCGAGCCGCTCGCTGAAGTCGGTGAAGGCCATGGTGGTGTCGAGGTGGACACCCTCGTACCGCTGGGCGAGGTCGAGGAAGTCCGCGTACTCGGGCATCCCCATGTGGGCGACGATCACCCGCAGCCGGGGGTGGCGGGCGAGCAGCCGCCCCATGGGCCCGGGGCCGGTGAAGTTCCCCGGGCTGGGACCGGAGCCGCAGTGCACGACGACGGGGGTCTCGCTGTCGGCGAGGGCCCCCCAGGCGGCGTGCAGCCGGGCGTCGGTCGGGTCGAAGCCGCCGACCTGGAGGTGGACCTTGAAGACGCGGGCGCCGGCGTCGAGCGCCCCGCGGACGTACCGTTCGACGCCCTGCTCGGGGAAGAGGGTCGCGGTGTGCAGACAGTCGGGGGTACGGGCGGCGAAGTCGGCGGACCAGGAGTTCAGCCAGGCGGCCATGCCGGGCTTGTGCGGGTAGAGCATCGCGGTGAAGGCCACCACTCCGAAACCGCGCAGGAGGGCGACCCGGCGCTCCTCCTCCTCGCGGTAGGTGATGGGCCACTCCACCCCGGTCAGCGGGCCGACGGCGTCGAAGTAGGCCCAGACCTTGTCGAGGACGTTCTGCGGCATGAAGTGGGTGTGCACGTCGACCAGGCCGGGAATCCCGAGCCGCGCGACGAGGGCCCGGATGTCGTCGCCCTCGCCCCCGGCGCCGCTCTCGCTACGCACGCTCAAAGCTGTAACTCCGCTCGACCTTGCCGATGTGGACGCTGTAGCTGTCGTACCAGTGCTTCCGCCCGTGCGCCTTGGCCGCCTGGTGCGCGGTGTCGAGCCGCCAGGTGTCGAGGGACTCCAGGTCGCGGAAGTAGGCGACGGTGATGCCGATGCCACCGGGGGTGCGGGCGGCCTCGTAGCCGAGGAAGCCGGGGATCTCGGCGACACGCTCCTGCATGTCGGTGGCCGTCTCGGCGTAGCCCTCGGGCGCGTCCGGGCGGACGGAGGTGAACACAGCGGTGTAGTAGGGCGGTTCGAGGTCCGCCACCAGCTTGGGGGTCATGTGATCACCCTCGCCGGGCAGGGGCGGGGCTGTCCACGGCGCCCGGGCAAAGGGATCCAAGACTTTACGAAGCGACGACGACGGGCCGGAAGGAGGCTCGTTCGCGCCGGATTCGACGCCGACCGCTCGGCAGGCCCCTCCCTGCGCCCCGACGTCGGCGACAGCCCTCGGAGGAACTCTCCCTGGGCGCACCCACGTCGGCGACGACCGGTCAGAAGAGCTCTCCCTGGGCGGTCGGGTCGGCGGCAGCCGCCACCGCCGGTGTCACCGGCGCGGAGAAGGCGACCTCCCCCTCCCCGGCGCCCCGGAGCACCCAGCCGCCCATCAGCCGGGTGTCGAGGGCGAGACAGCGGCCGGTGGGGTCGAGGAGGTGCAGATCGGGCCCGGCGGCGGCGAGCAGGCGTCCGGTGACGACGCTCCCGTCGACCAGTTCGGAGACCGTGCCGGCGAGCGGCGGCAGCCCGTCGAGCCCGAAGGCCTCGGCGTGGTCGCGCGGCACGAACTCCAACGGCTCCAGCGTCTCCGTCCAGCCGCCGACCTCCCGTGCGCGCCGGTGCAGTTCCCCGACCTCGCCGGCCCGGTCCAGGACGGCCGGCAGAGCGTGCCGGGCGGCCCGCTTCCGCTCGTACGCCACGCGGTCCGGCACCCCCAGCGCCTGCCGGAGCACCTCCTCGGTCCGCCGGGCGGCCATCAGAGGCCCCCGCCCGAGCCAGCTGAACGTGACGGCACCCTGTTCGAGGAGCCGGGCCTCACCCCGGGCCTCGGCGGTGATCCCCACCTTGGTCATGCCGGGTCCGAACCAGGCCAGGTAGACGCGGTACGGCTGCGGATCGTCGAGGAAGGTGTCGGCGGCGACCGAGTGGGCCCGGTCGAGTCGCGCGCACTCCGGGCACCGGCCACCGGTGGCCCGGCCGGGCACCACGGCCTCCAGCGGGCAGGGGTTGTCCCGCGCGCCGGGACATCGCCGCTCCCCCGCGGCCCGGAAGGCGAGCGCCTGCCCGTACCCGAGGGCGCTGACCCTCCCGCCGTGCCAGCGCAGCCCCGGCACTCCGCCGCTCCAGGTGATCCCCCGGCACCGCCATTCCACGCCCGCTCCTCCTCCGTGCGAACTCCCCGACTCCCCGACCCCCCAGTCTCCGCCACTCCCGCCCGGCCCCGCCCCCACCCCGGAGCCACCACCCGGCGGGCACCCTCAGGCCCCTCGGACATTCCCCTCAGGGAAACCGCTCTGAGAAACCGCTCAGGGGCAGCCCCTCACCGCACCCCTGCGGCGGTACGCCCTCAGACATTCCCTCGGACGCCTCAGGGCAGGACGTAGATCCGCGCCCCGTCCGCGTCCGGCCCCCCGACCTCCCGCATGCAGCCGCGCTCGACGAGGAGGCGTACGCAGTCCCGGACCCGCTCGCGGGAGAGACCGGTGCGCCGGGTGACGTCCTGGGCCCGGTAGCGGACACCGCCCCGGACCAGTGCGGGGGCGAGGCAGGTGGCGACCACCCACACGTCCCCGGTGACGGCCCAGGACTCGACGAGCTCCTGCGGGGTGAGCGCGACGACGGCACCGGTGCGCTGGCGGGGCACGGCGAGCCGCTCAAGGGATTCGGCGACCCTTGAGAGACTCCGCCGCGTCTCGCGGAGCAGCTCCGCGTACTCGGTGTGCTCGGCGTACGCAGCGGCGCCCTCGTCGAACTGCCCGTCGAGCCGTACGAGGACGTCGACGAGCTCCGGCGGCAGGACGAACCCGGTGTGCACCGGGGAGGGTTCGAGCCCGTACCCGCCGTACCGCTGGACCGCCGCTATGACCTCGGCCGTCCACGCCCGGAAGGGCCCGGCCTCCGGCTTCCGGCAGGCCCCGACGAGCTGGACGAGCCCCTGCAGACTCACCATCCGCGTCGACGCCCTGATCCCGCACCGGCCGGGGAGCTCCCCGTCCCCGGTGAGCTCCCGCGCCGACGTCAGGCACGTGTCGGGCAGCACCACCGTCCGCAGCGCCTCGCGCGTCCCCGCGTACCCGAGCCGCTTCGCCACATCCACGACGGGGAACCAGTGGGTCCCGTCGGGCGCGGTCAGCCGCCGCAGGGGCGCGCCGGTCGCGGCGTAGACCAAGTCATCGATGTCGATCGCGTCCATCGATCATCACCTCCGCCACGCAAGCTAGGACGAAGGCATATTCAACTGACATGCAAATCAGACAGGTTCACCCAAAAGGGGAG
The DNA here is from genome assembly GCF_040296665.1 of Streptomyces sp. NPDC002057. Lineage (NCBI taxonomy): Bacteria > Bacillati > Actinomycetota > Actinomycetes > Kitasatosporales > Streptomycetaceae > Streptomyces > Streptomyces sp. NPDC002057. The sequence continues at coordinate 20,226 of NZ_JBEOXR010000086.1, forward strand.
GGGTTTCCCGGGAAGATCCCGGGAAACCCCTCCCCTCGGCGCACCTACTTGGCGACGAACTGCGTCAGGATCGCCTGCACCTCGTAGATGTCGACGCCCTTGGTGAAGGTCTTCTGCACGGGCAGCTGGCTGCCCGAGATCCAGATCTTCAGCTCGGCGTCGAGGTCGAAGGTGCCGGCGGTCTCGACGGCGAAGTGCGTGATGCTGCGGTACGGGATCGAGTGGTACTCGACCTTCTTGCCGGTGATCCCCTGCTTGTCGACCAGCACGAGGCGCCGGTCGGTGAAGAAGATCGTGTCGCGGATCAGCAGGTACGCGGCGTGCACCTGCTCGCCCGGCCCGAGCAGCCGCGCGTAGTCCTGCTGCGCCTGCGCCGGATCAATCGCGTGCGCGTTCCCGAAGAGCGCCATGCCCCAACCCCCACATTCGAGATGAAAGAACGATCATCCGACCCTAACCCCCCGCCCCCGGAAGCCGAAGGCCCCGACCTCCCGAGGAGGCCGGGGCCCGTGCGCCACGACACAACACGAGAGGCCCCGGACTCTCGTCCGGGGCCTCTCGTTCATGTGCACTCGGCAGGATTCGAACCTGCAACCTTCTGATCCGTAGTCAGATGCTCTATCCGTTAAGCTACGAGTGCTTGTTCTTTTTTTTCTTGTCTTCGCTCTCCGGCCTTTCGACCCGCTCGCGGCGACAGGAAGAACATTACATGACTGCCGCCGTCATGTGAAATCCGATTGCCCCACCCCTTGTGACCTGCGAAAACGCCGTGTGAGAGCCGGTGGGCCCGGTCGGCGCGGCGAGCCCGGAACGGCCGAAGCCCCGGCCTTGGAGGCCGGGGCTTCGGTAGGGGCGGAGGCGGAGGGATTTGAACCCTCGATGGGCTTTAAGACCCAAACCGCATTAGCAGTGCGGCGCCATAGACCGGACTAGGCGACGCCTCCATGCACCTCGCGCATGCGCGGTTGGTGCGTGCAGATGATGACACAGGCGAACCGGGTGTCACCAATCGATTCTCACCGTACTAGCCCTCCGGGGTCGAGGGCAAAGCCCCCGACCCCCGTCGTGCCGTCCGCGGAAGCGATCCCGGCCGGCCGCGGGAACCCCTCCGCCGGGAACGACCCCGCCCACCCGAGCCGCCCCGGCCGCTACGGGAACGGGCGGGCGCGCCCGGGTCCGCGCCCGCCCGCCCGGCGCACCCCGCTTGCGCAACGCCCGGCCGCCCGGAGCGTTAGACGGGGCGGGGGCACCCCATGGACCCGCCCCCGTGCACCCGCCCCGTCGCCCCCCCGTTCCTGGAGATCCGCATGCTGCGCCACCTCGCCCTCGCCACCCTGGCCACCACCGCCGTCGGCACCGCCGGGTTCGGCCCGCTGCCGCTGCCCCTGTTCGCGTCGCCCGACACGCTGAAGGTGACCGTCGCCGAGAGCGGCTACCCGAACGCCGACGGCACCTTCGAGCTGACGTGCGACGGCCGGGCCGGCGGCAACCACCCGGCCCGCGAGGACGCCTGCGAGCGCCTCGGACAGCTCGCCGAGGAGGGCGCGAACCCGTTCGGGCCCGTGCCCGCCGACCAGCTCTGCACGCAGGTGTACGGCGGGCCCGCCGTCGCGCACGTCACCGGCACCTGGCAGGGCCGTACCGTCGACGCCCGCTTCTCCCGGGCCGACGGCTGTGAGATCGACCGATGGGAGAACCTGGAGCCCGTCCTTCCCCTTGTCAGGGGATGAGGCAGGGATCACCCCCGGAGGCTCCCTTAGACTCCCCTCAGTGACAGGCTGCGGCCCGAGGGGCAAGATGGGCCGCCGACCGTTGGGCAAGCACGTGCAGTGCGTCAGGGAGGAAGCGTCGTCGTGAGCAGCAGGCCATCCCGAGGCGCTGCTCGCCTCGCAGCCATACTCGATGCCCTCCCCGACGGCCTCGTGCTCGTCAACTGCAACGGGACGGTCGTCAACGCCAACACGATCGCCCTCGGCATGTTCGAGACCCCGGGCACCGCGCTCGTCGGGCGCGGCCTGCTCGACCTGCTGCCGGACTTCGACTCCCGGCTCATCCCCGGCTCCATGCGCCGCCCCGAGGGCACCGACGAGCGAGGCCGTACCAAGCCGACCCGGATGATGGCCCGCCGCACGGACGGCAGCGAGTTCCCCGTCGAGGTGACCAGCGCCAGCCTGGAGGACGGCCGCGA
>NZ_JBEOXR010000087.1:0-21315 GCF_040296665.1 Streptomyces sp. NPDC002057
CCCGCTCCGGCCGGGCGGGCGCCCGGCGCGGGGGTGGCCGCGCGCGCGCGCCGCGCGCGGGCCGGACGGGGTCAGTCGCGGCGGCCCCGGTTGCCGGGGCGGCTGGCGACCCAGGCGCGGATCGTGTCCGCGTACCAGTAGGGCTTGCCCGACTCCACGTGGTCGGGGGCCGGCAGCAGCCCGTGCTTCCGGTAGGAGCGGACCGTGTCGGGCTGCACCCGGATGTGTGCGGCGATGTCCTTGTACGACCAGAGCCTTCTGTCCGTCATGCCTGGTACCTCCCTGCGCACCGCGCAGCGGCGGCGGGGGTGCCGTTCGGGGGCGCTGCGGGCGGGCGTTGGCGATCACTGAGCCATTGCCCCCTGCAACGACCCCCTCAGACAGGAGGAGAGCGCCTGTCGTGCGCCTGTGACGGAACACCCGCGTAACGGAGACATGTGTGACACCGAGGGGACGGGCGTGACGAGAACGGAGCATGGGGAGACCGGTGTGTCCCCGTGCGTCACCCCTGGTCAGAGAGGTATGCGCCGGTCACACGCCGCAGGAGCGGAGGAAGCGCCGGGTGCGCAGCGCGATCGGGTACGGGACGTCCGGCTCGCACGGGTACATGTCCTGCTCGACGATGGCGAAGAGGTCCACGTCCAGGGCGGACGCGGCGGCGAGCACCGGCTCCAGCGCGGGCACCCCCGACGGCGGCTCGCACATCACGCCCCGCGCCACCGCGGGACCGAACGGCACTCCCTCGGCCACCACCCCGGCCAGGACCTCCGGGTCCACCTGCTTGAGGTGGAGGTAGCCGATCCGCTCGCCGTACGTCTCGATCAGCTTGACGCTGTCCCCGCCGGCGTACGCGTAGTGCCCGGTGTCCAGGCAGAGCGACACCGCCTCGGGGTCGGTGGCGTCGAGGAAGCGCGTCACGCTCTCCTCGCCGTCCAGGTGGGTGTCGGCGTGCGGATGGACGACGATCCGCAGCCCGTACCGCTCGCGCACCTCCCGGCCCAGACGCTCGGTGAGCCGCGTCAGGTCCTTCCACTGCCCTGCGGTGAGCGTCCGGTCCTCCAGGACCTCGCCCGTGCGGTCGTCCCGCCAGAAGGACGGGATGACGACGAGATGGCCGGCTCCCACGGCCTGCGCGAGGGCCGCGTTCTCGGCGACGTGCGCCCAGGTCCGTTCCCAGACGTCGGTGCCGTGGTGGAGCCCGGTGAAAACCGTGCCCGCCGAGACCCGGAGGCCGCGCCGCGCGGTCTCGTCCGTCAGGACGGCCGGATCGGTGGGCAGATAGCCGTACGGGCCGAGCTCGATCCAGGTGTAGCCCGCGCCCGACACCTCGTCGAGGAAGCGCTGCCAGGGCACCTGCCGGGGATCGTCGGGGAACCACACGCCCCATGAGTCCGGGGCGGAGCCGATCCGGATACGGGACGCGGGCGCGGGCTGCGGTGACGGCTTCGTCATGCCTGTCACCTTGGACGGGTCCCGAGAGCAGCGTCAAGCATGCCGCTCCGGCCCGCCCGGCCCCGTCCTGTCGTCCGAATGTCCGGACATATCGTTGACAGGCCTCCGGGCGGACGGCTAGACCTGGGTGCGGGAAGCCGTGGTGCGAGAGGCCGGACGCGAGAGGTGGCGCGGGTGGAGTCGGAGCCGTACGACCTGATCGCCATGGGCCGCCTCGGCGTGGACCTCTACCCGCTCCAGTCCGGCGTCGGGCTCGACCGGGTCGAGACCTTCGGCAAGTTCCTCGGCGGCTCCCCGGCGAACGTCGCCGTCGCCGCCGCCCGCCTCGGCCGCCGCACCGCCCTCGTCTCCCGCACCGGCGCCGACCCCTTCGGCACCTTCCTGCGCCGGGAGCTCAAGGGCTTCGACGTGGACGACCGCTGGGTGACCGAGGTCGCGGACCACCCCACCCCCGTGACCTTCTGCGAGCTCTTCCCGCCCGACGACTTCCCGCTGTACTTCTACCGGCGCCCCCGGGCCCCCGACCTGGAGATCCACCCGCACGAGCTGGACCTCGACGCGATCCGCGCCGCCCGGGTCTTCTGGGCGACCGGCACCGGCCTGTGCGCCGAGCCGAGCCGGACCGCGACCCTGGAGGCGCTGCGGGCCAGGGCCGGCCGGGAGGTGACGGTCCTCGACCTGGACTGGCGGCCGATGTTCTGGTCCGACCCGGCGGCGGCCCGCCCCTTCTACGCCGAGGCGCTGCGGCACGCGACCGTCGCCGTCGGGAACCTCGACGAGTGCGAGGTGGCGACGGGGGAGCGCGATCCGTACGCGGCGGCCCGCGCCCTGCTCGCCTCCGACAGCGGACGCGGCCTCCGTCTCGCCGTCGTCAAGCAGGGGCCCGGGGGCGTCCTCGCGCTCGCCGCCGACGGGACGAGCGCCCAGGTGCCGCCGCTGCCGGTGGAGGTCGTCAACGGCCTCGGCGCGGGCGACGCGTTCGGCGGGGCCCTCGTCCACGGACTGCTCGCCGGCTGGGACCTCGACACGGTCCTGCGCCACGCCAACGCCGCCGGCGCGATCGTCGCGGGCCGTCTCGCCTGCTCCTCCGCCATGCCCGACCTGACGCAGATCACCCAGGCACTCGCGACCGGAAGCGGCACCCTCCCGGAGAAGGGGTAGGGATCCCGTCATGAGCCCGAGCCCCGCCCGATCCGACTCCCCCCACCGCCCCGACCGGCCCGCCCCCCGAGACCTTTCCGACCGGCCCGCCTCCCAGGACCTCCCTGACCGGCCCGCCTCCCTCCACCTGCCCGCCGGGACCGCCGCCCGCGGCCCGTACGCCGTCGACATCGACCCCGCGCGGGCCGGATGGACGTACTCCGCCCTGCGCGTCCTCACCCTCGGACCGGGGGAGATCCACTCCTTCGGGAGCGGGGATTCCGAATGGGTCGTGCTTCCCCTCTCCGGTGCCTGTAGCGTGCGCGTCGACGGCGAGATCATCGAACTCCTGGGCCGCGCGAGCGTGTTCGACGGAGTGACCGACTTCGCCTATGTACCGCGCGACGCCCACGCCCAGATCGCCTCCGGTGCGGGAGGCCGCTTCGCTTTGGCAGGAGCGAAGTGCGAGCGACGACTCCCCGCCCGCTACGGCCCCGCGCCGGAGGTTCCCGTCGAGACCCGGGGCAGCGGCAACCGCGCCCGAGAGGTGCGGAACTTCGCCTCGGCCGACGCCTTCGACTGCGACCGGCTCATCGCCGTCGAGGTCGTCACGCCCGGCGGCAACTGGTCCTCCTACCCGCCGCACAAGCACGACGAGCACCGCCCCGGGACCGAGTCCGTCCTCGAGGAGATCTACTACTACGAGATCGAGGGCCCGCACGGCGTCGCCTACCAGCGGATCTCGCCCTCCCGCCCCGGTGGCGCCGACCTCCTCGCCGAGGTCCGGGACGGCGACGCCGTCCTCGTGCCCGACGGCTGGCACGGCCCGTCGATCGCCCAGCCGGGTCACGCTCTGCACTACCTCAACGTCATGGCGGGCCCCGGACCCGAGCGGGAGTGGAAGATCTGTTTCCATCCGGACCACACGGAGGGGTACGCATGAGCATCCGGCTGACCGTCGCCCAGGCGCTCGTGCGCTTCCTCGCCGCCCAGTACACCGAGCGCGACGGGGAGCGGCGGCGGCTGATCGCCGCCACCTGGGGCATCTTCGGCCACGGGAACGTCGCCGGGATCGGCCAGGCCCTCGTGGAGGGCGTCGGGGGAGCCGAGCACGCCGGGGGCGCGGGGGACACGAGGGCCGCCGGGCGCTCCGGGGGCATGCCCTTCCACCAGGGCCGCAACGAACAGGCCATGGTCCACGCCGCCGTCGGCTACGCCCGCCAGTCCCGACGGCTCTCCGCGCACGCCGTCACCACCTCCATCGGCCCCGGCGCCACCAACCTCGTCACCGGCGCCGCCCTCGCCACGATCAACCACCTCCCGGTCCTGCTCCTCCCCGGCGACACCTTCGCCGGCCGCCCCGCCGACCCCGTGCTCCAGCAGCTCGAAGTCCCCTACGCGGGCGACGTGTCGGTCAACGACTGCCTCCGTCCCGTCTCGACGTACTTCGACCGGGTGGGACGCCCCGAGGCCCTGGTCCCGGCCGCGCTCGCCGCGATGCGGGTCCTCTCCGACCCCGTGCAGACCGGCGCGGTGACCCTCGCGCTGCCGCAGGACGTGCAGGCGGAGGCGTACGACTGGCCGGAGGAGTTCTTCGCGGAGCGGGTCTGGCGGGTCCGCCGGCCCCGTCCGGACACGGCCGAACTCGCCGCCGCCGCCGAGGCGATCGGGAACGCGGAGCGCCCGCTGATCGTCGCGGGCGGCGGCGTGCGGTACAGCGGCGCCGAGGACGCCCTCCGTACGTTCGCCGAGCGGACCGGCATCCCCGTCGCCACCACCCAGGCCGGCAAGGGCGCCCTGCCCTACGACCACCCCTGCGAGACCGGCGGCATCGGCCACACCGGCAGCGCCACCGCCAACGCCCTGGCCGCGAGCAGCGACCTCGTCATCGGAGTCGGCACCCGCTACACCGACTTCACCACCGCCTCCGGCACCCTCTTCGCCGGGGACACCCGCTTCGTCAACCTCAACGTCGCCGGCTTCGACGCCCACAAGCTGGCGGCCCTGCCGCTCGTCGCCGACGCCCGCGAGGGCCTCACCGCGCTGACCGGGGCGCTGGGAGACCACCGGCGGGAGACGGCCGGATGGGCCCGGTCCAAGCGGGAGTGGCAGGAGCGGATCGACGCGGCCTACGCCGTCCCCGACGAGGACGCCCGCCCCACCCAGGCCCAGGTCCTCGGCGTACTCGACACTCTGGTCGACGGCAGCGACATCCTGATCAACGCCGCCGGCTCGCTCCCCGGCGACCTCCACAAACTCTGGCGGACCCGCTCGTCCGACCAGTACCACGTCGAGTACGGCTACTCCTGCATGGGGTACGAGATCCCCGCCGCCCTCGGCGTCCTGCTCGCCGCCCCCGAACGGCCCGTCTGGGCGCTCGTCGGCGACGGTACGTATCTGATGAACCCCACCGAAATCGTCACCGCCGTGCAGGAGCGCCTCCCCCTGCGGCTGATCGTCCTCCAGAACCACGGCTACGCCTCCATCGGCGGCCTCTCGGAGGCCGTCGGCGCCGAGCGGTACGGCACCGACTACCGTCACCGGGACGCGGACGGCGGTTTCACCGGCCCCCCGCTCCCCGTCGACCTCGGCGCCAACGCCGCCTCCCTCGGCATGCGGGTGCTGCGCCCCCGCACCGTGCGTGACCTGCGGGAAGCCCTCGCGGACGCACGGGAGGCGACGGTTCCCACATGTGTCTACGTCGAGACCGAAACGGCAGACACTGTGTCGGGCCCGCCCCCGGCCCAGGCGTGGTGGGATGTGCCCGTGGCCGAGACCTCGACCCGCCCGTCGGCGGTCAAGGCCCGGGAGGAGTACGACCGGCACGTCACCGCCCGACGCCGCCATCTCTGAAGGAGCATTTCGTCATGACGAACACCGTCAAGACCGTCGACCACTGGATCGGTGGCAAGACCGTCGAGGGCACGTCGGGCAACTGGGGCCCGGTCACCGACCCGGCCACCGGCGCCGTGACCACGCGCGTCGCACTCGCCTCCGTCGAGGAGGTGGACGCCGCTGTCGCCGCCGCCAAGGACGCCTACCGCACCTGGGGCACCTCCTCGCTCGCCCAGCGCACCACCATCCTCTTCAAGTTCCGCGCGCTGCTCGACGCCAACCGCGACGCCATCGCCGAGCTGATCGTCGCCGAGCACGGCAAGGTCCACTCCGACGCGCTCGGCGAGGTCGCCCGCGGCCTGGAGATCGTCGACCTGGCCTGCGGCATCACCACCCAGCTCAAGGGCGAGCTCTCCACCCAGGTGTCGAACCGGGTGGACGTGGCGTCGATCCGCCAGCCGGTGGGCGTCGTCGCGGGCATCACGCCCTTCAACTTCCCGGCCATGGTGCCGATGTGGATGTTCCCGATCGCCATCGCGACCGGCAACACCTTCATCCTCAAGCCGAGCGAGAAGGACCCCTCGCCCTCCCTGAAGATCGCCGAGCTGCTCGCCGAGGCGGGCCTCCCGGACGGCGTCTTCAACGTGCTGCACGGCGACAAGGTGGCCGTGGACCGGCTCCTGGAGCACCCGGACGTCTCCGCGATCTCCTTCGTCGGCTCGACCCCGATCGCCCGGTACATCCACACCACCGCCTCCGCCAAGGGCAAGCGCGTCCAGGCGCTCGGCGGCGCGAAGAACCACATGCTGGTCCTCCCCGACGCCGACCTCGACGCGGCGGCCGACGCGGCCGTCTCGGCGGCGTACGGCTCCGCCGGCGAGCGCTGCATGGCCATCTCGGCGGTCGTGGCCGTCGGCGCCATCGGCGACGAGCTGGTGCAGAAGATCCGCGAGCGCGCCGAGAAGATCAAGATCGGCCCCGGCGTCGACCCCACCTCCGAGATGGGCCCGCTCATCACGGCCGTCCACCGCGACAAGGTCGCCTCCTACGTCCACGGCGCTGCGGACGAGGGCTGCGAGGTCGTCCTCGACGGCACCGGATACACGGTCGAGGGCCACGAGAACGGCCACTGGATCGGCCTCTCCCTCCTCGACCACGTGCCGACCACGGCCAAGGCGTACCAGGACGAGATCTTCGGCCCGGTGCTCTGCGTGCTCCGCGCCGACACCTACGAGGAGGGCCTCGCCCTCATCAACGCCTCGCCGTTCGGCAACGGCACCGCGATCTTCACCCGCGACGGCGGCGCGGCCCGCCGCTTCCAGCTGGAGGTCGAGGCCGGCATGGTCGGCGTGAACGTGCCGATCCCGGTGCCGGTGGGCTACCACTCCTTCGGTGGCTGGAAGGACTCGCTCTTCGGCGACCACCACATCTACGGCAACGACGGCGTGCACTTCTACACCCGCGGCAAGGTCGTCACCACCCGCTGGCCGGACCCGTCCGAGGGCCCGACCGGCGTCGACCTGGGATTCCCGCGCAACCACTGACGCCACCGGCGTGAGCAGGGCCCCGGGGGTGCGGACCACCGCAACCCGGGGCCTTCCGGGTGTCCGGGGCGGCCGCGGATACCGCACCCGTGGTACGCGGCGCACGCACCGTACGACTCCAGGAGGGCGGGCGGCTCCGCCCCGGGACAGCCGTGCTCCGCGGCGGGCCCGCTTAGGCTCGAACCATGCGACTCCGACTTCCCCGGTGGGCCGCGGTCACCGCCGTCCTCGCCGTTCTCGCGGGTGCCGGCACCTGGACCGCCGTCGCCTCGGACGATCCTCCGCCCGTGCACCGCGCGGACCGGATGCTCGACCTCGACGGCACCCGGCTCGACACCTCGTACTTCACCGGCGACGGTGACGGGCGCCGGCCCGCGGTCCTCCTCGGCCACGGCTTCGGCGGCTCCAAGGACGACGTCCGCGCCCAGGCCGAGCAGCTCGCCCGCGACGGTTATGCCGTTCTCACCTGGTCCGCCCGCGGCTTCGGCGCCTCCGGCGGCGAGATCGGCCTCAACGACCCCGACAACGAGGTCAAGGACGCGCGGAAGCTGATCGACTGGCTCGCCGCCCGGCCCGAGGTCCTCCTCGACAAGCCCGGCGACCCCCGCGTCGGCGTCACCGGCGCCTCCTACGGCGGCGCGATCTCCCTGCTCGCCGCCGGACACGACCCGCGCGTCGACGCCATCGCCCCCCAGATCACCTACTGGAACCTCGCCGACGCCCTCTTCCCCGAAGGCGTCTTCAAGAAGCTCTGGGCCGGGATCTTCTTCTCCACCGGGGACCGGCCGGACGCTGTGGCGGCCCCGGAGACGGGAGCCGGGACGGACCCCGGGACAGCCCCGGGCACCGGATCCGGCAGGAGCGCGGGGAAGCCCACCGCCCCCGGCAAACCCGCCGCCTGCGGCCGGTTCACCGCCGAGCTGTGCGAGCTCTACCAGCGCGTCGCCGTCTCCGGGAAGCCCGACGCCGCCGCCCGCGCCCTCCTGGAGGCGCGCAGCCCCTCCGCCGTCGGCGCCCGCGTCAAGGTGCCCGCCCTCCTCGTCCAGGGCCAGTCCGACTCCCTGTTCACCCTGGCCCAGTCCGATGCCATGGCCCGGACCCTCACCGCCAACGGCGCCCCCGTCGCGGTCGACTGGATCTCCGGCGGCCACGACGGCGGCGACCGCGAGACCGAGCGGGTCGAGCGCCGCATCAACACCTGGTTCGACCGCTGGCTGAAGCGCGACACCTCCGTCGACACCGGCCCCGCCTTCCGCGTCAGCCGCACCGGCGGCGTCGACTCCACCGACGGACAGGCCACCCTGCGCGCCGCGACCGCCGACCGGTACCCGGGCCTCACCTCCGGCACCACGGCCGTCCCCCTCGCCGGGCGCCCGCAGTCCTTCGCCAACCCCGCCGGAGCCGCCCCGCCCGCCGTCTCCGCCGTCCCCGGCCTCGGCGGCGGAGTCGCCGGACTCTCCTCCCTCGGCGTCGGCCTCTCCCTCGACTTCCCCGGTCAGCACGCCCGGTTCGACGCGAAGCCGCAGACCGAGCCGCTCCGCGTCACCGGCACACCGACCGTCCGCGTCAAGGTCACCTCCACCGCCGCCGACGGCTCCGCCGTCCTCTTCGCCAAGGTGTACGACGTCGGGCCCGACGGCCGGCAGCAGGTGCTGCCCGCCCAGCTCGTCAGCCCCGTCCGCGTCGACGGCGCCAAGGCGGGCAAGAGCGTCACCCTCACCCTGCCCGCCATCGACCACGAGGTGGAGGCCGGACACCGGCTCCGGCTCGTCGTCGCCGCCACCGACCTCGGCTACGCCTCCCCGGTCGTCCCCGCCGGCTACACCGTCGCCGTCGAGAGCCCGCTCACCGTCCCGACCGCGTCCGGCCTCGACACCCAGGCCGCCGTACTGCCCTGGTGGGTCTGGGGCCTGCCGCTGATCGGCCTCGCCGTCGCCGCCGCGCTGCTGCTCACGGCCCGCCGCAGGGTCGCGGCCCCCGCGCCCGACCCCGCGCTCGCCGCCGTACCGCTCCAGATCACCGGGCTCTCCAAGAAGTACAAGGGCGGTGACCGGTACAGCGTCCGCGACGTCTCCTTCCGCGTCGAGCAGGGCCAGGTCCTCGGCCTCCTCGGACCCAACGGCGCGGGCAAGACCACCACGCTGCGCATGCTGATGGGCCTGATCACCCCCGACGAGGGCGAGATCCGGGTCTTCGGCCAGGCCATCCGGCCCGGCGCCCCGGTCCTCTCCCGGGTCGGCTCCTTCGTCGAGGGCGCCGGCTTCCTGCCGCACCTCAACGGCCGGGAGAACCTCGACCTGTACTGGAAGGCCACCGGCCGCCCCGCCGAGGACGCCCACGTCGAGGAGGCCCTGCGGATCGCGAACCTGGGCGGCGCCCTCGACCGGGCCGTCCGCACCTACTCGCAGGGCATGCGGCAGCGCCTCGCCCTCGCCCAGGCCATGCTCGGTCTGCCGGACCTGCTGATCCTGGACGAGCCCACCAACGGACTCGACCCGCCGCAGATCCGCGAGATGCGCGAGGTGATGATCCGCTACGCGGCCGACGGCCGGACCGTCATCGTCTCCAGCCACCTCCTCGCCGAGGTCGAACAGTCCTGCACCCACCTCGTCGTCATGGACCGCGGACAGCTCGTGCAGGCGGGCCCCGTCGCCGAGATCACCGGCTCCGGCGACACCCTCCTCGTGACGGTCGCCGAGCACCGGGCCGAGGGCTCCGGAGCCTCCGGCGTGCCCCCCGTCCCCGTCCTCTCCGACGCGCTCGTCGAGAAGATCGCCGCCCTGCCCGGCGTCGGCGCGGCCACCCGCGCCGACGGCGGACTCCTGGTCCGTCTCGACGGCGCCGACGCGACCGCGCTCATCGGCGAGCTCGTCCGCCTGGACGTACCGCTCACCGGGGTCGGACCGCACCGGCGCCTCGAAGACGCGTTTCTGACCCTGATCGGAGGCGGAGCCGCATGAGCACCCCCACCACCACCCGCCCGGTCACGGAGACGGCCCCCGCCGACTCCGCCCCCGGCTACCGCGCCGGGCGCACCCTGCCCCTGCGGGTCGAGGCGCTCCGGCAGTGGAAGCGCCGCCGCACCCTGATCATGGGCGGCATCCTGGTCGCCCTGCCGTTCATCCTGATCATCGCGTTCGCGATCGGCGGCGAGGACGGTGACCGCGGCGGCCGGATCACCCTGATGGACACGGCGACCGCCTCCGGCGCCAACTTCGCGGCGACCTGCCTGTTCGTCTCGGCCGGTTTCCTCCTCGTCATCCCGGTGGCGCTGTTCTGCGGGGACACCGTCGCCTCCGAGGCGAGCTGGTCCTCGCTGCGCTACCTGCTGGCCGCGCCCGTGCCCCGGTCCCGGCTCCTCGCCTCCAAGCTGACGGTCGCCCTCGCCTACAGCGCGGCCGCCATGGTGCTCCTGCCGCTCGTGGCCCTGGCCGCCGGCACGGTCGCCTACGGCTGGGGGCCGCTCCAGCTGCCGACCGGCGGTTCGGTGCCCGCCGGGGACGCGCTGCTGCGGATCGGGATCGCCGTCGCCTTCGTCTTCGCCTCCCAACTGGTCACCGCGGGCCTCGCCTTCTGGCTGTCCACCCGCACCGACGCCCCGCTCGGCGCGGTGGGCGGCGCCGTCGGCCTGACCATCGTCGGCAACGTCCTGGACGCGGTCACCGCCCTCGGCGACTGGCGCGAGTACCTGCCCGCGCACTGGCAGTTCGCCTGGATCGACGCACTCCAGCCGCAGCTGGAGTGGGGCGGCATGGTGAAGGGCACGGCGATCTCGCTGACGTACGCCCTCGTCCTCTTCGCGCTCGCCTTCCGCGGCTTCGCCCGGAAGGACATCGTGTCGTAGGTCCCGAGAGGGAAGACCCCGGGCGAGGAGACCCGGCCGAGGCGCCCCCGAGCCAGGCCCCCGGCCGAGGAGCCCCGAGCGAGCGTCACGGTCTTCTCACACCCACCCCCTTCGAGCCGCTTCCGCGCCCGCGCGGAAGCGGCTCGTCGTGCCGAGGGCCGTCATCAGCTCGCCCACCCGCCGGCTGTACGTCCGCGCGGACATCCCGAGCCGGGCCGCCGCCGTCTCGTCCGTGAGCCCCGCCAGGAGGGCGTCGAGCACCGGACGCAGCTGGGGCGGCAGATCACCGGGCGGCGGCGGGGGCGGCGGCGCGTACGCCGGATCCTCGGCCGTCACCCAGCAGGCGTGGTGCGCCCGGGCGAGCGCCTGCACCACCACCGGGTCCCGGATCAGCAGCAGCCCGTTGTAGAGCAGCTCCAGGTCGAGCGGGATCGCCGCCACCGTCCGGTCGACCACGATCATCTTGAACGGGATCGACTCCGTGAGACGGGCCCGGCCGGGACGCCCGAGTGCCCCTTCGAGCCGGGGCAGGGCGTGCCGGGGCACGATCCGTCTGACCTCCTCGGCCCGCTCCGCCGCGGCCCGCATGCACGCTCCCGCCAACTCCAGGAACGGCTCGGGGATGGCGCAGGCCGCGGAGGCGACCGGGTCGTCGAAGGTGAGGAGTTCGTACCGGGTGGAAGCGGCCAGCCCGGCGAGCGCCGCGCTGATGCGCCGCGCACCCCGGACCGGACGCCCCGCGGGCCGCTGTCCCTCGGTCGCGGCCCGGTTCATCGCCGAACGGGCGAGCATCACGGAGCCCGCGCTCTCTGCCACCGCTGACCACCCCGCCCGATCGATGTCTACTCCATGTACGCATGCGACTGCACACGGTGACAACCCCTGTTGAGAAGGATGGCGAATCCATGCCACCCGCTGTCATCCCGGTCGCCGTTGCCGCATCGAGATGCATCCGCAACTCCTTCGAAGGCTCCCAGCGGGCCTCTCGTTCGTCACATTCACAAGTGCCTTATCCAGAGGGGGAGATGAGATGGAACGACAGGACAGGACGGCGGACGGACGCCGCAGGACCCGTTTCCCGGCCATGGTCGCGGGGCTGCTCGCGGCCGGACTGGCCGTCGGCGGCTGCGGCGCGGGCGGTGACGGAAACGCCGCCGACCACTCGGGCCGCGAGACCGGCCGGACCGCCCCGGCGGCCCCCGACGGCGGCGGGAGCGCGCGCCCCGACACCGCGTACGAGGAGGGGAAGGAGGGCGAGGAGCGCTCCCCGGTGCCCGCCCCCGACTACCTGTCCACCTTCGCCCTGGACGTGGACACCGCCTCGTACGGCTACGCCCGCCGGACCCTCGCCGAGGGGCGGCTGCCCGATCCGGCGACCGTGCGCCCCGAGGAGTTCGTCAACAGCTTCCGCCCCGACTATCCGCGCCCGGCGGACAACGGTTTCAGCGTGACCCTCGACGGGGCCCGCGCCGGGAGCGACGGCTGGTCCCTGGTCCGGGTCGGGCTCGCCACCCGCGGGGCCGACCGGACGGGCGAACGGCCGCCCGCCGCCCTCACCTTCGTCGTCGACGTCTCCGGTTCCATGGCCGAGCCGGGCCGGCTCGACCTGGTCAAGGAGTCCCTCGGGCTCCTCGCGGACCAGCTCCGCGACGACGACTCGATCGCGCTCGTCACCTTCAGCGACGAGGCCGAGACCCGGCTGCCGATGACCCGGGTGGGGGAGGCGCGCGGCCGGATCCGCGAGGTCGTGGACTCCCTCGCGACCAGCGCCTCCACCAACGTCGAGGCCGGCGTCCGCACCGGCTACGACGTGGCCGTCGAGGGGCACCGCGAGGGTGCCACCAACCGGGTCGTGCTGCTCTCCGACGCGCTGGCCAACACCGGCGCCACCGAGGCCGGGACGATCCTCGAACGCATCGACGAGGAGCGCAGGGAGTACGGGATCACCCTCTTCGGTGTCGGCGTGGGCAGCGAGTTCGGCGACGCGTTCATGGAGCAGCTGGCCGACCGCGGCGACGGCCAGACCACGTACGTCTCCAACTCGGCGCAGGCCCGCAAGGTCTTCGTCGACCAGCTGCCCGCCCATGTCGAGCTGCGCGCCCGTGACGCCAAGGCGCAGGTCGCCTTCGACCGGCGGACCGTCGAGAAGTTCCGGCTGATCGGTTACGAGAACCGGGAGGTCGCCGACGAGGACTTCCGGAACGACCGGGTCGACGGCGGCGAGATCGGCGCCGGTCACACCGTCACCGCGCTGTACGCGGTGCGGACCAGGCCCGGGGCGACCGGTCAGGTCGCCACCGCCACCGTCCGCTGGCTCGACCCGCAGACCCGGGCGCCGCGCGAGCGCTCCGGCGCCGTCGGCACGTCCGGGCTCACCGGCGACATCTGGGGCGGCGGTCACGACAGTCTGCAACTGACCGCGATCAGCGCCTACTTCGCGGACGTCCTGCGCGGCGGCACGCTGCCGGGCGCGCCGGGGCTCCCCGCGCTCGCGGAGCGTGCCGAGGCGATCGCCGGGCGCTCGGGTTCGGCCGTGGTCCGGGAGCTGGCCGACGCCGTGCGGCAGGCGGACGGGCTGTTCGGGAGGACCGGGGGTCCGGAGCGGTCGCCGGGCGAAGGGGCCTCGGGTGAGGGTGAGTTGAGGTCGGGTGATCCGTACAGCTGACGCGTGGGGCGGGTGGCGGGCCACAATGGCCGCATGGCTTCCCTGCTGCTCGCCCTCGCCGTCGGATGCACCGGGCTGTACGCCGGTTTCATGCTGATCTTCCAGACCGGAATCATGCCCGCGCTCGCCCGTCTGACGGACGCCGAGTTCGTCACGGCGATGCGCCGGATCAACGAGGCCGTGCCGAGGGGCGTGTTCCTGATCGTCTTCCTCGGCGTGGTCGCCCTGCCCGCCGCCGCGTTCTTCGTCCCCGGCGACGGCCGTACGGACACCCAGAAGTGGCTGGTCCTCGCGGGGCTCGTGTGCGCGGCCCTCAATCACGCGGTCACCCTCGGCGGCAACATCCCGCTCAACAACGCGCTGGCCGCCTCGGAGGCCACGGGCGACGAGCCGGCGGCCGTCCGCGCCGCCTTCGAGAACCGCTGGAACGGTTTCCATCGCGTCCGTACGGCCCTGATCGTCGCCGCGTTCGGCCTGCTGACCGCCGCCGCCGTGCTCTGAGGACGCCCCCCGACCGACCCTGGCAGCCCGTGGAACCGTACCCCGCGGGCTGTTTCTGGCGTGATCTCGTGCGTGTCGACCCCTCGGGCATCCACGAGGACCCCACGAAAGCGTACCTACGAGTCCGGAAACAGTCTTCCGGCGTGTGTTGGTCTGCGCCAGTGACGAAAATCTTACGCTCTTATATCCCAACAAACGGGGTGAATCACCCCGATATCCGGGGTTGGGATTCCGTACCCTCCGGTTTCTTATTGACATGCCTACGGGGGTCTTTTCTAATCATCGAAGTCATCCCGCACGCTGACACCGCACAGGCACTGAGGGGGCAAGGTGGACGTCCGGATTCTGGGGGGACTGTCGGTACGTGAGCACGGGGTGTCCATCACCCCGACCGCGGCCGCTCCCCGACAGCTCCTCGCCCTGCTCACGGCCAGCGCCGACCAGGTCGTCCCCGTGACGGTCCTCACCGAGGAGCTGTGGCCGTCCGGCGCCCCTCGCGGCGGTCGCGCCGAACTGCAGGGTCACATAGCCGAGTTGCGCGCCCTCATCGCCGGCGCGCTGCGCGGCGCGGATCCGACGGAACCCCGCCCCGGCTGGTCCGAGCGGCGCACCGCGGACGCGATCCTCGTCTCCCAGCCCGGCGGCTACCGGCTCGACACCGGTGGCGGCGCCCACGACGTCTGGCAGTTCGAACGCGCGGCGGGCGCCGGCTACCGGGCCATGGAGGCCGGCGACCTCTCCCGCGCCGCACTCCGACTCGGCGAGGCACTCGCCCTGTGGCGCGGCGAACCCTACGCGGGCGTCGCGGCGGGCCCCCGCCTCCGAAGAGAGATCGAGCGCCTCGAAACCTCCCGGCTGAGCGTCCTCGACCAGTGGGTCGAAGCTCAGCTCGGCCTCGGCCGGCACGCCGAACTCCTCTCCGAGCTCTCCGGACTCGTCGCCCGCTACCGCACCAACGAGCCGCTCCACGCCCACTACATGGTGGCCCTACTCCGCTGCGGACAGCCCGACGAGGCCCTCACCGTGTACGAGCGGCTGCGCCTGGCGCTGAAGGGGGAGAGCGGCATGGAGCCCTCGGCGCGCCTCCGCCGCCTCCAGCGCTCGGTCCTCGCCGTACGGAACACCGCGATCCGCCCCGTGTACGCTCCCCGGATCCCCGCCCAGTACAGCCCCGTCCGGGCCGGGCTCGTCCCGGCGGGCTCCGTCGGCTGACCACCTGACGGAACGGCGGGACCGCGATGCGGACCGCCGTGGGAGCGGTGACGTCACGACGGGACCGCGACCGGGAATGAAGTGCCGCAACTCACCGTTGACCGACTCCCGAAGCCGAATTAGTTTCGGCGAGCAGTACGGGTTTCCTCCCAGGTGCCCGATTTCGCTCGACCACGGGGGTACGGGGCCATGACGTTGCACGGCGCGGACGGAGCCGGTGGTGCCGACGCGCTGCTCACGGTCCTCGAACTACTCGCCCGGCAGGCCCCGCCCGCCCGCTTCGACGCCCTCCTCGACGAGGCCCGCCGCTCCGGACTCGCCGACGGGGAACTGGCCCGCCTCGAACGGGCCGTCGCGCTCGCGGGCGAGGTCCACACCGGGCGCGAGCACGAGGCGCGCCGCGAGGCCGGACTCGCCACCCTCACCGACACCGCCCGCGACCTGACCTTCTCGTACGACCTCGACAGCCTGCTGCGCGTCATCACCCGCCGCGCCCGCCGGCTCCTCGGCCTCGACCTCGCGTACGTCACCCTCCGCGGCCCGGACGGAGCCTGCCACGTCCACACCACGGAGGGCTCCCGCACCGGCGGCACCGAGGGGCCGCGGCTCGCCCCCGGGCTCAGGATCGCCGACGGGTACGGTCTCGGCGGCGCCGTCCAGCTCCACGGCGAGCCCGTCTGGACGGCCGACTACCTCGCCGACGAGCGCTTCGCCCCCTCCGGCTCCCTCGACGCCGGCGTCCACGCCCCCGACTTCGACGAGGCCGCCGAAGCGGCCCTGCGCGCCGAGGACCTGCACGCGATCATGGCCGCGCCGCTGCGCAGCGGCGACACCGTGATCGGCGCCCTCCACGGCGCCGACCGGCGCGTCCGCGACCACACCTCCGAGGAGATCGGGCTCCTCGCCGCCCTCGCCGACCTCGCCGCCCTCGCCGTCGAGAAGGCCGGCCTCCTCGACCGCACCCGGGCCGAGGTCTCCGAGCTGGAACGCGACAGCTCCCGGGCCCGCACCAGCCTCACCCGGATGCGGCACGTCAGCGAGGCCCACGGCCGGATCATGAACCTCGTCCTCGCGGGCGGCGACCTGTGCAACGTGGCCAAGGCGGCCGCCGACGCCCTCGACGCCACCGTGATGATCCGCGACCAGGGCGGCCGCTGCCTCGCCATCGCCGGCGACTTCCCCGGCCTCGACGAGGAGGCCGTCGCGAAGGCCTCGCTCGACGCGCACGCCCGCCGCCGCCCGGTCCCCGCCGCCGACGACACCTGGGTGGCCCCCGTCATCGCCGGCTCCGAGGACCTCGGCGGCCTCGTCGTCCGCGCCGCCGGCGGCCTCACCGGCGAGGACGAACGACTCCTCGAACTCGCCGCCCAGTCCGTCGCCTTCCTCCTCCTCATGCGCCGCTCCACGGCCGTCGCCGAGGGCCCCGTCCGCGACGAACTCCTCGACGACCTCATCGCCGACCCGCCGCACGCCCCGCAGCAGATCGCCCAGCGGGCCCGCCGGCTCGGCGTCGACCTGCGCAAACCGCACGTCCTCGTGGTCGCGCGCCCCGAGGGCGGCGAACAGGGCCGGGCCGTGGTCTGGGCGTCCTCGTACGCGTACCGCCTCTCCGGCCTCAAGACCGTGCAGGGCGGCTGCATCGTGCTGCTGCTCCCGGGGATCGACGCCTCCGCCGCCGCCAAGGCCGTCGCCGCCGAACTGTCCCCGCTGCTCGGCCACCCCGTCTCGGTCGCCGCCGCCGGACCCGGCCAGAGCCCGGACGGCGTCGCGCGGATGCACCAGGAGGCCGGACGCTGCCTCGACGCGATGAGCGCGCTCGGCGGCAGCGGCTCGGCGGCGTCCGTGCAGGACCTGGGCTTCCTGGGGCTGCTGCTCTCCGACGACAACGACGTCGACGGCTTCGTCGAGGCGGCGATCGGGCCCGTACTCGACTACGACGCCGAGCGGTTCACCGACCTCACCCACACCCTGGAGGCGTACTTCGCCTCCGGCGGCAGCCCGACGAACGCGGCCGAGGCGCTCCACGTCCACCCCAACACGGTCTCCCGCCGCCTGGAGCGGATCGGCGAACTCCTCGGCCCGGAGTGGCAGAAGCCGGGCCAGGTCCTGGAGGTCCAGCTCGCCCTGCGGCTCCAGCGCACCCGGGAGGTCCTGGCCCGCGGCCGCGCCGCGACGGACCCGACCCGCCCACTGCCGGGCCCGCCGGAGCGCAGTACGTGAGGCCGGGGCGAGGTGCCTGACACCGGCGCGCGACGCCCGGCCGACGGGCCCCGCCGCTCCGCGTGACCAACCGTCCGCCCGCCGTACGACCGGCCCCGGTCGGGCCCGCCGTACGACCGGCCGCCGGTCAGCTCGCCGTGCGTCCCGAACCGTAGGTGGGGCCGTAGGACGACTCCCAGTCGGTGGCGGCCATGACCGTCGCCGCGTGGGCGGCGGAGGCCAGCGTGATGTGCCGGTGCCAGCCGCGGAACGAGCGGCCCACGAAGTCCCGCAGCCCCGCCCCCTCCCCGACCTCGACGAAGTCCCGCTCCACCCGGCGGGCCAGCTTCGTCAGCCGCAGCAGCGAGCCGACCGGCGAACCCGTCAGATCGCTGATCCACACCCGTGCCGGGGCGCGCCGGGGATCGTCCCACTCGCCGAGCAGCACCAGCGGACGCATCCGCTCCCCGCCCGGGGTGGGCAGTGCCACCCGGACGGCCGTGGCGAGCGAGGTCCGCGAGGTCCGCGCGCCGGCCACCGTGTCCACCCAGCTGACCGGCCTGCGCAGGCCCTTGAGCGACTCCAGGATCTGGACGGCGGACAGCGGGCCCGCCCCGAATCCGGGCAGCGAACGGTCGGCGATCGCGAGGCGGGAGCCCGGACCGATCCGCGCCACGACCGGCACCCCGGCCCCGGCGAGCCGGGTGAGGGCCGCCCGCCCCGCACCGCCCCGGATGTCGAGCAGCACCGGCTTGCGGGTGACGTCGGGCCAGCGGGCGGTGTCGAGCGCCGCGGCGACCGCGCACTCCTCCAGCGTCTCCTCGCCGGCCTCCTGGGGAACCTCCGCACGGTCGCGCCGCGTGCGGTCGTTCACCCAGGGGTCCGGCAGGAACAGACGCCAGTTGACGGGAACGCTCAGCTCGTCGCTCGCGAACCACACGCCGAAGGCCTGCTGGCCGTGGAAGACCTGACCGCGCTCCGGGTCGAAGCGCCGGTCCACGCCCACCGAGTGCTCCCCGGCCTTCGGGATCGGCATCGGCCGCACCACCCAGGCCTGCGGGCAGCTGTTCCGCTCCAGGTACCGGGCGAGCTCCGCCCGCATCGGCTGCCAGTCCCAGGTGGAGCTGGAGACGAAGTGGTGCAGGCTCTGCTCGGCGGCGGGGCCGCCGATCTGGGCGGCGATGTTACGGATCGACTTGCGGCCCTGCGCGGTCAGCAGGCCGTGCAGGTACTGCTCGGCCTTCAGACGCTGGTCACGGCGCGGAAAGCCGGAGAACAGCGCGGCACACAGCTCGGCGTAGACGTCCTCGCGCGAGCCGGCCGCGCCGACGGACCTGACGACGCCCAGGGGACCGGCCGGGGGAACAGCCCCGGTGGTGGCCCTGCGCTTGGTTGCGACGGATGTACTCACGACACTCCTGCCCGAAGGTTGCGCAGCTCCCTCCCGCTGCTCCACCACCGTCGCCCGTACCCGCCCCCGGGGACGAGGTGTACCCGGCACCCGAATCGGCCGCCGGATGGTGGCCGGACCACCTGTCGTCGTGTCGTCGCAGGTCACAGGGGTCTCCACCACCCCTGCCCGGACCCTCACCAAGGGCTTGCGGAATACCCCGCGGGGGGATCTGACAGACTCACCGGCCCGGCTTTGACCGGTTGCAGGGCGTGGCCGGACCATCGCAGAGCGAGGCTGCACGGGCCGGACCCCGGTTAATGCCCCAGGCCGGGGGCCGTGCCTGTGCGCCTCGCCTTGAACCGTCCCGCGCGTCCGTCCTCGTACCCTGTGACGCATGGGACTGCGCGCCGAGCTGCCGGTCGTCGCGGTGGTGGCCGTCGGCGGCGCGCTCGGCGCATCCGCCCGCTACGGCGCGGCGCTCCTGTGGCCGACGCCCGAAGGCGCCTTCCCCTGGACGACGTTCGCGGTGAACGCGAGCGGCTGCGCGCTGCTCGGCGTCCTGATGGTCCTCCTGACGGAAGGCGCGGCGGCGCCGCACCCGCTTCTCCGGCCCTTCCTCGGGGCCGGATTCTGCGGCGGGTTCACCACCTTCTCGACGTACAGCCTCGAATCGGAGCGGCTGCTGAGCGCGGGCGAACCGGTCCGCGGACTGCTCTACCTGGGCGCGACCGCGGTCACCGCGCTCGCCGCCGTCCTGGCCGGGGTCACCGTCACCAGGGCCGTACGGACAGGGGCGCCGCGCGCGTGAACTGGCTGCTCGTCGTCGCCGGAGCCGCCGTCGGCGCGCCCCTGCGGTACCTCACGGACCGCGCCACGAAGGCCCGGTTCGGCCCCGGCTTCCCCTGGGGCACGTTCGCGGTGAACGTCGCCGGCTCGTTCCTGCTCGGTCTGCTGACCGGGGTCGCCTCCACCCAGGCGCACCTGCTGCTCGGCACGGGCCTGTGCGGGGCGCTGACGACGTACTCGACCTTCTCGTACGAGACGCTGAAGCTGTACGAGGACGGGGCGAAGGGGTACGCGGTGCTCAACGTCGCCGGGAGCCTGGCCGCCGGACTCGGAGCCGTATGGCTGGGAGTCCGGACGGCCGGGCTGCTCTGAGGCGGAGCGTCAGGCGGTGATCCAGTCGCTGGTCGCGATCACCGGCTGGACGCCGTCACGGTGGATGGTGCCCTCGATGAGGCCGTACATCCGGTCGGCCGCGAAGTACACCTCGTTCTCGTTCTTCAGCCCGAACGGCTCCAGGTCCACCAGGAAGTGGTGCTTGTTCGGGAGGTTGAGCCGGACCTCGTTGACCGTGGAGACGTGGTCCAGGACCCGGTCCGCCATGGCGTGCAGGGTCTGCTGGAGCGAGTAGCTGTACGTCTCCGCGAACGCCTCCAGCATGTGGCGCCGCACCTTGTCGTACGAGCGGTCCCAGTCGTGATCCTCGTCCGCCGCCGCCGGCGCCGAGTTCGCCCACCGGGCGGTCACCTTGGTGGCGAGGATCCGGTCGTACGCCTCCTGGAGCGTCGTGTACCGGTCCTTGATGAAGCCGTGGAACTCGGAGTTGGTCGAGTTCATGACCGTGAGCTCCTTGAGGCCCGAGAGGACCTGGAGCCCGGTGTTCTCCGAGTAGGTGATCTGCGCGGTGCGGACCTCCTGCCCCTTGCGGACGAAGGAGTGCTGCTCCTTGCGCGACGGTACGGAGATCCGCTCCCAGGCGTACTCCTCCACCCGGATCTGCGCCTCGTGGATCACCGGCTGCGAGGTCACGAAGTGCCGCGCGAGGAGGATGCCGAAGGCCTCGGGGGAGGCCACGCCGTGCTCCTTGGCGAAGGCGTAGACCGTGTTCTTGGTGGTGTCGGTCGGCAGGCAGTTGCCGTTGTCGCCGGTCAGATGGACGTCGCGGTACTCACCGCGCAGCGCCACCGACACGTTCAGATCGCGGATCTCGTGCCACGAGCCGTCGCTTCCCTTGCGGGTGACCGTGACGATGCGGTTCTCGGCCTTGCCGTACTGGTTCTGTGCCAGGACGTGCTTGCTCATCTGCTGCTCAGCTCCTGCGGGTACGTGGATACGGATATCCCGTACGCCCGGCGTCCAGCGCCCCCCCCGTCGTCCTGAGGGTCCGCTCCCCGCCGTCCGACCCGTGAACGGCGGGCCGCCCCGGGACTGACGAGCATCCCGGTCCGTAGGTTTCGCTCGAAGATATGTGCACTTCCGGTCACTGGCAATGGGGAGGGCCCTCGGAAAGATCCCCGGGAAGGGCGCGGGGACGGGCGCGAGGGAGGCCACGGGGAGGCCTTGGGGAGGGCTTCGCGTAGGGGAAGCGTCAAGACGGGCATTCGTGGCGTTAGGGGCACGTCAACGGAGGCGGCGAGCGGTCCGAGGAGAGGTTTCCTCATCTCGTCCGAGAATCCGTTCTTCCTTCTTCCTGCATCCGGGAGCTCACGATGGCCGACGTGGCCTTCGTCGTCACCACGGTCGCGAT